>JBDTWS010000090.1:0-16683 GCA_040006575.1 Betaproteobacteria bacterium
GGCATCCGGCACACGCTACATCGCCAGGGCGGCGCTGGTTTGATCTGCATCAAAAGAGCGAGCGGGGCGAACGCAGGAACTCAAGTTTGCGTAACGGAAATAGCTGCCCCCAATTTCAGGCGCGGGGGTATATGCAGGAGCTCATCCCGTCTTCCGATGCGTCAGCGCGCGAAAGGTACTATCGAAAGACCCCTGAGACTTTCCGCCAAAAACGTTCGCGGATCGGTGCTCTACCGCACCGACCGTGTGCAAACGTTGCGAGTAGGTTTACAGATCGATTCACATAAACCTGGGTGTTATGCAATGCCCTGGTCCTCGCGTTGCCTGCAGCGGCGCCTAAGGAAAAAGCAGCGCCTACCCAAATGCAAGCTTGCGTGGCCTGGCATGCTCACGCACGCCAAGCCACACCACACAACACCGCCCTACCAGGACATGCCGAGTGCCCTTGGCAGCCAGAGTGACAGGCCCGGCCAGTAGGTCACAACGAACAGGAAACAGAGCATGGTGAACAACCACGGCCACACCGCAACCGTGAGTTCCGTGATACCCATCTTGGTAATGCCGCTCGCCACATAGAGATTCAGCCCCACCGGCGGATGGCACATGCCCACTTCCATGTTGACGACGATGAGAATGCCGAAATGTACCGGGTCGATGCCGAGCTTCACGGCCACCGGGAACAGGATGGGCGCCATGATCAGGATGATCGACGAGGGCTCCATCACATTGCCGGCCAGCAGCAGCAGGATATTGACCGCCAGCAGGAACGCGATCGGACCCAGTCCCATCCCGAGCAGCCAGCTGGTCAGCGCCTGCGGCACTTGTTCTGACGTCATCAGGAATGAGAACAGCACTGCATTGGTAATGATGTAGAGCAGCATCGCGCTCATGTTGGCCGAATCGAGCAACACCTTGCCGACCTTCTTCAGCGGCATGTCCTTGTAGACGAAGACGGCGATGATGAAGGCATAAACCGCACTGACTGCGGCTGCTTCGGTTGGCGTAAAGAATCCCGAGTAAATACCGCCCAGCACGATCACGATCAGCAAAAGGCCCCACATGCTTTCGCGAAATGCGCGCCAGCGCTGCATCCAGGTTGCCTTGGGCATGCGCGGATAGCCGAACTTGCGTGCCCGGTACCAGGTGGTGAGCCCCAGCAACGTCGCCAGCACCAGGCCGGGGATCACCCCGGCCATGAACAGGGCGCCGATCGAGGTATTGGTCGCGACCGCAAAGATCACCATGGCAATCGAAGGCGGGATCAGGATACCCAGCGCACCGGCCGTCGTAATCACCCCGGCGCCGAATCCCTTTGGAAATCCCTGCGCCGCCATGGCCGGCATGATCAGCGATCCGATCGCCACCACGGTGGCCGGACTCGATCCAGACACGGCGGCGAACAGCGCGCAAGCCATCACGGCCGCAAGACCAAGGCCACCATGCCAGTGGCCGATCATCGAGGTGGCGAAATTGATCATTCGTCGCGCCACCCCGCCATGGGTCAGGAAGTTGCCGGCGAGGATGAAGAACGGGATCGCCATGATCTCGAATTTCTCGATGCCGGTGAACAGCTTCAACGCCACCGATTCGATCGGCACGTTGGTCATGGTGAACAGGAAAGTAAGCACCGTCAGGCCGAGCGAAATCGAGATCGGCATGCCGGTCAGCATGAGCGCGAACAGCAGGATGAAGATGATGGCGGCGTTCATGCCTTGGCTCCCGCTTTGGCATCGGCCGGATGGAGGTTATCGGGTATCACCGCAAAATCCTCTATGCCCTCGACATGCGCATGGTCGTGCTTGGGCAGTTCCCCGGTCTTCCAGAATGCCCAGGTGACCTGCAGGAAGCGGAAGCACATCAGGTAGGAGCCCAGCGGCACGGCCAGGTAGACGATCCACATCGGCATTTCAAGATCGGCCGACACCTGTTCGGTATGCGCGATTTCCCACACGAAATTGGCGCCCAGCGTGCCCACCGTGCCGGTGAAGAAAGCGCCTGCCAGCAGACCGAAAATCACGAACCGCGCGCGATTCTTCGGTTTCAACTGGTTGATGAGCACATCCACTCCCACATGGATGCCGGTGCGCACACCGTAGGCTGCGCCGAACTTGGCCATCCACACGAACATGTAGATGCACGCTTCCTGCGCCCAGCTCATGTTGATCTTCAGCAGCGCATCCTGGACGCCGGGAATCGCCAGTCCGGAGCAATAGCGGTGCACCACTGCGACGAAGATGATGATCGTTGCCGCGCCCATCAGCGTGGCAATGATCCATTCTTCAAGGTGATCGAGAACTTTCATCATGCTCGCAGCTCCTCCGGACGATTCGAATCGTGGTCCGGTGCAGCGGCGAAATGCTTCGCCGCCGCACCGGCCAGTTCAATTGGTTATTGTTTTGTGATGCAGACTACAACTTGGCCGGGTCGAAACCAGTTTCTTTATAGATCGACTGGATCAGGTCCTTGCCGATGGCAGATTCGCGTTCGGCGTGAACTTTTACCAGCGCTTTTTTCCACGCCGCCTTCTGTTGCGGCGTGAGCGTGATGATCTCGGACTTGCCGGCTTTTTTCACTGCGGCCATGGCGTCGTCGTTATCTTTCTTGGCGGCGTCATTGGCGAATTTCGTCGCATCTTTCATTGCGCCCTCGAGCGTGGTGCGAATATCCGCGGGCAATCCTTCCCAGAATTTCTTGTTGACGATGACCGCATAGCCGAGGTATCCGTGGTTGGACATCGTCACGAATTTCTGCACTTCATGCATTTTCTGCGTGTAGAGATTGGACGGCGGATTCTCGGTGCCGTCGACCACACCGGTCTGCAGTGCCTGATACACCTCGGAGAACGCCATCACCTGCGGATTGGCGCCCAGTGCCCGCATCTGTGCGTCCAGCGTCTTGGATGACTGGATGCGCATTTTCTGCCCCTTGAAGTCTTCCGGCATGCGCAGCGCCTTGTTGGCGCTCATGACCTTGAAGCCGTTGTCCCAGTAAGCCAGGCCGAGGATGCCCTTGCTGTCCAGCTTTTTCAGGAGCGCCTGGCCGATCGGACCCTGCGTAACTTTGTGCAGTTCGGCGTAGTCGTCAAAGATATAAGGCAGGTCGAACACCTCGAATTCCCGCGCACCCAGCGGTCCAAACTTGGCCAGCGACGGCGCGAGCATCTGTACCGCACCGAGCTGCAGGGCTTCGAGCTCTTCCTTGTCCTTGTAGAGCTGGCTGTTGGGATAGACCTCGATCTTGACTTTGCCCTTGGTACGCTCTTCGGCAATTTTCTTGAAATATTCGGCACCCGCGCCCTTCGGCGTATCGACCGCAACGACGTGGCTGAACTTGATGACGATTGGCGCCTGTGCCAATGCGGCCGTGGACAAGGCGGAAACCGCGACCGCCAACAACAGTGAGATTGCTTTCATGTAGTACTCCTCCAGGATGGTGGGGCAGGCGTTTGAATACGCCACTCTGTCCCCGAACAGCTCTTGATTAATTGGGCTTGAAACCGGTTTCCTTGTAGATGGCGCTGAGCAGATCCTTGCCGATCTTGTCTTCGAATTCCTTGTGCGTCTTTACCATGGCTTTTTTCCACTCGGCCTTTTCCGCAGGCGTCAGGACAATAACCTGCGACTTGCCGGATTTCCTCACGCCTTCAAGTGAATCGTCATTCTCTTTCTTGGAAAGATCATGTGCATATTTGCTGGCGTCCTTCATCGCACCTTCCAGCGTGGTGCGGATATCCGGCGGCAAACCGTCCCAGAATTTCTTGTTGACGATCACCGCATAAAGCAGCGCGCTGTGCTCGGTCAACGTAATGTACTTCTGCACTTCGTGCAACTTCTGCGAGTAAATATTGGAGAAAGACGCCTCGGTGCCATCCACCACACCGGTCTGCAATCCCTGGTACAACTCCGAAAAAGACATGACCTGGGGGATGCCGCCCAGTGCGCGAATTTCCGCATCCAGCACCTTGGAAGAAGGAATGCGGAATTTGAGGCCCTTGCAATCTTCCGGTTTCTTCAAGGGCTTGTTGGCGCTCATGTTGCGGAAGCCATTGTCCCAGTAGGCCAGGCCGACAATCCCCTTGGTCTCCATCTTCTTGAGCAAGCCCTGGCCGATCGGCCCCTGCGTGACGCGATCGAGTTCCGCCGCGTTATCGAACAGGTAAGGCAAATCGAAAGCTTCATATTCGCGCAACCCCAGCGGACCGAATTTCGACACTGCCGGCGCCAGCATTTGTACCGCGCCCAGCTGTAGTGCTTCGATCTCTTCCTTGTCCTTGTACAACTGGCTGTTCGGGAATACTTCAACCTTGACCTTGCCCTTGGTGCGCTCTTCGGCAAGCTCCTTGAACTTCAGCGCGCCTTTGCCCTTGGTGGTGTCGCTCGATACCACGTGGCTGAACTTGATCACGATGGGTGTCTGCGCCGATGCGCCGTTGCCAAGGATCATGGCGAACGCGGCGGTGACGGTCGCGAGGTGAGTCATCAAAATTCTCTTCATGAAATCTCCATCCTTAGTTTCTTATGATTTGGCGGCACGGACCGCAAGCAAGAATCGACTGCTAACCCTTGTGGTGTTTCGGCGCGCCGGATGGATCGAGAAAGATCTATCCGCAACGCCGACGCGAGGATTGTCTGGATGATAGCAAGAGCCAACGATTCGATGAAGCAGACATTCGGGCTTTTGCAACCGGCAGCGTGGAAATTGGCGCGGCACAAAAAAAATGCCCGATCCGGTAAGGGATCGGGCAAACCGCTCTCGGAGGAGAAATTGACGATGGAGTTAACCACCGCAGTTACCTATTAGCATGTGGCGTGCCAACTTATCGCGCGACAATTTTTCTTTGCAGTTCAATGGTTAAGGACTTCATACCGATTTGCTGCATCGCACCATATCTGAACAATTTACTGGTGCATGCGCTCACTGTTGGCCCATCACGAAAATCTATGCGGGGAGGTCCTGCCAGACCTTGCGATATTTGCCGTGCATGGGCCGGTAAAAGTCGAGGATTATTTTCATGTCGCCATCGACATCGCCGCTGGGTGTGAACATCGGGCCGAAGCCGACAACCCTGCGCTCGAAATCGAAATAGGCCAAAAGCACCGGCACCTGTGCGGCGTGCGCGATGCGCAGGAAGCCGGTTTTGAATCCCTTGTCGAGTTGGCGGGTGCCTTCGGGCGCCATGGCCAGCACCAGCTTGTCGGTGGCCGCAAACGCCGCAACTGTTTCACCCACTACGCCATGCGGCTGTGCGCGATCGACTGGTATGCCACCCATCGACCGCACCCAGCGGCCGAACCAGCCGCGGAAAATGGTGTGTTTGCCAAGGAATGAAATCTTGATGTCGAGCGTCAGCAACGCCAGCACGCCGACGATGAAATCCCAGTTGCTGGTATGCGGTGCGACGGCGATCAGCACCTTCGGCACATCGGGCAAATCACCTTCGATGCGCCAGCCGGCCAGGTGAAACAGGAAATTTCCCAGCGCTTTGCCTACGACGCCGCCGCGTCGCTGGTAACTGGCGGGAACGATGTCTTTCATGGAAAAGACGGCGTCGCCATTTTTATCGGATGCACTACAGGCGATGGCATTCGCGCAGCGGAGACGCTACTTCTTGACCGCCAGGAGTGCTTCGCGCAACGAGTCTTCCGAAAGCGCGTTGACGCTGCTGGCGACCGCTTCTGCCAGGGGAATGGCCGAGACGGGCAGGCGGGCGATATTGACCTTCTCGACGAACTTGGCGGCGGAGCCGGCAATGCGCAACAGCTTCTCGCGATCAGCCATCAGCATTTCAATTTCGCTGCGCAGCATTTGTACATCGGGCATGTCGGTGGTTGTTTTCATGTGTTCAAAATCCTTTCGTGTTCAATTTTAGCCCGTATACGCGTTGCAATCTGGATTGCAAATCAAGGCGTGCGCGGGACTATTCAAGGGAGGGGGAATTCTTCGGTGCGCTGGGGGAACGGTTGATCGATCAATTTGATCGGCGCCGGGTAATTCGAACTCCGGAGTTTCCGGTTCAATGTTGAATCACAAGCGTCGGCGCCGTTCTCCAGCCATTTTCACGCCACGAGCCGCACCTGTGCTGGAGTTTCGCAATCTGGAATGGCGCCAAGACGGCTTTCGCTGATGGTACTCCGTCGCATGCCAGGCTTTGGCCGGGTCGAACTACACCCTGCTTCAATTCAATCAGTCCCTCACATCCATACCTTGCGACAGGCCCAGGGCGAACGGAGGATTTTGGGTGTTCCCAGGCGGAGGACGTTTACCCAATACCCGTAATCGCCCCACGCAACATCTCCGCTGTCAGCGGCTTGATCAGGTAATGCGTGGCGCCCGAGGCCATCGATTGACGCCGCAGCGAATCGTCATCCAGCGCGGAAATCATCACGATGCGCGTATCCACATTCGGCGTATGCGCCAGGTTGCTGAGCAGGCTCAAGCCCGACAGGCGCGGCATGCGGACATCGCAGACGACGAGGTCGTAGCGCGCGGACTGGCAGCGCCGCAATGCATCCAGCCCGTCGAACGCATGCTCGACGGTAAAGTTCATCCGGTGCAACACCTGGGTGAGGAAGTCGATAACGGTGTCATCGTCGTCCACCACCAGCGCGCGTAATTTTTGTTGGGGGCTGGAGGACATGGGCGGGCTTGATCGCGGGGAATGCCTGGGCAGTTTAACGCATGCCGCGACGGCGTCGACCTATGGCGAAACCGGCGGTGCAACGGCTGCGAGTATCGCGGCCGAGGTTGCGGGTTTCAGCAGGCACGCCGCGGCACCCGCATCCAGTGCCTCGCGCTCCAGCTTCTTGTCGATCTGTGCAGACAAAAGAACAATGCGATGTGGACTGCCCTGCGGCAGGCGCAGGTTTTTCAGGAAACTGATGCCGGACAGTTTGGGCATGCGCACATCCACCACCGCCACATCGAACGGGTGCGCGCGGAACAATTCCAGCGCGGCCATGCCGTCACCACAGGTGTGCACGTCATACCCCGCCCTGCGCAACACGGCGGAAACGAATTCGACCATGGTGTCGTCGTCATCGACGACCAGTGCGCGCAGCATCGTCACTAGAGCCGCCCGCTGCGCTTGATTTCCAGGTACTGGTTCACCAGTGCAATAGGCAGCTTCTTGGGTTCGACGTCGAGCGCAAAAGTCTCGCGTCCCACCAGCCGCATGAAGGTGCGGCGGCGTTCCTCAAGATAGTTGTGCGCAGCGGATACGGCAATTGCGTCGTCGAGCGTACTGACGTTGGCCTCCGACAATTCACCGAGAATCTGCTCGCGCAGACTGGCCACGACCACGAGATGCTTGGACGACAGCACCCTCACAGCGAGGCCGAGTTCGTCTTCGTCTTCATCGCGCAGGTTGGTCAGGATGATGACCATGGAGCGCTTCGGCACTTCGCGCATCAGGCGCTGCGCCGCGGCGAGGTAATCACCGGTGCGCGGTTGCGGCTCGATATCGTAGAGTGCGTTGGTGATGGCGTTCAGCGTGAGTTCGCCCTTGCCCGGCGCGAAATAGCGATCGACGCCGCCGAAGGTCAGCGCGCCGACCGAGTCGCCCTGCTTCAGCGCGACGTAGGTAAGCAGCATCAGCGAATTCAATGCCTGGTCAAAGTGCGAAACATCGCCATCCTGCGCGCGCATGCGCCGCGAACAATCGAGCATGAACACCAGCCGCTGGTCGCGCTCGTCCTGGTATTCGCGCGAGATCAGCTTGCGCTGGCGCGTGGTGGCCTTCCAATCGATCTGGCGCAGGCTGTCACCTTGTCGATACTCACGCAGCTGGTGAAAGTCCATGCCCTCACCGCGCCGGCGTTTCAGCTTGACGCCCAGCCGGCTCAGGCGATGATCGGTGGCCAGCAGCGCGAATTTGGCGACGGCGGCGAAATTGGGATAGACGCGCACAGTTTCCGCACGGCCCAGCGCGGCGCGCGCCTGCCACAGGCGCAGCGGTGAATCGAGCAGCGCATCGACATGACCGAAGTCAGCCGGGCCGCGCCGCACCGGCAGCACGCGATAGGTAATTTCCATTTCCTCGCCTGCCGGCACCTGCAATGAACGCGGCATGCCTTCGGCGCGCAACAGCGCCGGCGTGAAATCGAAGATGGACAGGTTGATGACGCTGCTGCCGCTGTTGGCGAATCGCAGCGCGATATCGCGCGCAACCCCCAGCGCGAACGCATGCGGCATCACGCGCTTGACTGTCAGCGTTTGCACAACAGCGCGTCGAAGGGCGATGGCGCGCCAGGCATCGAGAGCAGCGACCACGATGAACAAAGCAGCCAATGCGGTCCACGCGAGCGGCGGCAGGATCTCCACGGCAATGGGCCATGCGAGCAAGGCCGATGCCAGCGCGAAGACCGCCAGGGCGTGCATAAAGCGCGGCGATGGCCGCAGCCCAACGCGTGGTTGTCTCGCACGCACTTGCGTTTCAACTGGCGATGCGGCAGCCGCCTTGCCAAGTGCAGAAGCGGTCGTTGCGTTCGCTGTGTTTGCGGCTGCGCTCATTGGCTCAGGCGCGAGGCGCCTCGATGCTGTCGACGATCGCCTGCAGGACGCGGTCGGTAGTCTGGCCTTCAAGCTGCATATCCGGCGCAAGCGCCACACGATGGCGCAGCGCGGGCAGCGCGATTGACTTGATATCGTCCGGCGTAACGAAATCACGTCCGGAAGCGAGCGCCTTGGCACGCGCCGCACGCACCAGCGAAATACTGCCGCGCGGACCCGCACCGATGCCGATGCCGGGCCACGTGCGGGTGGCGCGGACAATGCGCACGGCGTAATCGTGAATGCGTTCATTCACCGTTAGCATGGCGGCAAGTTTCTGCAGGGCCAGGACGGTTTCCGGCTTGATCACCGTCTGCACATCGTTTACCTGCAGCGCGTCGCCCACCTGCCCGTTGGTCACCAGGCGCACCAGTGCGGTCTCTTCCTGCAGGCTCGGATAGCCCACCACCACCTTGAACAGGAAACGATCCAGCTGCGCTTCAGGCAGCGGATAGGTGCCTTCGAGCTCAATGGGATTTTGCGTGGCCAGCACCATGAACGGCGGCGGCAGCGGCAGTGGTTCGCCTTCGATCGTGACCTGGTATTCCTGCATCACTTCCAGCAGTGCTGATTGCGTCTTGGCCGGCGCGCGATTGATTTCATCGGCCAGCAGCAGGTTGGCAAACACCGGGCCACGGCGGATCTTGAATTCATTGGTGACCGAATCGAACATGGTGTGGCCGGTCACGTCGGAGGGCATCAGGTCGGGCGTGAACTGGATGCGCGAGAAACTGCCGCTGAACGACTTCGCCAGCGCGCGGACCATCAGCGTCTTGCCGAGACCGGGTACGCCTTCGAGCAGCACATGCCCCGAGGCGACCAGTGAGATCACCACCTGCTCGAGTACTTCATCCTGGCCGACGACGGCCCTGGCAATTTCCTGCTTGATGCGATTGATGACTTCGGCGGCCTGGGCAATCTTGTCCTGCGGCGCCAGGGGCTGGGTGGTGGAGTGGCTCGTGTTCATGTCGTTCACAGCTTTTTCCTCAGTAGTTCAAGCGTTGCAATGATGGTGGGGAACTGCTCGGCAGACGGGGTGTAGCGGGAATCCAGCGCGCGCTCAATGTGCTTCGCGTCAATGCCGCTACGAACGGCCATGGCTTCAAGATGCCGCCCGGTGCCGCTGAACGCGGCGGCGGGCAGCACACGTTCGATATGACGTTTGGTGCGCGCCAGCGTCGCGCGCCAGAGATGCAGGTTTTCCCCATGGCGCCACAGGAATTCGCCGCTGGCGCGAACGTGTTCGGCGAGGCTTCGGCGGACGGTGGAACGTGCCGGGATGAGGGGACCAAAGCGTGCACCGGCGCGCCACAAGCCCAGCAACAGCCAGGCGACGAGCGCCAGCACAGCCGGCCATGCGTATTGCCAGGTCAGCTGGACGATGCCGGTCACGTCTTCACGCGGGATGAAAAACACGGCCTTCGAATTTGTATCACCTGCACCCGTGAAGCCCAGCAGTGCCGCGAGGAATACCGAATGATCTGCCTTGGCGATGCGGTCGTTCTGCATGAAATCGTAATCGGTCAGGATGGTGATCTTGCCCTTGCCGCGCGGCATGGTGATGGCGTGCACGCCATTGCCGTCCGACACTGCCCACAGCGGCGGGTCTTTCGATTCAAGCCGGAACCAGGCGTCGAAACAGACGAGCATGGTGGTGCCGGTAGCAGGAAATAGTGGCGCGTTGCTGCCGGTTTCGCGGACCTGCGGGCAGGTGGTACCGGCCTCGAGCAGGTTACGCATGATGCGGTTGCGCTCCAGCGCGCGGCGTTCGCGTTGCACGCGCGCCTCCCGTTCGCGCTTGATGCGGCGGTCGTCGTCGAGGTCGTCATCCTCTTCCTCACCCTTCCTGGGCACTGAATATTTCTTGCCTTCATCGCTTAGCACCTGGCGCACGCCAATGGCTGTCATCAATGGATCGGGTTTGTCACCCTCGCTCTCGAGCGTGTATGCCACCGCGACAAGATGGCCGCCCGCATCGATCCAGCGCATGAGTTCATCACGCTGGCGCACGGTCAGCGTGCGTCGCAACGTGGGCAGCACCAGTACCGCGCGCCCAGGCGGGCCTTCCGGCAGGCGGCGAAAACCGAAACCCGATGCCGACTGCGCACCCAGCGACGCCGCAAACCGCTCTGCCGCCAACAAGTTGTTGCGAACCGCTTCGCCGCGCAGGGACGAGGGATAGCGAATTTCCTTCAGCTCAAAATTTTCATAAATCCAGTAGCCGCCCCACAACACGGCAATGAGACCCACCAGCATCAGGCCTTTTGTGCGCGTGAATTTCATGCGGGCATCCTGCGGTCAGGCTGCATCGCGCCCGTTACCGGCAGCGGCGCAGTGCCGGATGGGAAGTGCGCTGCGAAGTCGTCGCACAATGCCAGTGCGGTTGTATCGTCGGGGCGCCGCCCTGCGTAAACCGCCTGCAGCCAGGCGCGGGTGAGGCTTTCAAAATAAAGGTAGCTGGCAGCGGACAGGCGCACCTTGCCCGCGCGCAGGCACTCCGCCTCGGTGAAAGACGAACGAATGTGCGCTTCGAAACGTAATACCAGCGCGGACAAGGCGCCGCGGTAGAGCAATGAAAGACTGCCGGTCACATCACCCGCCTGCCATCGCACGCGGGCAGCCGCGCCGACATCGTCAGGCAGGCTGGCCGCGCGGATATCCAGCGCACCGACGTGAGTGGGAATGGCAACTTCGTCCACCTGCGCACGGCTACCCGCAACGCGCCACCACCGGTGTACGAAGTACAGCAGCACCAGCACGGCAATTCCACCCAGTATCCAGACGGCAGCACGCAGGAAACGCGCGACGAAACGGCCGAATCGTTCGAAATATTTCATCCAGTCGGCGCCATCGCCGCTGTTCGATTTTTTCTTCAGCGAGGGCACCTTCATGGTTTCTTCGCTGGAAAAATCCGGTGATGCCAGCACCTCGCGCATTCTCTCGCGCAACATCTTGTCCTGCTTGACTGCTTCGGCGCGTTGCAGGTCGCTGATTTGCTGCGTTAGCGCTGCGGGTTCGGCGGGCGGTGTTGAATCCGGTTCGCTCGCGATGGTTGTGGAGGGCGATGTTGGTGTCGGCGTGGGCGCCTGCGCAAGTGCGACTGACGCGGAAAAAATCGCCAGAGCAAACGGCAAGCTCCACGAGAAAATCGACAACCTTTTTTGCATCGCCTTGTTCATCTTCATGCCGGCCGCACTACTGCCTGCAAGCGTTCGTCCTGGCGTTGCTGGTCTTCAACCGCGCGCCGCAAGCTGAGCTCAATGTCCCACGCCTCAAGTTCGACACGGCGATTAAGATAGAGCGCAAATCCTGATGCCACGAATGCTGGCTCTATGGCCGATACCGCCAGAATGGAGCAAATGGTGGTGGCGATATTCCACCAAGCCGGCACCTCCTGCCCGATGATCCAGGACCATATCGGCAGGTTCGCGTAGGCGGGCAGCATGACGACCATGACGGCCACAGCCGACAATTGCAAAGCGATCTCAAGGTGCAGGTAAGTGACTTGCGCAACGATCGCCTGTGAACGGGTATTTTTTTGCAGTACCTTCGAACGCTGGCGGCGGCGCTTGCCTTTCATGCCTTCGAGTAGAAATATCGGCAACGAGAAAGCCCGCGTAAATTCGAAGCGGCGCCACGTGAGTGCGCCGAACAGCCCACTGCCCAGCCACACCCGCCACGCCGCGGCGACGTCAACGATACGCACGCGATCGCCGAACACCGCGCGCGACAACACGAACAACACAACGCGGTCGTACAGCGGCTTGAACCACCAGACAACCAGCAGCGGCAACCACGCGTAGACGCTTTCAAGCGTCAGCGCGAGCAGCATGAAGGGAACCACGAACACGAACCATGCGCGGTAGACCGAGCCGGCGTTGCGCTGCAACAGCCGCACGCCGAGGTCGGTGGCCTCATACGCGCCGCGCGGCCGCAACACCAGGCTGATGTTTTCAAGTTTCATGAGGGCAAGACGTCCTCATGACCTGTCTTGGCCTCGCGCGAACGACCCTGGAAAGTGAAGTAATAAAACACACCGGTCCACAACACGGCCGCTGCCGCGTACTTGACCTCGACCGGAAGCCAGCGCGCCGACGACCAGAAGGCCTCGATAAACGCCGCGATCAACAACATTCCGGCGATGCCGTACATCATGCGGACCGCCACCTTGGCCGCATCGGTGAGCGCATCGCGGCGTGTCTTCTGTCCCGGGCGAAGAATCGCGGTGCCCAGCTTTAGCCCGGCCACGCCGGATAACACGATGGCGGTGAGTTCAAACGAGCCGTGCCCGCATACAAATTGCCAGAAGGTCGAGCCGTAGCCGAGTGCGGTGAGGTAACCAGCCAGCGCGCCGATGAATAGCCCGTTGAGCAACAAGTAAAACAGGCAGCCGACGCCCGCCAGCAATCCGCTGGCGAACACCTGGAAACTGATGCCGATGTTGTTGCGGATGTAATGGCCGAACATGAGGAAATCGCTATCGGCCGGACGCTCGCGACCAATAGCGCCTGCGGCCGGGTTATACATTTTTTCAAACACGGCCACTTGTCCGGGATCGAACACCGAGTACACGGCTTCGGGTAGCAGGTAGCACGTCAGCATCAGCGCGAACAGCGGCACGCAGAACATCAGCGTGGACAGCAGCAACAGCCGCGGATGGCTGCGAATCAGCTGCGGAAATTCCTGCGCCACGTAATGCCAGATGCCCGCCCAGAAACGGGTCTTGGTCTGGTACATGGCCTGGTGCCCGCGGTGCACCAGCGCCTGCAATCGCGCTACCAGGAAATGCGGATATTGCCGGTCCGTGGCCAGCGCCAGGTGATGGCAGACCTCGCGATACAGCGGCGGAATGCGCGAGACCGGCGGAAGCGGTGGCAACGTTGTTTGCACAACGGGTGCGTCCTTTTTCTTCTTTTTCACACGCGCCTTGCCGGGGTTTTCCAGGCGTTCCAGCAACCGCTCGAGCTCCACCCACACCGGCTGGTAGCGCCGCTCGAATTCCAGCGGGGTCATCATCAGGCGCCGCGCTTTCCCATGAGCCACTGCGCCATGCCGAACACGCGTTGCCGCATGCCCGACTGCGCGGCGGGTGCGTCATTGCGTCCGCTGGCGCGCACGGCGAGTTCCAGCAGTTCGTCCATGCGCTCGTCGGTAAGGCGGGTCGAACGTTCAGCAAGGCCGATGAGGGCCAGTTGCGTTTCCACCGCCAGTGGCCGGTCCAGCGCCAGCGGCGTGGCATCTGGCAGCTTGCGCGCCGTGACTCTTTTTTCGCGATAGATCACCTGCGTGCCGGCAGCAAGATCGCCGAGCCGTTTGAAATCTGAAGTGAGCAGCATGGAGAGAATGCCGAAGCCATACATCACCGGGAGGAAATCCACAAAGCGCAGCAGGTTGCGCGTGATGGACGCGCCCACACTCACGGGCAGTCCGTTGTCCTCGACAACGGCGATCCCCATGATGTTCTTGCCCGGCGTGGCGCCCGACAGGCTCAGCTCAAATATGACGGGATAAAACCATTCCACAAGAAACATCGAAATGAGCAGCAGGCCCGTGCCGAAATTTCCGATCAGCGACACGATGGGCGCGAGGATCATGTAAATGACCATGCGTATGAAAAGATCGATACTGAATGCCGCGAAGCGCGGTACCGGCCCGGCCGGACGCATCTCCAGCCTGACGCCCTCGGGCGTCTCGACACCGCGACGCGTATCGAGCATCAGTTGACTGACACAGCGCGGGCGCCGATGACGGGGCCGCGCCTCGCGCTGTGTGCGTGACTCACCAGGTGCGTCTCACGTATTTCAGTTGCAGATCCAGGCCGGCCTCAGACCTTGATGACCATCGTGTCGGCGATATTGTCGTGAATGCACTTGTGGTTTTCGCGGAAGATGAACAGCGCATCGACCAGCGAAAGCACCGCACCCAGAATTGGAATTGCACTCACGACCCAGACGGGTAGCAGCCGAAACAGGACAATGCGGCCCAGCGTAGCCTGCGAGCCGTCGTTACGTACGATCTTGATCGACAGCAGCTTCTTGCCGATGGTCTGGCCGTTCTTCTGCAGCAGGTAGCCGTTGAGGAGCATGTACAACGCGACACCGGACAGCATCAGCAGCAAGGTGGTCGCGAATGTGGGCGGCGCGGATGGCGAAAACATGTTGTAGCCGAACAGCATCGCCACGCCGAAATTGAGAAAGCCGAGCAACAGGCCATCGATCAGCGCCGCCAGGAAGCGAACACCGCGGCCCGCGAGTTCTGATTCACCCTCCGGAATCACATCATCAACGCGTGCTTCAGGTGCTGCATAGACATTGCCGCCGCCGGCGGGTGAATTCTGTTCTGCCATAACTGCCTCCCATGATTGTTGTTGGATTGGTTCGCAATTCATTGAATACCCGCAAACGCCATTCGCACGCCGCCGGACATCCATGGCGCATTATGCCAAATAGTTGACCTGGGACAAGCGCAGACTCGATGAGCGGCGCAATGGCGAGACGGACGCGACGGCGCGCGGCACGAACAACCGCCGCGACGGCCTGAGTGGCGTTGCGTGCTAGCGCTTCATGCAGTCAACGTTTAACGCAGTCGACGTAATAGACGGCCTTGCCATCCTTCACCTGCTCCACCAGCCCGTGGATATCGGTCTCGAAACCAGGGAAAGTCGCATTGAATTCGCGCGCGAATTTCAGATACTGCACGATGGTTTTGTTGAAACGCTCGCCCGGGATCAACAGCGGAATACCGGGAGGATAAGGTGTCAACAAGACACTGGTGATGCGGCCTTCCAGATCATCGATAGGCACCCGATCGATTTCGCGGTGCGCCATTTTTGCGAACGCGTCAGCCGGCGTCATCGCGGGCTGCATGTCGGAAAGATACATTTCCGTCGTCAGGCGCGCCACGTCGTTGGCCTTGTACATATCGTGGATCGAGTGGCACAGGTCCTTCAGTCCCCAGCTTTCGTACTGCGGCTGCGCGGCCACGAATTCCGGAAGGATTTTCCACATCGGCTGGTTCTTGTCGTAGTCGTCCTTGAACTGCTGCAGCGCCGTCAGCAGCGTGTTCCAGCGGCCCTTGGTGATGCCGATGGTGAACATGATGAAGAATGAATAGAGACCGGTCTTTTCGACAATAACGCCGTGTTCGGCGAGGAACTTGGTCACGATGGAGGCAGGAATTCCCTGCTTGGCAAACTTGCCGGAGACATCCAGTCCCGGCGTGACGATGGTCGCCTTGATCGGGTCGAGCATGTTAAAGCCGGGGGCCAGGTTGCCGAAGCCGTGCCATTTCTCGTTGGCCTTCAGCACCCAGTCTTCGCGTGAGCCGATGCCTTCATTGGCCAGCTTCTCCGGGCCCCACACCTTGAACCACCAGTCCTTGCCCCATTCCTCGTCGACCTTGCGCATGGCGCGGCGGAAATCGAGCGCTTCGGAAATCGATTCCTCGACCAGCGCCGTGCCACCGGGCGGCTCCATCATCGCCGCGGCCACATCGCAGCTGGCGATGATGGCGTACTGCGGTGAGGTCGACGTGTGCATCAGGTACGCCTCGTTGAAGATATGCCGGTCGAGTTTGCGTGTTTCCGATTCCCGCACGATGATCTGCGAAGCCTGCGAAATACCCGCCAGCAATTTATGCGTGGAGTGCGTCGCATAAATCATTGCTTCCTTCGGACGCGGCCGGTCTTTGCCGATGGCGTGCATGTCCTTGTAAAAATCATGGAACGTTGCGTGCGGCAGCCAGGCTTCGTCGAAATGCAGGTTGTCGATGTTGCCGTCCAGCATTTTTTTCAGCGACTCGACGTTGTACAACACGCCGTCATAAGTCGATTGCGTGATCGTGAGAATGCGCGGCTTGGCCTTCTTGTCCTTGATGAAAGGATTGGCCTCAATTTTCTTGCGGATATTTTCCGGCTTGAATTCTTCCAGCGGAATCGGCCCGATGATGCCCAGGTGATTGCGCGTCGGCATCAGGAACACCGGATTCGCACCCGTCATCATGATGGCGTGCAGGATGGAAACGTGGCAGTTGCGATCGACCACGACAATGTCGCCGGGCGCCACGTTGGCGTGCCACACCATCTTGTTGGACGTCGATGTGCCGTTGGTGACGAAGTAGCAATGGTCGGCATTGAAA
>JBDTWS010000091.1:0-16619 GCA_040006575.1 Betaproteobacteria bacterium
CTTCGCCTTTACTTGCTCCTTTTACCAATCCGGCAATATCAACGATATCAACGGCGAACTCACATTCGAGAACACCCGGTTCGCCGCGAAAATCGACAACGCGAAAATACTGACCGCGCCGGTCAAGCAGACGACGATCAGCATCGACGATTTTGCCGGGACTCCACCGATGCTGACCGTGCAAGGCACCGCAGACGCGCGCGCCGAAGAAATGACCCGCTATATCAAGGAAAGCCCGTTGCTCGACGGCATCGGCGGATTCACGCGCTTCGTGACGCTGGAAGGGCAGGGCAAGCTGGAGCTGGGGCTCAAGTTTCCGCTAGGGGTGAAGGACCAGAACAAGATCACCGGCAAATACACGCTGGCGAAAGCGCGCGCCAAAGTGGCGCTGGGGGACAAGGACAAAGGCGTCGAAATATCGGTGCTGAACGGCAGCGTGGCCTTTACCGAATCCACTGTGAAGAGTGCGGGACTGGCCGGCATTGCGTACGGCAATCCCGTCACCGTCGCCATCAACGGTGCGGGTGCGGATGGCGTCACTGTCGACTATGTGGCGCGCGCCGACGTCGCGCAGCTCGCAGATGTGCTGCCGTTTCGCATGCCGCAACAAGTTACCGGCACCGGCGACTTCACCGGGCGCGTGCTGTCGAAAGCAGGTGCCACCGATGTGTCGATCGAATCGACCATGGCGGGAATCGTCTCAACGCTGCCCGTGCCGCTGGCCAAGCGCGCGGACGAAGAGCGCAAATTGCGCGTCCAGTTCAGCAATGCCGGTCTCGCTACCGAGAAGATACGCGTGACGCTGGCGGGCAATACAGTGAAGGGCGCCGACAACGCCGAGACACGTATCGACGCGCGCTTCCAGCGGCGTTTTGATGCGCGCGGGTTTTCGCAGGGACTGTTCGGCGGCATTGCCAGCGCGGGTGAGGCCGTGTCCGAAGCCGCGGTGCCGGAGGGTATCTGGCTGGCCGGCGCGATGGCACGCCTGGACTTCGACGCGTGGCGCGAAGCCATAGACGGGTTTTATCCGGCTGCGGCCGTTGCGCCACCTCTTGCGGTGGCGTCAGCCGGCACCGACGCGGCAGGCGCACGCGATGAGTCACCCATCGCCGGTTTTGATTTCAAGCTGGGTGGGTTGCTGGCGTACGGCCGGCCATTCAAGGCGATGTCGCTGAAGGGCCGCCATTCTGCGCGCGGCTGGGCGATGAAGGTGGATAGCGACGAAGCCAGCGGCGACTTTACCTGGCGGCCCGCCGCGTTCAACGATCGCGGGCTGGTGCGCGCCCGCCTGCAGCGATTCGTGCTGGCCGACGAAGCGCCAACGACGACGCCGTCAACGCCGGTGGAATTGGGAAAGGAACCGGATTTCCCGGCATTCGACATCGTTGCGGACAAGTTCACGTTCAAGGACAAGGAACTGGGCAAGCTCGAGCTGCGGGCGACGCCGCAGGGTGCCAACTGGAAAATCGACCAGCTCAATATCACCGCGCCACAGTCGACGCTGGAAATGCAGGGGCTGTGGTTACGCATGGGTGATCCGCAAAATCCCGCTGCCGGAAAATCGCGCACGACGATGAGCATGAAGTTGCACGCCTCGAACCTCAATGCGCTCTTCGACCAGTTCGGTTTCGGTGATTACGTGAAGGGTGGCCGCGCGTCGCTCGACGGGCAGCTGTCATGGCCGGGCCATCCCAGCCAGTTCCAGACCAGCCTGTTGTCGGGTAATTTTTCGATCGAAGCCAGCGACGGCCGTTTCGCCAAGATCAAGCCGGGCGCGGGGAAACTGCTTGGGCTCATCAGCCTGCAATCGATCCCGCGCCGCATCACGCTGGACTTCCGCGATATATTTTCCGAGGGTTTTGCCTTCGACAAAATCGCCGGCGACATGAAGATCAATAACGGGGTGATCTACACCGACAATTTTGAAATCAAGGGTCCGGCTGCGGATATCCGCATGGTCGGCGATGTATCGCTGCCGAATGAAAACCAGAACCTGGTGATGACCGTGAAGCCGTCGCTCGGCGAGGGCGTGGCCATCGGCGCGGGTGTCGTATTGGGCCCGGCCATCGGCGCAGGCGTGCTGCTCGCGCAAAAAATGCTGCAGGGCGCGTCCACCTATGAATATGCCGTGACCGGTTCGTGGGATAATCCGCAGGTGGACAAGATCGCCAGGCAAGGGGCAAAGGGCGACGCACCGGCTGCCGGTCCGCCGGCAACGACGGCGGCCAATACAGCGCCAACCACGGCAGGCAACCCAACGGGCAACACAGCGGCGGCTGCACAGACACCCAAAAAATCACCATGATCATTACGCGAAATTCGAGCCAGGTTCCCGAGGCGCTGCAACGCGCGCACCAGTCGACGCAATCCTTTTATCGCGTCGCCGCCATCCAGATGGCCAGCGGTCCCAATGTCGCCGGCAATCTTGAAGAGGCGAGCCGGCTAATCGACATGGCGGCCAGCATCGGCGTACGCATCGTCGTGCTGCCCGAATATTTCGCGATCATGGGCATGAAGGACACCGACAAGATTGCCGTGCGCGAAAAGCCGGGCGATGGTCCCATCCAACAGTGGATGTCCGAGACTGCGGCCAAGCATCGCATCTGGCTCATCGGCGGTTCCATTCCCACCGAGTCCAGTGTTCCCGACAAAGTACGCAACACCTGTTTTGTCTACGACAAGGAAGGCAAGCAGGTTGCGCGTTACGACAAGATTCACTTGTTCAACCTGGCGCTGGGTGCTGAAAATTTTTCCGAAGAGCGCACCATCGAAGCCGGCGACAAAGTTGTCGTGGTCGATTCACCTTATGGCCGCATCGGCATTTCCATCTGCTACGACCTGCGTTTTCCCGAGCTTTATCGGGCGATGGGAAATGTCGACATCATTGTCATTCCTTCCGCCTTCACGGCAACCACCGGCAAGGCGCACTGGGAACCGCTCATTCGCGCGCGCGCCATCGAGAGCCTCGCGTATGTCATTGCGCCGGCGCAGGGTGGCTTTCACGTTAACGGCCGCGAGACACACGGCGATTCGATGATCGTCGATCCGTGGGGTGTGATCCTTGATCGATTGCCGCGTGGCTCCGGCGTTGTGGTCGCCGGCATCAATCCTCAATATCAGCAGACGATCCGCAAGAGCCTGCCGGCACTGACGCACCGCATCCTGAAAAATATCTGATTTCAGCGTTGTAATCTCCAGCATTGGTGCGGCTTTTCAGCCATTTTTGCCCGGAGAGCGGCTTGAATGCTGGAGTTCCAGTCCACAATTCGTGAAACATGACACAGCCGGCTTACATTTCGTCATGCCGCGTCGCGTGGAAATCGTTCATGATTCTTCATCGCCGGATCGACCAGGGAGAACGCCATGACCACGCCATCATCGCGACGCCAACTGTTCATTGTTGCCGCAGGCTCACTCGCGGCAGTTGTCGCGCCCGCCTGGGCGCTGGAGAAAACGCCCGCCATGACTGAAGGACCGTTTTATCCGCGTCCGGTCGACATGCCGCTGGACGACGACAACGACCTGACACGCATCAAGGGAAAAGATGGCGTCGCCAGTGGCACGCTGATCGATCTCGCCGGTACGCTCGTCGACAGTTTGGGACGGCCCGTCTCATCAGCCACGGTGGAAATCTGGCAATGCAACAGCCACGGTAAATATCACGATGGCCGCGATGATTCGTCGGCGCCACTCGATCCTTTTTTCCAGGGATTCGGCAAAGCGCGCACCGACGAGCAGGGACAGTTTCGCTTTCGCACCATTCGCCCGGTTGCCTATCCTGGACGTGCGCCGCACATTCACTTCAAGGTGAAGGGTCGGGCATTCAGGGAGCTCACATCGCAATTATTTTTTGCCGGAGACGCCGGGCTGGAGCGCGATGGCATCTTTCGCTCATTGCGAACGCCCGAGCTGAAAAAGCAGATGACTGTTGAACTGGGCGCTGCCGCAGCGAACAGTGGAGTATCACTGACCGGGCATGTGGAGATCAAGCTCGCGTAGCGGTGTACCTGCCAAGTCATTTTCCTTGCGTGTTGAAAACTGCGCCAGGCGACGCTGGCGATGCGCGGCTTTACTGCGCCAACGAAATCAGCAGTTTTCCGTAACGCAGGTATAGGCCGTGAAGCTGCGTGCTCAACACCAGGGTAACGGCGCGGCGATCATCGCCGTAAGGTTGCGCGATGACATGCCCGCTGGTGCGCAATTGGCTCAAGCGTCGCGTCACCGTCGCGATGGAGCCGATACCTTCGAGATACAGTTGCTTCAGGAGCAACGGTTCAGCGCGTTCCTGATGCAATCCGATCACCCGCACAATATCGAAATCCTCGATCGTAACGAGGAATGTGAGATGCGCTCTTTCGAACGCGCGAATTTTTGAGAGATGGCCAAAGGTTTGCACGGTGACCGATGGTGCGCGTTAATCCTTGGGAAAGCCATCTATATTGCCGCTGATTTTGCGCGTCAATTCTGAACTTCAAATTATTTTTTACTTCAGGGAAATCTGGTAAGCCGGTGTATTTGCTGTTCTATTCCGCGTCGGCGAGCAAGCGCCTGAAGTGAAGGTGCACCTTTGTGAGCAAGAGCGCGAGCGCGATCGCGCAAGCGTTGCGCCGTTTGCAACGTCGCGGTGGACGTTGCCCACCTTGCGCAAGCGCGTCATTCAGCTTTGCAGCCGCTGGTAGTTCGTCACCCGTGGCAGCACCACGGTAAACACGGTGTTGTGCGTTTCCTTGACGCTGATCACTTCTGCCTTGACCGTGCCTTCGTGCGCGGTGACGATTTCCTGCACGATGAATAAGCCCAATCCAAGTCCGCCGTTGGCGTGGTTTGGATTTTCTGCGCCACGGAATGGCTGGAATATCAAGGGCAGGAGGTCGGCCGGAATTGCGCCATCGTTGCCGATGGTGAGCCGGATGGCCGCATCCAACGTGCCATCGAGTGTCACGGTGACGCTGCGACCCGGCGTGCCGTGCTGAAGTGCGTTGCCGAGCAAGTTCGACGCGACCTGCGCGAGCCGGTCGGGGTCCCACTCGCCGGCGCAATCGCCGTTCCTGGTGACATCGATAATGCGATCCGGATAATTCGCGCGCAACTCTTCAACAACGCGCGACAGCACGACGTACAGATCGGTCGCTACCGGCTTGAGTGGAATACCGCCACCGAGACGTGCGCGAACGAGATCCAGCAGGTCACCGATCATGCGACCCATGCGGTTGCCGCTGGCCAGCATGATTGCCGCCGCTGACTTGACCTTGGGCTCGGTCGATGCGAGCTGGATAAGGTGCGCAGAATTGACGATGGAGCTGAGGGGATTGCGCAGGTCATGTCCCAGCACCGCCATGAACATTTCATTGAGCCGCAGCATCTCGGTGCGCCGCTTCAACTCTTCGGCGAGCTGTAGTTTCTGGCGATGCAGCCGGAAGAAAATTTCCGCCTTGCTGTTGAGGATGTAAGGGTCAATCGGCTTGTGCAGGAAATCCACTGCGCCGGTTTCGTAGCCTTTGAACAAGCGGTGCTGGTCGCGATTTCCAGCAGTGACAAATATCAGCGGGATGTCGCGGGTGCGTTCGCTGCCGCGCAACAGTTCGGCCAGCTCGAAGCCATCCATGTCCGGCATCTGCACATCCAGGAAAGCGAGTGCAAATTCGTGGATCAGTGCCAGCTCCAGCGCCTGTTCTCCCGACGTCGCCGTGAAGATTTCCACATTGTCGCGTTTCAACAGCGCGGACAGCGCCAGCAAATTGTCCTGCAGGTCGTCGACCAGCAGGCACTTCACGGGTAACAGCGGACGGGGCGGGGCGCTGACACTATGCATGGCCGGCACCCCTGGATGCATCATTGCCTGATGCGCCCATTGCGCGAAAAATTTCGGCAATCTCCGGCAGGCCCAGTACCTGCGCGCCCGGGCACTTGCCGATCGCCGATTGCGGCATCAGCCACGCGTGAGCGCCTTCAGGCTGCTGCACAATTGTCCTGCCACCGGCATCGCCGACCGCCTTGAGTCCCGCCGCGCCGTCGTGATTGGCGCCTGTCAGCACGATCGCCATGAGGCCGGCGCCATATACGTCGGCAGCAGATTCAAACAGCACATCGATCGAGGGCCGCGAAAAATTCACGGCCTCATCGGCCGACAGCGCGAAATTACCCGCGCCATCGACCAGCATATGGTAGTCGGGCGGCGCGAAATAGATCGTGCCGGGATCGATCGGATCCTTGTCATTGGGCTCACGGACCGGCAACGCACAGAGGGGAGTGAATATTTCCACCAGCAGGCTCGCGCGGTCGCGCGGCTGGTGCAACACCACCAGCACCGGCACATCCGTGCCGGCAGGCAGTGCGGGCAGCAACTGCACCAATGCCTCAACGCCACCTGCGGAGGCGCCAATGACAATGGCTTTGACAGGTTTGTCGGGAAACCCCTTCATCATGGTGGCAGGAGTGCTCATGCGGCAAACCGTTTCTGGTAGATGCGCTGGTCACGCACCAGTTCGTCGAACGCAGCGCCGTGCGCGGTGAAACGCAGCGACTCTTTCGCGCCGATCCCCAGGAATCCCTTGCGGCACAACGCGTCGGAGAAAAGTCCCACCGCGCGATCCTGAAGTTCGCGGTTGAAATAGATCAGCACATTGCGGCACGACACCAGCTGAACTTCCGCGAATACGCTATCCGTGGCGAGGCTGTGGTCGGAGAAGACGATGTGTTTGCGCAGTGACTTGTCCAGCACTGCGCGACCGTAGGCGGCAGTATAGTATTCCGAGAGCGAGCCATGCCCGCCGGCCTTCAGGTAGTTCTCGCTGAATCCGCTGATGCGATCAATGTCGTAGACGCCCGCTTCGGCCAGGCTCAGCGCGTGGGCGTTGATGTCGGTCGCATAAATGAGTGTGCGCGCCAGCAGGCCTTCTTCACGCAGCAGGATCGCGAACGAATAGGCTTCCTCGCCGGCACTGCAACCGGGAATCCACACCTTCAGCGACGGATAGGTCTTCAGCATCGGCACCACGCTTTCGCGAATGGAACGGAAATAAATCGGATCGCGGAACATTTCGCTAACCTGGACGGTAAGGAAATCCATCAGTCCCGAAAAAACCTCCGGTTCGTGCAGCACGCGATCCTGCAGGCGCGACAGCGTGGCGCAGCCGAACTTGCTCATGGCCGTGGACATGCGTCGCTTCAGCGAGGCCGGCGCATAGTCGCGGAAGTCGTAGTGGTACTTGAGAAAAATCGCGTTGATCAGCAATTGCAGCTCAATATCGGATACGGCATCGTTCACGCTGGCCCCATCAGGTTTTTCATGTGGGCCATGGCTCGCGTGGCCGTCATTTCGGCAGCCAGACGCGGATGAGGGACAACAGCTGCTCGACGTCCAGGGGCTTGGCGATGTAGTCGTTGGCGCCCGCAGCCAGGCATTTTTCCTGGTCGTCTTTCATTGCTTTTGCGGTCAGCGCAATGATGGGGAGTTTTTTCCATTCCGGTTTTTGCCGGATGAAGCGCATCGCGGTGAAGCCATCCATCTCCGGCATCATGATGTCCATCAGCACCAGGTCTATCGGCTCAGCCTGTTTCGACTGGCTCTTTTCCAGCGCGTCGAGCGCTTCCTTGCCGTTGCGTGCGATCTGAATCTTCGCGCCTTTCTGCTCAAGCACACGTGACAGCGCGAACACGTTGCGCACGTCGTCCTCCACCACCAGGATATTGCGTTTCTCGAACGTCTCCTCGCGATCGCGCGCCACGCGCAGCATGCGCTGGCTTTCGGCGGGCAGTCGCGATTCGACCTGGTGCAGGAACAGCGTCACTTCGTCCAGCAGGCGCTCGGGTGAACGCGCATCCTTGATGATGATCGAGCGCGAGTAGCGCCGCAGCATCTGTTCCTCTTCGTGCGACAGCGAGCGGCCCGTGTAGACGATCACCGGCGGAAACGACACGTTGTCCTGCGCGCCCATCTTGTCCAGCAGGTCGTAGCCGCTCATGTCGGGGAGATTCAAGTCCATGACTATGCAGTCGAAGGTGGCTGAACCGAGATGCTGCAATGCCTCAGCCGCCGTCGAAACGCCCGTGATCTGGACGCTTTCGGCACCCAGCAACTGCCGCAAACTCTCCAGCTGGCGCACGTCGTCCTCGACCACCAGTACGCGGTGCAGGGTCTGCGAGATCTTTGCCTCCAGCAGGCGCAACGCGTCGATCAGCTGTTCACGCTTCACCGGCTTGAACGCGTAGCCGACCGCGCCGCGCTCGAGCGCTTCATGGCTGTAATCGACGCCTGAGATCACGTGCACGGGGGCATGCCGCAGGGAAGGGTCACGCTTTAATTGATCGAGCACCGACAGGCCGCTGTGATCGGGCAGGTTCATGTCCAGTAAAACGCCGCTGGGCTGGTATTCGCCGGCTGCCGTCATTGCCTCTCGCGCCGAATGCGCGATTACGCATTGGAAGCCCATTTCGTGAACGAGATCGCGCAGTATCGCCGCGAAATTGGGATCGTCCTCCACGACGAGAATGGTGCGCTTGCCTGCGCTCAATTCATTGCGGTCGTCGCCGGTGCCCATCGGCGAGGTGCGAACCGGGAGCGCCTTTGGTGTGTCCCTGGCAGGCGCAGCCGGCGACGGCGAGGCGGTAGCGACGGGCGTTCGCGATTCCGCCGCTATGGAACCCGTTGCGGCCGGTACGGAACCGGCGGCAGGTCCTGCATAAGTCACCGGCAGCGTCAGGGTGAATGTGCTGCCCGTGCCCGCCGTACTGCGTACCGAAATATCGCCGCCCAGCAATCGCGCCAGGTCACGCGAAATGGACAGTCCGAGACCGGTGCCGCCATATTTCCGGTGCGTACTGCCGTCTGCCTGGCGAAACGCTTCGAAAATAATTTCCTGCTGCGAAGGCGGGATACCGATGCCGGAGTCGCAGATCGCAAAACTGATCGAGCCCGCGACAGGTTCGGAGACCTCGATCGACACGCTGCCCTTCTCGGTAAATTTCAGCGCATTCGAGAGCAGGTTTTTCAATATCTGCGCAACCCGCTGCGGATCGGTTTCAATGCGCGGAGGCGTGTTGTCCGCGATGCGGGAGGTGAACGCGAGACCTTTTTGTGCCGCGATGGGTTGCATGAATTTGGCCACCGACTCGATGGCGCCCTTGATGCTGACGGGCTCGGGCGTAATGTCCACCTTGCCGGCTTCGATCTTCGACAGGTCGAGGATGTCATCTATCAATGCGAGCAGGTCATTGCCGGCCGACGATATGGTCTGGGCGAATTTCACCTGTTCTCCGCTCAGGTTGCCTTCGCGGTTGTCGGCCAGCAGCTTGGCGAGGATAAGTGTGGAATTCAGCGGCGTGCGCAGTTCGTGGCTCATGTTGGCCAGGAATTCACTCTTGTATTCGTTCGAACGCTCGAGCAGGTCGGCTTTTTCGGTGAGGATTTCCTGCGATTGCGCCAGTGACTCGCGCTGCTTTTCCAGCATCTGGGTCTGTTCTTCCAGCTGCGAATTGGTCTGCTCCAGTTCGGCCTGTTGCGCTTCCATCTGTGCCTGCGAGACTTTCAACACGCGGCCCTGTTCCTCGAGCTCTTCGTTATTGACCCGCAATTCTTCCTGTTGCGCCTGCAGTTCTTCGGACTGGCGTTGTGTTTCTTCCAGCAATTCCTCCAGGCGGCTGCGGTCCTTGGCCGCTCGCACAACGACTGCGAGCAATTCGGAAACCCGGCCCAGCAGTTGCTCGTCTTCAGGATAAATCTGTCGAAAAAATCCCAGTTCGATCACCGCCTGCAAGCCGCCGTCGACTATCGCGGGCGCGAGAATCACGCCGCGCGGCGTCGCACGTCCCACACTGGAGCTGACTGTCAGGTAACCTTCCGGCAGGTCGCGAATGACCATCATCTTTCGCGACTTCGCGGCCTGTTCAAGCAGGCCGCCGGCAACCTCGCCCTGCCCATGGCCGGATTTCACAGCAGCGTAATCGGCGAAACGGCGCAGGCGGCCGCTGGCGTCGGTCATATAGATCGTGGCCACGCGCGCGTCGAGAAACGTCACCAGGAAATCGAGTGCCTTGCTGCCGAGTTCCTCCAGTCTTTGCCCTCCCTGCAAACGTTCGCTGAGGCCGGCCTGTCCCGACCGCAACCATGTCTCGGTTTCGCGGGCGCGATAGTCCCGGGAGCTCATGACCGCTGCGGCGATGATCAGGATGAGCAGCAATCCCGACCCGGTCCAGGTGATGACCGACGATACATTGACGGCATCCTGCCAGTCGCGCTGGCGCTGGGCCAGAAGTGTGCGTTCCTCGGTTTCCAGCTGGGCCATTACGCCTCGGAAACTATCCATGGCCGCCTTGCCGCGATCGCTGCGGACCACCGACATCGCGCCGGCGAGGTCGCCGTTGCGCCTCAGTTCGATTGTTTGCGCCAGTTCGGCCATTTTTTCTTCGGCGATTTTTTCCAGCGTGTCGACGCGCTGGGTTTGGGTTTGGCTGTCCGAAATGAGGGCGCGCAGCTGCCTGATATTGGTGGGCAACGAGGTCTTGGCAGCCGTGTAGGGTTCGAGGTACTGCTCCGAACCTGTCAGCAGGTAACCACGCTGGCCGGTCTCGGCATCCTTTACCGTGGATAGCACGCCTTGAAGGTGTTCCATGACCTGGATGGTGTGGCTCACCATCTCGGCCGTGCTGACGCGGGCCTGCAGCGCCTGGTATGAGATCACGGCGATCAGCACGATGACAAAAATCGCAACGACAAAACCGAAGAACGGCCCAGGCGGAAGCGGGGGTCCGGAGCGTGGCCTGCGCATTTCGGCCGCGACTCTGCCGCTGTTGTGGTTTGCGTTTGACACAGTAGTTTCAGTCACGAATTTCCCCTGATTGCATTGGCTGGCCAGGTGAGAACACTGGCAGTCGCCGGAGTACGCGCGGCGTGGATGGCAGGCCTGTTATTTGTTATCGATCGGCGCAGGCATGCACGTGCGGCAATGCCGATGTCGCGATGCCTGCATCAATGCGCACGCGCGTGTCACGCTATTCACTGGGCGTGGTGGCCATGTCTATACGCTTCCAGCCTGTGCAATGCAGTTCCACGAACTCAAGCGCGCACTCGACGCCCCAGTGGCACATTTCATCGAATCTTGGGGCAGGGGTGCTTTCGTCAACAGGAGAAATGGCATCTTCAGCCGCAGGCGTGACACCCCCAGCGAGTGGATCGGGGTGCTCGTTTTCTGCTTTTTCCATCACATCTCCAAGGCTGAATTGGGTGCTGCTCGCGTACAGGAGAATCGCATAGAGCGGTGGAAAATATGATGCGTCCGAGTCCCACTTTGGCGTAGGAGGAATCCTACTTATACCAAGTAGGCCGTACGAAAAAGTTCACAACCACTGCAGGTTCAGGCGCGAACTACCGCAACTGCGCCAGCGATGCCGCCCGCGAACCCACGTGCTGCGCCACACAGGCGACTCCATATCGAAACGCCAACCGGCGCAATCTCCTGGTGAAATTGCTGTTCTGCCAACTCGAACACCAGCTGTTCCTTGCGCCGCGCCATTTTTGCACCGAGCGCGAACAGATCAATCCCGGCGTGCCTGATGGCCGGGAACATTTCGGTTTCTTCCTCAAGGACGTGATTCGCGATGTATTCGCCCAGCACCTTGAAACGAGCGCAGTTCAAAGGGTCTGACGCATTGCTTTCTTCAATTTGATGGATCAGCGATTTTGCGGTGGCGTGTTCAACTTCCGCTTCACTGGCCATGTGCGTGCCATCGGGCAACGATTCGCGAATCTCGGGATAAAAGATTTCTTCCTCGAGGCGCGTATGCACTTTCAACTCTGAGCAAACCGCATCCATCAGGTCTTGCCTGAGTTCGTCATATGCCGCGAAACGCATGGATTCGAAACGGGTGAATTCCTGGAACAACTCTTTCACACGTTTGTGATCCTCCATCAGCATCGTGATGGCGTCTTTCTTTCCGGTTTTCGTCGACTTTGGGGAGTTGCTGCTGCTCATGCTGGTTCTCTGCGGCTCTGTAGTGGCGGGTTGTTTTTTCTGGATTGGCAAGCAGTGGTTTTTACCTCCGGCAGCGTTTATCCATGACTGCATGGTAGCTGCGGTCCCATGTTCAATTTGTAGGAGTGACTCCGCGATATCTGTCGGTGGAGTAACAGAGAAACCGTCAGGAATGCGACGCCGCAACACTTCCCTTCCCGTACCTTCACGGTTATTTGCAATTTGGCCATACCGCAGGTTGAAACTTGTGTGACGCGATTTGTTGCGTGAGCAACCTCGCCTACATGCCTACGCGGTTCATTCCTACGGGAACTTTGCGCAATCAATGAAAAAGTGATGGCGTGGTCAATGCGCCGATTGGTTCGCGGCCATGGATCGTAAATCGCATCACCGAATTCACCAGAGGAATGTTCCATGCAAACCAACATCGTATATAGCGGCCCTATTCGCTTCGCTGTTCCAGCGCTTCTCCTCGCCGTCGCGCTTATGTCGAGCGCCTGCGGCTGGTTGCAGGACAAGCGCGATGAGAGCAAGGGCATCAAGGTTGAATCGCTGAAGGCGGCCGATGGGTATCGCGTCAACGTGCTGGCGACCGGGCTTCCGAAGGCGCGGCATATGGCGCTGGGGGATAGGGGCACCTTGTTCGTTGGCAGCATGGCAGGCAACGTTTATGCACTCACGCTAAAGGGCGGTGTGGTCACCGACCAGCGCACCGTCATCAAGGGGCTGACCAGTCCCAGCGGCATCGCGTTCCGTGATGGCACGTTGTATGTGGCCAATCGCACCAGCGTCGTTCGTTTCGAAAAGATCGAAGATCGCCTTGATAATCCCGGTGCGCCAGTAACCGTGATCAGCGGCCTGCCCGACAAGGCGCGTCACGATGCGCACGCCATGAATTTCGGGCCCGATGGCAAGTTGTACGTGGCCATCGGGTCGCCCTGCGATGCCTGCGAGGCAACCAACGATGAGTACGGCGTCATCATTCGCGTCAACCCTGACGGCAGCGGACGCGAGGTGGTGGCGCGCGGCATTCGCAACAGTGTCGGGTTCGACTGGAATCCGAAGACAAAGGAACTCTGGTTCACCGATAACGGCGCGGATGCGCTCGGCCCGGACCGGCCCAACGACGAATTGAATCGCGTCAGCAAACTGGGCGAAAACTTTGGCTTTCCCTATTGTCACGACCGTGATATTTCCGACCCCAAGCTGGGATCGAAACATGCGTGCA
The DNA here is from genome assembly GCA_040006575.1 of Betaproteobacteria bacterium. Taxonomy (GTDB): domain Bacteria; phylum Pseudomonadota; class Gammaproteobacteria; order Burkholderiales; family Usitatibacteraceae; genus UKL13-2. The sequence goes on from JBDTWS010000091.1 coordinate 13,198, forward strand.
GCGAATTCACGCCGCCCGCGCTGGGGCTCGGTGCGCATGTTGCGTCGCTGGGGATGCGCTTTGACACCAGTGCACCTGCATCGGCACCCGTCAGCATGATCGTTGCGCGGCACGGCTCGCATCCGCCGCAGCGCGTTGCATATGACGTGGTGCGCGTGATTGTGCAGGACGGCCAGGCGCCGAGGATGGAGCCGTTCCTGACAGGCTTCCGACAGGGCCACGAATTCTGGGGCAGGCCGGTCGATGTGCTGGTGATGCGTGATGGCGCAGTGCTGGTGTCGGACGACCTGAATGGCGCAATCTATCGCGTGGCGAAAGACAAGGTGACGGTAGGCCACTTGTCACTTGCAGTCCTGCGCCGCGGCCAAGCGTTGCCGGGCTTTGCCTTACCGCCCCGCGCTATGACCGCTGACCGGCAGGCCGGCATTCAGACCCACTAGAATTTCAACGAAGCGTTCACGCCCGCCAGCCAGCGACGGGTTGGCGCGCTTTCAAAATAGCGCTGGTTGCTGTCGTTGACAATGACGCTTGCCGCGTATTTGCGATCGAACACATTTTCCACTCGCACATAAGGTAGCAGCTCGATCATATTGATTCGCGCTTTGTAGGCAGCGCGAAAATTGACCACGCCATATCCCCCCGCGAATGCAGAGTTGCCATCATCTGCCGCCACGCGTGACCTGGCCTGGTATTCAACGGCTGCCTGAAGTCCCGGTAATCCTCGCCGCCAGCTGATTTCCGCGAATGCCTGGTGGCGTGGAATGCCAGGAATGAGCGCGCCGGGAACGATCAGCCGTCCACCCGTATCGAGCACCTGGTAACCATCGCGAAACGTTGCCTGGAGCAGCGTGTAGGTGAGTCGCACGGCCACAGCTGAATCCGGAAACTGCACGTCCGCGCTCGACTCTATGCCTCGTCGTGCGGTACGACCACCATTTTGAAATGTGCTGCGTCCCGCAGTCGATGTCGCCGGAACGATTTCATCGTCAGTCTCCACAGCAAACCCGGCGAAATTGAAAGCGGCTGTTAACGCGGAACTTTGCCGGCGATATTTGATACCTGCTTCGTATTGCCGGTTGGTACTTGCCGCAAGGTCAAAATTGAGACCACCGGCGCGATCGGGCCGGTAGGCGAGTTCTGCGGCGGTTGGGGTTTCAAACCCCGAGGAAGCGCTGGCATAAATGCTGGTAGAGGGCGTGAGGGTGTGCACCAGCGCAACAGCGGGTGTCAGTCGCTGGTATTTGCGACTGCCGGAATCGTCGCCATTGCCAGTGGCAATGTAATAGTCACTGGACTGGAACTCGATGTGATTCGAACGCAGCGCGGCATGGGCTTTCCACGACGGTGCAAATGCCCAGTCTGCATACACATAGCTGTCGAGGTCATGTTGCTCATTGAGTTCATCACGCCGCAATTTTCCGCGCACGCCTAAAACTTGCGTCGCGCCGCTTCCTATGAAATTTTCGAAGCCCCGGCGATTTTCCGCCGCCTTGTCCATTTCTGCGCCTGCGGTCCAGGACCAATTGCCCATCGCCGAGGTGACGCTGAATCCTGCGCCGTGAAATTGCCTGTCGAGCGACACAACGCCGCCCGCGCTGCCGGCCGGCGCCTGTGAGGCTACGGGTGTTGAAAGAAATTGCTCGACGTCGCGATTGCCGCCATAGCCTGTCAATTTCCAGGTCAACACGCCCGATCCGCCTTCGTACACAACGCCGAGTTGCCGGTGCTCAATGGATTTTCGTGTATTGAACTGGATCGCCGCGACCGGCGCCTGGCGCGCGTCTGCGGCAAACTGCGCCTGGCTCAACCCCAGCGGATCCTGCGTATCGGGTTGGTGAATGAGATTGCCGACCAACATCAGGCGATTACCATTACCCGTATCGAGATCGAGGCGTGCATATGTCTGTTCCCGCTCGACGCGGCTGTGGGCACGAAATCCATCGCTGGTGAAACGCTGGACGGCGATGCGGCCCGCGAAGGCGGCGCCATCAGTCGTGCCCGCGCCCGCCTGCAGTGTCGCAATGCGCGTGGCGTCCTGTCCCGCCGCGAAGCTGGTCTCGATGAACGGTTGCGCTACCGGCTTCAAACTGTGCGCACTGATCACGCCGCCCGCTGCATTGCCGAACGGAACGGCCCACGGACCGCGCAGCACTTCGATGTTGTCGACAGCAAAAAGCGGAATAATCGCGCCTTGTCCCTGGCCATCCGGAATGCTGGCGGGAATGTCATCGACAAACAGCTTCAATCCGCGGATGCCAAATGTGGCGCGCGCGCCGAATCCGCGTGAGCTGATCTGCGTGTCCTGTGCAAAATTCTGCCGGTTCTGCACTACCAGTCCCGGCACACGATTCAGGACTTCACTGGCATCGATCAGCGGCAGGCCCTCGCGCAGCGCCTTGACATTGACCCGGTCGATGCTGGCCGGGGCCGCGGCACTGGCCATCGGCACACGCGTTGCCGTCACGACGATTTCCTGTTCGCTAACTGTTTGCTGCGCAATTGCATTGTGTGCGAACAACAGGGAAAGCATGCACGCGGACCGGTAAGGAGTACCCAGCATGAATAATTCTTCCAGCAACGTTGTGGTTGAAAGTGGCGCCGTTATTGGCGATGCTGCCGATTGTGCGCGAGAAGTTGGTTCGCCACCGCAGCGCTGATGTAAGTGCCGCCACGACATCTGCGTAGGATTTTGACACCTGCGGCGCAAATGTACCAAGCACCTACACAAGTTGTGGCTCGAACCTGACAGGCCGATTTCGCCGATTTCGCCAAACTGAAGGCCGACCCGTAACCTGCAGGTAATTTGTATGTCCGTTCAACGTCAGCCTGCTGCCGCGAGTGAGGTTGCGCATGGCTGAAACCTCGGCTCCTCCGGCGTCACCGCCCCCAGTGGGTTCACTTGGGAAAAATTCACGCGCGAAAATAATCGCAGGCGTGATCGTCCTCTTTCTTGTGGCAGCGATTGCGCTGGGTGAGGCGATGGAATGGCCTTTCCTGGCAAAGCCGCTGCAAAAATTCCTGACTTCCGCGCTCGATCGCAAAGTCACGCTCGCGCCCGGGAGCAACGCCACCGACCAGGCAAATTTTGGTGTTCGTTTTATCGGCGGCATTCGCCTCCATTCCGGTTATTTCAACATCGCCGCGCCCGAGTGGAGCAAAGCACCACATTTCCTGACCGCCGAAAACGTGGCACTCAAGCTTCACTACGCTGACCTTTGGCATGCACGGAATGGCAAGCACCTGCGCATCGACAGCCTCACCGCCGACACGCTGGACGGCAATTTGGAACGGCTGGCAGACGGCCGGGCTTCCTGGCAATTCGGCAAGAAGTCGACTGCCACCCCGCCGGTTGAAGAGGCGGCGGACATTTCAGCCGCGCCGCTATTCGGCAACCTCGAAGTCGCAAAGGGAGAGCTTCGCTA
>JBDTWS010000092.1:0-16191 GCA_040006575.1 Betaproteobacteria bacterium
CCGCGCGTGACGAAGCAGATGCCGGGCTTGCCGGTCAGCTTGCCGTAGGCTTCGGCCATGTTGGCCGCGCCGTTTTCATGGCGACAGGTGATGAGTTTGATGCTGTCGCGATGGGTATAGAGCGCGTCCAGCACCGGCAGGTAACTTTCGCCCGGCACACAAAACACGATATCGGCGCCATGGATCTTGAGCTGGTCAACCAGCAGTTCACCGCCAGTGCGGGAAATGGTATTCGTCATTTCTGTGTGACCTCGTAACCCTTGGCCTTCAGCGACTCGATGACGCCACGCGGTCCCACCAGATGCAGCGAGCCCACGGCGATAAAGGTGATTTCATTCCCGGCCAGGTAGCCCTCGATTTTTTTCACCATATTGGGGTGGCGGCTATAGAGCAGGACTTCATCGAGCTCCTTGCCCTTTCGCATACCCTTGTTTACTTCCAGCGTCACCTCGGCCATCAGTTTGGTGTCGCCGGTCTGCCATGCATTGACCATGCCCGTGACCTGTTCACCGGCCCGTCCGGTTTCGAGTGTGGCGATGGAATTGTCGAGGAAAGCCTCCTGCAATTCCTGCGGCATATTGCTCAGCAGCTCCAGTTGCGCGCGCGCCGATTCCAGTTCCTCGATCGGTATGTGCGCGGTCTTGGCACGGCTGGTGAGATAGGCGTCGACGCCCAGGTTCATGTCGTACCCCAGCCGTGAAAACTCCACCACCGAGAGAAACCCGCCCGCCACAAATGGCTTCATTGGCTGCACGGCAGAGACCGGCACGCGCAGGCGCGTGAGCTGCGCTTTCAGGCGTTCAAACAGGGGCATCGGGATGTGCCGGTCCAGCGTATCGGGTGATTTGTATTCGACCAGCGAGGTGACATCGCCCGCGCCGGACTGGTCGCTGACGTCGGCTTCCACCACCAGCTTCACGGCATTGTCGAGCGCGCTTTCGACCTGTGACGGCAGAGGGTAAAAGGATTTCTTGCCGACATGGATGGTGCCGAACACATAGACGGTGTTGCTGGGCGAACGCACCTGCCAGATGAACGACTTTGTTTTGGACGCTACCGGAATGGGACCTATGCGCTTGAACGGTGAAGCACTGGCAGGCGGCAACAGGATGGGCGCTTCCTCGACGACCGAAGCCGGCTCCGGCGATTTCGGTTCGTCTGCCTTCGGCTCGGATACCTTTTGCTCCGCCGGTTTTGGCTCAGCTGCGGGCGCGACGCTGCCGGGTTTTGTGGGATCGTAACTCGGCGGCGGTGTGGCCGCCGGCGCCTTGGGGGGAGTCGTTGTCGGTGCAGCCGGAGGCGTCGCAGTGGTTGCGGCAAATCCAATCGTCGGGCCCAGCAGTGCGGCGCAGAAAAACAGGCGTGGCAGGTTCATGGCGATGTCAGTAAAGGTTTCTGCGGCCGACAGAAGGAGGAGTACAGCCGCGCACCCCGTAATTTTCGCAGGAATCAACCGTGCCCGCCGTATCGGGATTTATCGCGATGTGCCGCCCGCCGGCACGTCGAAAATGCTGCGGTGCAAGAGTCGCGCTAAGGTTCCATTACCACTTATCCACGAGTGCCAAGCTGTAGAATTGACCGGCACCCAAAATAATTCTGATGAGGAGAATCATGAAAGCACTGCGCCGCTCTTTCGCCGCTGTTCCCGTTGCATCCGTCACGTCGCTGGTCATCGCCCTCGCCGCATTTGGCGCAGGCGTCGCCAACGCCCAGGAGTGCAAGCACCGCGGTGACCTGGACACCATGTACTGCGATGAAAACAAGGACATGGTTGCGGACACCCCGACCGACCCGAAAAAACTCAAGAATCCCAATACCATCGTATTCACTTACACCCCGGTGGAAGACCCCGCCGTGTATGAAAAAGTGTTTGCGCCGTTCACCGAATACCTCGGCAAGTGTCTCTCCAAGAAAGTGGTGTTCTACCAGGTGCAGTCGAACGCGGCCGAGATTGAAGCCATGCGTTCGGGCCGTTTGCATGTGGGCGGATTTTCAACGGGACCCACTGCGTTTGCCGTGAACCTGGCCGGCGCCGTTCCCTTTGCCGTGAAGGGTGACGCGAAGGAATTCCAGGGTTACAACCTGATCGTGGTGGTGAAAAAAACTTCGCCCTTCATGAAGCTGGCTGATCTCAAGGGCAAGAAAGTTGCGCACACAGCACCCTCGTCTAATTCCGGCCACATGGCGCCACTGGCTTTGTTCCCGCATGAAGGCCTCACCCCGGAAAAAGATTACAAGGTGTTGTTTTCCGGCAAACACGACCAGAGCGTGATGGGCGTGAACTCGGGCGATTACGATGCCGCCGCCGTAGCATCGGACGTATTCCATCGCATGGCCTCGCGCGGACAGATCAAGGAAGATGATTTCCGCATCATCTACAAGAGCCAGAAATTCCCGACGTCCAGCTTTGCCTATGCGCACGATCTCGATCCGGTGCTCGCGAAAAAAATGGTGCAGTGTTTCTCCGATTACCGGTACACGCCGGAAATGCAGAAGTCGTTTGATGGCGCGGATCGTTTCTTCCCGATAACTTTCCAGAAGGATTGGGAAGTGGTTCGCAAAGTTGCGGAAGGTTCGGGCGAAGCGTTCAATCGCGCGAACTATGACAAGCAAACGGCGAAAGAAGCTGAGGCGGCGAAGAAGAAGCCCTGAGCACCTGTGCGCGCCAAGGATGCATTGGTGTTCTGTAGCTGCCCGCACATGCAGTGCACGCCAGCCGATGCATCCGTTGGTCGCCGGCTGGCATACGGCCCGCACAGCCCACACACCGGCGAAGCATGAATAGGTTCCTGCGCACTTTCCTGCTGTGTTGGTTGTGCGCTCCGGTCGTAGCGGCGCAAGCGCAAGTCGCCTGCCCGCATCGTGGCGACCTCGATGCACTCTACTGCGACGCCGATCACAACCTCACCGCTGATCCTCCCGCCGACCCTGCCAAACTACGCAACCCCGCCTCTCTCCTGCTCAGCTACTCACCACAGGAAGACACCGCCACCTACGAAAAACTCTGGTCGCCCTATGTCGACCATATGGGACTGTGCACCGGTCGCAAGGTGCGTTTCTTCCAGGTGCAATCCAGCGCCGCTGCCGTTGAAGCCTTCCGCTCGGGCCGACTGCAATTCAGCATGCTGGCGACGGGCGATACACCGTTCGCTGTCAACGTTGCGGGCGCTATTCCGTACGCGGGTATCGGCAGTGAAACAGGGCTGCTGCGCTATCACGTCGTGGTGCTGGTGAAGAGCGACAGTCCGTACAAAAAGCTTTCCGACCTCGTGGGTAAAAGGGTGGCGCACACAGCTCCCTCCTCCAACTCCGGCAACATGGCGCCGCGCGCCTTGTTCCCCGCTGAGGGCCTCACACCCGACAAGGATTACAAGGTCATCTATTCGGGCAAACACGACAACTCCATCACCGGCGTTTTGCGCGGTGACTACGATGCCGCCGCCGTTGCCGACGATGTGCTCGAGCGGATGCTGAATCGCGGCATGGTAAAGGCGGGGCAATACCGCATCATCTACAAGAGCAAGCCGTTCCCGTCCGGCAGCATGGTGCTCGCGCATGACCTTGACCCCGCACTTGCCGGAAAAATACGCGAGTGCACGCTCTCGTATAAATTCTCTCCGGAACTGGTGCAGGCGTTCCAGGGTTCGGACCGCTATGTACCGATGAACTACAAACAGGATTTCGAGGCCGTGCGTGATGTCGCCATCAAGAGCGGCCAGGCGGTAAGCCACGGTGCCCCCGAACAAAATATGAAGCCAGGAAAAAAATGAGTGATCGCTCCATCCAGATTCGCGGCCTGGTCAAGGAATACAAGCGCGGCGTGCCGGTGTTGAAAGGCATCGACCTCGATATTGCCGGCGAAGGCATCACGGCCATTATCGGGCCGTCAGGCACGGGCAAATCAACCCTGATCCGCTGCATCAACCGGCTGGTGGAACCGACGGCGGGGCAGATAATATTCCAGGGACAGGACCTGGCGCAATTAAAAGGGGCGGAACTGCGCGCTGCGCGACGGCGCATCGGCATGGTGTTCCAGGAATACAACCTGGTGGAACGTTTGACCGTGATGGAAAACCTGCTGACCGGACGTCTCGGCTACATGTCCGCGTTCAATGCGTGGCTGCGCAAATTTCCGCAAGCCGATATTGATGAAGCGTACGCATTGCTCGATACGGTGGGCCTGTCGAGTTTCGCCAACCAGCGCGCCGACAGTTTGTCCGGCGGACAACGGCAGCGCGTGGGCATTGCGCGCGCGGTGATGCAGCATCCGGAAATCCTGCTGGCCGATGAGCCGACGTCTTCGCTGGATCCCAAGACCTCCGTCGAGATCATGGAACTCATGGCGGACCTCGCGGGCAAACGCAATATTCCGGTGGTGGTGAATATCCATAACGTGGATCTGGCGAAACGATTTTGCGGACGCATGATCGGGATGACGGGAGGCAAGGTCGTATTTGATGGCGATCCTTCGCAGCTGAGCGATGCGAAGCTGAATGAAATTTATGGCGGGGAGAACTGGATTGAATAAATCCAGAAACCCAGGACACACCGCACGATGAAAACGTCGCTCCCTCAAAATAATCGCCGTCGTTCCCGCGCAGGCGGGAACCCAGTGGCGTGCGTTGCGGTACGCGAGCAAACGCCGCTGGATTCCCGCCTGCGCGGGAACGACGGGGTTTAACAATGAACACCGTATCTGCCACCACCACCACATCCACACACCGCAATCCCTTCCCCGCCAACGGGCCGGTGCGCTTCGGCTGGCTCGCCCTTCTCGCGTACGTGATCTGGGCCGCGAACCAGCTCGATTTCACCTGGGCGCGCTTCATCACCGGTCTCGACAATGCGCACCGCTTCCTCAGCCGCATGTTCCCGCCCAATTTCGGCGGAGACAAATGGGAAATGATCGTCAAGGGATTGACCGAGAGCCTCGAAATCGCCGTCATCGCCACGTTCATCGGCATCGCGATCTCGCTGCCCATCGGCCTCATGTCCGCGCGCAATCTCTCGCCGCAATGGATTTCATGGCCGGCGCGATTACTGGTGGCGCTGTGCCGCTCGTTTCATCCCGTCATCGTCGCCATCATTTTCGTGAAGGCGGTAGGCTTCGGCGCCATCGCCGGTATCGGCGCGCTGGTGATCGGCTCGATCGGTTTCATCTCGAAATTATTTGCCGAGGCCATCGAGGAAATTTCGCTCAAACAAGTTGAGGCGGTGCGCGCGTCCGGCGCGTCGTTTTTCAACACACTCACTTACGGTGTGCTGCCACAAGTGTTCGGCCGCTTCCTCGGTTTCTGCACCTACCAGCTCGACTCCAACCTGCGCAACTCCACCATGGTCGGCATTGTCGGCGCGGGCGGGGTGGGCGGCACGCTGTTCGCTGCATTCCAGCGATTCGACTATGACTTCGTGCTGGCGATTCTCATCAGCATCATCACGCTGATTTTCATCGGCGAAATCCTGTCGAATATCCTGCGTGCCGTGTTCCTCGATAACAAAACCATTTCGGGCTGGTTCAGCGGCAGCGGCGCCACACCGGTCGTAGTGCGGCGCGGGGAAGAAGAATGAACGCGCCTGCACCTGGATTGGCCACAGCACATCGGCAGTGGCACCGCTTTTCCCCGGAGCAGCGCTTCATCCGTTTCGCGTTTTATTTCGTCGCCGTCGCAGCGCTGGTGATGTCGGCGCGCCACATCGAATTCATCCCGGAGTTTCTCTATGACGCACCGGAGCAGGTGAAGGATTTCTTCGTGCGCATGTGGCCTATCGACAAGACCTTCTATGCGAAGTCGGTTCACGAAGCGCTGATCGAAACACTCAACATCGCCACGCTGGGCACGATTCTCTCCATCGTGCTGGCGCTGCCGGTGGGCATGCTGGCCGCCAACAATCTCGTACCGGTAAAAGCCATCAACTATCTCGCCAAGCTCGTGCTGGTGTCTTCGCGCTCGGTGAATTCGCTGGTGTGGGCGCTGCTGTTCATTGCCATCTTCGGCCCCGGTGCGCTGGCGGGTACACTGGCCATTGGTTTTCGCTCCATCGGTTTTGTCGGCAAGTTGTTTGGTGAAGCGCTGGAAGAAGCTGCGCGCGGGCCGGTGGAGGCGCTGACGGCGGTCGGCGCTTCGCGCGCCAGTATTTTCCTGAAAGGTTATTGGCCACAGGTGAAACCGGCGTTCTGGTCGATCGCACTATTCCGCTGGGACATCAATGTGCGCGAATCCGCCGTGCTGGGGCTGGTGGGCGCGGGTGGCATCGGCATGGCCATGGATTCGGCCATGAACCTGTTCCGCTGGGACCAGGTGGCGGTGGTGCTGATGACGATTTTCGCGGTGGTGATCCTGGCCGAATTGCTGGTCACATTCATTCGTAAAAAGGTAATTTGATATGCAGATAGGCATGATCGGGCTGGGGAAAATGGGGGCCAGCATGGCCACCCGACTGTGCCGCGCGGATATCCATGTGGTGGGGTATGACGCCAATGGAAAATCGGTCGATGGCCTGGTGAATGAGCCGGGTTTCGATGGCGCGTATTCTCTCGACGCACTGCTCAACGCGCTGCCCGAGCCGCGCAAAGTCTGGGTGATGCTGCCGGCCGGCAAGGCCACCAGCCAGACGCTCGATGAACTGCGGCTGAAACTGGCGCCCGGCGACCTGGTGGTCAACGGCGGCAATAGTTTCTACAAGGAAACTGTCGCGGTCGCAGAAGCTTTCCGTCTCGCTGAAATCCAGTTTGTGGACGTCGGTGTGTCGGGCGGCATCCACGGCCTGGAGAGCGGCTACTGCATGATGGTCGGTGGTGAGGCCACGGCCGTGCAGCGCCTGCAGCGCATTCTCACCGCGCTGGCGCCGCACCCCAACCAGTGGCTGCACACGGGGCCTACCGGTGCCGGCCATTACACAAAGATGGTTCACAACGGTATCGAGTACGGAATGATGCAGGCGTATGCCGAAGGCTTTGCGCTGCTGGCCGCCAAGCGCGAATTCGATCTCGACATCGGCGCCATCGCCGAGAACTGGCGTCACGGCAGCGTGGTGCGCTCCTGGCTGCTCGATCTCACGGCACAGTTTCTCAAGGAAGACCAGGACCTGGTCGGGATTGCCCCGCGCGTGCCGGATTCAGGCGAGGGCCGCTGGACCGCCATGGAGGCAATCGAGCTGGGCATTCCCGCGCCGGTCATGTCGCTGGCACTGATGTCGCGGTTCGCCAGCCAGGGCCGCGATGAATATGAAAACAAACTGCTGGCCATGATGCGCAAGGGCTTCGGCGGACATGCTGTGGATCAAACGGGAGAAGAAAAATGAATCGCACGCTGAAATTTCTTGGTGCCGCCGCCGCTGCGGGAATGTTGTCGACGGCCGTGACGTCTGCATGCGCGCAGGCGTGTCCCCATCGCGGGCAACTCGATGACATGTACTGCGACGCGAACAAGGACATGGTGGCCGACGCGCCCACCGACAAATCAAAATGGAAAAATCCGTCGACGCTGATCTTTACCTACACGCCGATCGAGGATCCTGCGGTGTATCAAAAAATCTTCTCCAACTTCCAGGAGCATCTCGGCACCTGCACGGGGAAGCGCGTGGTGTATTACCAGGTCCAGTCGAATGCGGCACAGATCGAAGCGATGCGCGCGGGCCGGCTGCATCTTGGCGGCTTTTCAACCGGTTCCACCGGCTATGCGGTGAATCTCGCCGGCGCAGTGCCGTTCGCCGTGAAGGGCGACGCCACGGGCCCGCGTTCGTATCACCTCGCCATCATCGTCAGGGCCGATAGTCCGTATAAAAAACTCTCCGATCTCAAGGGCAAGAAAATCGCACACTCCGCGCCATCCTCGAATTCCGGCAACCTCGCGCCGCGCTCCCTGCTGCCGGCTGAGGGACTGACACCGGACAAGGATTACAAGCCGCTGTTCTCCGGAAAGCACGATCAATCGATCATGGGTGTGAATACGGGAGATTACGATGCGGCTGCGATTGCCGACGACGTGCTGGAACGCATGGCCAAGCGCGGCGTGGTGAAGCTGGAAAATTTCCGCGTCCTGTATCGCAGCCCGCCGTTCATCACCTCAAGTTTTGCGTATGCACATGACCTCGATCCTGCGCTGGGGGCGAAAATTCGCGAGTGTTTCGTGAGCTATAAATTCACGCCGGAGATGACGAAGGAATTCAATGGCGATGACCGCTTTCACCCGGCGAATTATGAGAAAGATTGGGCGATTGTGCGGAAGGTTGCGGAGGATACGGGGACGGCGTTTAATCGCGCGGCGTTTGAGCGGGAGAATGCGGCGGAGGGGAAGAAGTAGGGTGGCGGTATCCACGCCCAATCTGCTCCGTTCGTGCTGAGCCTGTCGAAGCATATGGATGGGCTGATTTATTTAAACAGAGCCTTGCATCCAGGCCCTTCGATGAGCGTAGCGCACCCTGTCCTGACGCTCTCGAAGGATCAGGGCGAACGGTGTCCCGTTGGTGCTCAAGAATCGCACACCATTGCTCAGCCTGTAGGCTCCGTTCGCGCTGAGCCTGTCGAAGCACATGGATGGGCTGACATATTCGAATAGCGCAGTGCACCCTACCCTTCGACAGGCTCAGGGCGAACGGATATTTTGCGACGATTCAGTGCGAACGGATATTTTGCGGCCACCCAGTGCGAGCGGATATCTTGCGGCGATTCAGTGCGAACGGAGACTCTGCGACGACTCAAAAAAACGTTAAAGCATTACACCACCGCCGTCCGCATCGTCACAAACTCTTCCGCTACCGTCGGATGTATCCCCAGCGTCGCATCAAACTGCGCCTTCGTCGCCCCGCAATTCAAGGCAACCGCGATCCCCTGGATAATCTCCCCCGCATCATGTCCCACCATATGCGCGCCCAGCACGCGATCCGTCGCCACGTCGACCACCAGCTTCATGAATGTGCGCTCATCGCGCCCTGACAGCGTGTGTTTCAGCGCCCTGAAGTCGCTCTTGAAAATTTTCACCTCAAACCCGCGTTCACGCGCCAGCGTTTCGGACAGGCCAACGCTGCTGACGTTGGGATGGCTGAAAATCGCCGTGGGAATATTCTCGTAACTGAGCTGGCGTTTGCCTTCGTTGAACAACTGGTCGGCCACCACCATGCCCTCGGCCAGGGCGACCGGCGTCAGCGCCAGGGTGTCGGTGACATCGCCGATGGCGAAGATGGACGGCACATTGGTCGCGTAATGTTCGTCGACTTTCACGCCCCCTTTTTTGCTCAGCGTGATGCCAAGCGACTCCAGCCCCAAACCATGAATGCGCGGCGCGCGACCGGTGGCGAACAGGATGCAATCTGCTTCGATGATTTCCCCGCCCGGCTGTTTCAGCGCAAGTCCGCCCGCAACTTTGTCAATGCGTTCAATGCCGTTGCCATGACGCATGTGCACGCCTTTCTTGCGCATTTCTGCCGCAAGGAAAGTGCCCAGGTCGGCGTCGAACGCTTTCAGCGGCAACTGGCCGCGATAGAGCAACGTGGTGTGCGCACCGAGTCCATTGAAAATTGACGCGAGCTCCACCGCGATGTACCCGGCACCGATGACCAGGACGCGACGCGGCAACGATTCAAGATGAAAAAACTCGTCTGACGTGATGGCCAGTTCGCTGCCGGGAATGTCCGGCTTCACCGGCGCGCCGCCGGTGGCGAGCAAAATATTTTTGCTGGTGATGCGTTCGCCGTTGATCTCCACGGTGTGCTGATCCACCAGCGAGGCGTGGCCGCGCAAAATGTTGACACCCGCGCCGGTCAGGATGCGTTCGTATACGCCGTTGAGTCGCGCGATCTCGCGGTCCTTGTTGGCGACCAGTGTCTTCCAGTCGAAATGCACACCGTCATTGGCCCAGCCAAAGCCCACCGCGTCTTCGATATCCGAATGGAAATGCGCGGCATAGGAGAAAAGTTTTTTCGGAATGCAGCCGGCATTGACGCAGGTGCCGCCGAGATAGGTGGATTCCGCGATGGCAACTTTTGCGCCGAACCCTGCCGACATGCGGCTCGCGCGCACGCCGCCGGAACCGGCGCCGATGGTGAAGAGGTCGTACTGGTAGTCGGGCATGTTGTGCTCCGGCGAAGATATGGAAAAGATGGGATGATAGTTAGTGCACGGCAGCGGCGCGAACTTTCATTTCAATGCGGAAACTTCAAATTCGGCGCGACAGGCGCGTGGATTCTGGCGACTAGAGTCAAGCACTGGTGCGGCTCACAGGCAATTTTCATGCCGGAAGCCGCTCCAAATGGCGATCTAGCTGTTTTTATCGACTGGAAACGCGGCCTCGGTCGGTACAAACGGCTCCACCTCCACGCGCCGGTAACCGACGTCAAGAACATCGAGTTCTTCCACGCCACCCGGCGCACGCAGGATCACCGCGTCGCCCGGTCGCGCCTTCATCAGTGCGCGCGCGAGAGGCGAAATCCAGCTGATGTGATTTTTCTTCAGGTCGATCTCGTCGACGCCAACGATGGTGATGGTGTTCTCATCGCCCTGCTGGTTTGCGTACGTCACCGTCGCACCAAAAAATACCTGTTCGGCGATTTCATCGTCACGCGGCAATTCGGGATCGACCACTTCCGCCACATCGAGGCGCTTGGTCAGGAAACGCAGCCGCCGGTCGATTTCACGCAGGCGCTTTTTACCGTACTGGTAATCCGCGTTCTCGCTGCGATCGCCGTTTTTTGCGGCCCACGAAACCGCAGCCGTGACGGCAGGCCGGTCTTTCTTCAGCAGGTAGTCGAATTCGTCCTTCAGCGCCTTGTGGCCCAGCGGCGTAATGTAGTTCTTGCTGCCCGCGGGTAGCGGCGACGCGCCCTCGTCAAGGTCGTCGTCTTCGTCCTGGTCGTTTTCTTTGGTAAATGCCTTGCTCATCGTTTTAGCACCATCGTTTTCGCACTGTTTTAATACCACCACTTCCATACCAATAAATTCGTGGCAATGTGTTTCTTGCTGCCGTGCAACGTTAACAATTCAACGGGTCGAGTGTACACTTGCACCCTGTTAACTTAGCCCTGCCGAACACGATGGACCTATACGAAGTATTGGAAATTCCCGAGAACGCCAACGAAACCTGGATTCTTCGCGCCTACGAGCTGAAGAAGAAGGCTATCGAGGCCGATTCCTCCCTCAGCGACGACGAACGGAAGCGCCGCATTTTTTCCGTCGACAAGGCTTTCAACACCCTGTCCGATCGTGGCGCACGCGAGCGTTACGACAATCGCCATGTGCACGTCGTCGAGCAAACCGGGGCAGTTTCACGAGTGCCCACGCTGGTGTGGATTGTACTGGGCACCGTACTGGTGATCGGTGCAGCGGTCTATTGGCAATATTCCAGCCGCATGGCGCGTGAACGTGTCGAGCTTGCCGAGCGCATTGACCGTGAACGTGCAGAAGCAGAGCGCGCGCAACAGGCGGCCGCGCGCGAAAGAGGCGATGCCGCGACCGATCTCGCGCTTTCCAGCATGGGCAACCCAGGCGACGATGCCCATCGCCAGGCATTGCGTGCAGACCGCGAGCGCGAGGTGCAGCGCTATCGCGATGAAGCACAGTCGCGCAACGACATGCAAACCAGTGCGCGTCTCGCCAGCCAGGCGCAGCAACTCAACGACGCAAACTCGCGGCGCCTGCAGGTCGAACAGGAAAACCAGCGGCGCCAGGCGCAGGCTGACGTGGACCGGCAGAAACGCTGGCTGGAACAGAAGGCGCGTGAAGAGCAAATTGCCGCCGATCGCCAGGCTGCTGCGGCACGTGCCGACCAGATGCGCGCGCAAATGGAAGAGCGCCGCCGCGAAGAAGAAGAACGGCGCCGCTCGCGTCGCTAGAAACGACGCTGCGTCTTTGCCGGGTTAGTGCGGGATCTGCTGCAGGAACTGGCGGATTCCGCCCAGCAGCATTTCCACCGCGATCGCGGTGAGGATCAATCCCATCAATCGCTCGATGGCTTCCATGGCGCGCTTGCCCAGCAGCTTTTCGATGCGCTCGCCCATGATGAGGAGCGTGGCTGACACCACCATTGCGGCCGTCATCGCGGCGACCCACACGCCCAGCTTCGACGGCTCGCGCGAAACCATCAGCATCACCGTTGCCAATGCGGACGGACCGGCGATGAGGGGAATGGCCAGCGGCACGATGAAGGGCTCGTGTTCCAGCGATTCACCGAAAACACTTTCACTCGACTTGAACACCATGTTGATGGCGATCATGAACAGGATCACGCCACCGGCAATCGACAGCGAAATTTCAGACAGGTGCATCACGTCGAGGAACTGACGTCCGCCGAACATGAAGGCCAGCAGGATCAGGTAAGCAATGAGGCATTCGCGCGCGACGACCTTGGCGCGGCGCTTTGAATCAACCTGGCGCAGCAGCGATGCCACCAGCGGAAGATTGCCGAGGGGGTCCAGCACCAGGAACAGCAGGACGAAGGCGGAGATGAGGTCGGCGTTCATGGCGGGATTTTACAGTGCGGCAGCGGGGAGCCTGCTGTGAATACAGCCGCGCGGCAAACCTTGCGGCACGAAGGCAACTAGACCAGGCCCAGTTCTGCCCTGAGTTTCTTCGTCAGCTTGGCCGCCACCAGTTCGTGCGATCGCCTGAGCAACGATTTCAACTCCGCATCTGAAATTTTCTTCAACTCATTCACCTGCACCCATTTATTCCGCGCCATGTACGGCGCCGGAACAAAGCCCGCGCGGTCGGTGAGTTGCAGGAACAAATCGTCGTCGACCTTGAACGAAACCATCGCGCGGCCTTCATCTTCGTACGCAACGCAAAACATTTTCCCGCCCACCGAGCTGACCTGGTCTGCGCCCCATTTCACATCCTGCGTGACTGCAGGCAACTTCGCGCAATATTTGATGATGGCAGCGACATTCATTTCGGAATGGGCAAAGGATTAAGGGCAGTCGGCGCGGCAGCCTTGGCAGGCGCACTTTTGTCGATGACCTGGTAGAACAACTCATCCGGCTTGATCATGCCCATCTCGACGCGGGCGCGTTCTTCCACGGCATCGATGCCCTGCTTCAGGTCGCGCACTTCGGCATCCAGCCCCGCATTGCGCGCGGCCAGTTGCACGTTGCGTTCTTTTTGCTGGTCAACCTGCTTTGAAAATTCCCACACCTTCAGCCAGCTTCCCTTGCCCATCCAGAGCGGATACTGGATGGCCAGGATTAAAGCGACGAGTGTGTAGGGAAGGTATTTCAAGGCCGGGGCTTAAGGTAGTAAGGCCTGCGTCTTACGGCTTCAGGTTGTAGTACGCCGACTTGCCCGCGTAGCTGGCGGCTTCGCCCAGCTCTTCCTCGATGCGCAGCAGCTGGTTGTACTTCGCCATTCGATCCGAGCGCGAGGCTGAGCCGGTCTTGATCTGGCAGGCATTGGTGGCCACCGCGATATCGGCGATGGTCGTGTCTTCGGTTTCGCCCGAGCGATGCGAAATCACAGAGGTGTAATTGGCGCGCTTGGCCATTTCGATGGCGGCAAACGTTTCCGACAACGTGCCGATCTGGTTGACTTTGATGAGGATGGAATTGGCCACGCCCTTGGCAATGCCTTCGCGCAAAATCTTGGTGTTGGTGACGAACAAATCATCACCCACCAGCTGGATTTTCCTGCCGAGTTTTTCGGTGAGGATGGACCAGCCGTCCCAGTCGCCCTCGGCCATGCCGTCCTCAATGGAGATGATTGGATATTTGTCCACCCACGTTGCGAGCAGATCGGTGAATTCAGCGGAATTGAACGAGCGTTTTTCCGCTTCAAAATGATACTTGCCGTCCTTGTAGAATTCACTGGCAGCGCAATCCAGGCCGATCAGGATATCCTGGCCCGCCACGTATCCCGCTTCGCCGATCGCTTTCATGATGTACTGCAGCGCCATTTCGTGTGTCGCAAAATTTGGCGCGAAGCCACCTTCATCGCCGACGTTGGTATTGTGTTTTTCGGCGTGCAGGATTTTCTTCAGCGTATGGAATACCTCGACGCCTGCGCGTAACGCTTCGCGAAACGTCGGCAGGCCGGCCGGGATGATCATGAATTCCTGCATGTCGAGCGGATTGTCGGCATGCGCGCCGCCATTGATGACGTTCATCATCGGCACCGGCATCTGCATCGGCGCCGCACCGCCCAGGTAGCGATACAACGAGAGGCCGGATTCGTCGGCGGCCGCTTTTGCGCAGGCCATCGACACGGCAAGAATCGAATTGGCGCCGAGGCGTGATTTCGATTCGGTGCCGTCGAGCTCGATCATGGTCTTGTCGATGAACGATTGTTCGCTGGCATCGAGCCCGATCACCGCTTCGCAAATCTCGGTATTGATGTGCTCACAGGCTTTCAACACGCCCTTGCCGAGATAACGGGTTGCGTCCTTGTCGCGTAGCTCGATGGCTTCGCGCGAGCCGGTGGATGCGCCGGAAGGCACAGCCGCCCTGCCGATAACGCCCGACTCCAGCAGCACATCCGCTTCAACGGTGGGATTGCCGCGCGAGTCCAGAATTTCGCGGGCGACGATATCTACGATGGCGGTCATGCGCTGTTTTCCTTTTTGTTTTGTTGCGGCTCAATCAGTATGCGGTGGTAAAAGCCAAGTTCATTCGCCTATCGTCCCGATATTTCTGCGCAGGCGTGCATCTGCGTCGCGAACCAAGCCATAAATTGCGATAACCGAAATGACAATCCAGACGAGCAGTCCTACATCGCCACTCGCCCACTCCGGCCAAAACGAGCGGTTCGATAGTCCGAGCCAGACGCGATAACCCAGTAACGGCCCAATAACCAAGGCGATGAGCGAGGTTATCGCGCGTGTCATGCTGTTGCTTTGGTTCCTTGCACGATACGCAGGCCCGCTTCGCCATGTACGCGCTTGTGTTGCTCCAGTCCGGCCTTGATGAATGCGGTGAACAATGGATGCCCATCACGTGGTGTGGAGGTGAATTCCGGGTGAAACTGGCAGCCGTAAAACCACGGGTGTCCATGCTTGCCTGCATCCAGCTCGGCCATTTCCGGCAGCGATTCGGAATTGGTGCGCGCCGAAATCATGAAGCCGGCGGCTTCCAGTTGCGGTACGAAATAATTGTTGACCTCATAGCGATGGCGATGGCGCTCGCTTACGGTGTCCGCGCCGTAAATTTTGTGGGCCAGCGTATTCGGCAGCACCGTGCAAGGCTGCGCACCCAGGCGCATGGTGCCGCCGAGGTTTGAATTCGAATCGCGTTTCTCAACCTTGCCGTCGTGGTTCTGCCATTCGGTGATCAGCGCCACGACAGGGTGCGGCGTGTCGGGATCAAACTCGGTGGAGTTGGCACCGGTGAGTCCGCACACATTGCGTGCGAATTCGATGGTGGCGATCTGCATGCCGAGGCAAATACCGAGATACGGAATCTTGTTCTCGCGCGCGAATTTCACCGCCGCGATCTTGCCTTCGGTGCCGCGCCTGCCGAAACCGCCGGGCACCAGGATCGCGTCCATATTGGCCAGCACCGCCACACCATCTTTCTCGACCTGTTCGGAATCGAGATAATGGATTTTCACCTTGGTGCGGGTGTGGATGCCGGCGTGGATCAGCGCTTCGGAAAGCGATTTGTACGAATCCGTGAGATCCACATATTTGCCGACCATGGCGAGATCAATCTCGTGTTCAGGATGCTCCAGCGCTTCGACGATGCCATCCCACATGGTGAGGTCGGCGGGCCGCGGCGTCAGGTGCAGCTTGCGACAGACGATTTCGTCCAGGCCTTGCTTATGCAGCATGCGCGGGATTTTGTAGATGGAACTGGCGTCATAGCAGGAAATCACCGAGCCCTGGTCGACGTTGGTAAACAGCGCAATCTTGCGGCGGTCTTCATCGGGAATGGCGCGGTCGCTGCGACACATCACCACATCGGGCTGGATACCGATTTCACGCAGTTCTTTTACGCTGTGCTGCGTCGGCTTGGTCTTGATTTCGCCCACGGTCGGCAGGTACGGCACCAGCGTCAAATGGATATAGCAGGAATTATCGCGGCCCTGCTCGATACCCATCTGGCGAATCGCTTCGAGGAACGGCAGCGATTCGATATCGCCCACGGTACCGCCGATTTCGATGATGCCGACTTCCGCGTCCGACGTTCCGGCGCGAATCGAATTCTTGATCTCATCCGTGATGTGCGGAATCACCTGCACGGTGCCGCCCAGGTAATCGCCGCGGCGTTCCTTGT
>JBDTWS010000093.1:0-16165 GCA_040006575.1 Betaproteobacteria bacterium
TGCGCAGGTAGAACAGGGCGAAGCCGAACGGCGGATGCATGAACGACGTCTGCATATTCACGCCGAGCAAAACCCCAAACCAGATGAGATCGATGCCGAGCTTGTCTGCGGCGGGCCCGAGCAGGGGCACGATGATAAACGCCAACTCGAAATAATCGAGGAAGAACGCCAGCACAAACACCAGCAGGTTCACCACGATGAGGAAGCCGACCTGGCCGCCCGGCAAATGCGTCAGCAGTTCTTCAACCCAAACGTGTCCGTTGACGCCATAGAACGTGAGACTGAAAACGCGTGCGCCGATGAGGATAAAGACCACGAAGGCGGTCAGCTTGGCGGTGGAATCCATCGCCTGGCGCAGCAATTTAAGGCTGAGGCGGCGGCGCGCGATCGCCATCAGGAACGCACCGGTCGCGCCCATCGCGCCGCCTTCGGTGGGTGTCGCCACGCCGAGGAAAATCGTGCCCAGCACCAGGAAGATCAGCGCCAGCGGCGGCACCAGCACAAACACTACGCGCTCGGCCAACTTCGACAGCAAGCCGAACTTGAGCCCATGATTGACCAGCGCCGCGCCAAAGGCGAGCGCCGTGCCGACTGAGGTGGAGACGACAATCAATTCATCCAGGCCCTTCAGCTCAAACGACTTGCCGATGAGCGACTGGCAAAGCGCCGCCACGGCGGCAATATTCCTGGCGAACAATACTGACGCGATGACGGAAATGATCGCCAGCACCAATAGCGACACGACACCGCTGTTGCCGCTCGCTTCGCGAAACACGCGCGCCTCGACCGGTAACGCAGGCGCCCACTTTGGCTTGAAAATCGCCACCCCGGCCACGTACGACGTATACAACCCGGCCAGGACGATGCCGGGAATGAACGCACCCGCATACATGTCGCCCACCGATTTTCCCAGCTGATCGGCCATGATGATGAGCACCAGCGAAGGCGGGATGATTTGCGCGAGCGTACCGGAGGCCGCGATCACGCCTGAGGCGAGCCGGCGATCGTAGCCGTAGCGCAACATGATGGGTAGCGAGATCAGTCCCATCGAGATGACGGACGCGGCGACCACGCCGGTGGTGGCCGCGAGCAGGGCGCCGACGAAGATCACCGCGAAGGCGAGACCACCGCGCACC
The DNA here is from genome assembly GCA_040006575.1 of Betaproteobacteria bacterium. Lineage (GTDB taxonomy): Bacteria > Pseudomonadota > Gammaproteobacteria > Burkholderiales > Usitatibacteraceae > UKL13-2. The sequence goes on from JBDTWS010000093.1 coordinate 1,137, forward strand.
GGCCCGAACAATTGGCCGATCGTTTCGAGCAGATCCTCGGCCATGCCGCTGCGTTCCAGTATCAATCCCATCAGCGTAAAGAACGGCACCGCCAGCAGCGTATCGTTGGACATCACGCCCCAGATACGCTCGGGCAGCGCCTGGAACAAAGTCGGCTGCAACAGTCCAAGCTCGATGCCGATCAGCCCGAACACGATGCCGTTGGCGGCCAGTGAGAAGGCCACGGGATAGCCCATCAGCAGGAAAATAAACAGCCCGGCAAACATCAGCGGGGCCATGTTGTGGATGATGAATTGCGTCATGGTCAATCGCGCCGGCAGTGGTTAGGAGACTGCGGGCGCGGGTGCAGGGGCATCGCGCTTCGCCTGGGCTTCGGCGATTTCGCGCGCCAATTCTTCTTCGGCGGTCGGACCACTTTCTTCAGCGGCAGGATCGGGGATGAGCCCGCGCAGGATCGCGATGCGCTTGATCAGCTCGGAAACGCCCTGCATAACCAGCAGGAAAAATCCCACCGGCAACAGCAACCGCGCCGGCCACACCACGAGGCCGCCGGCGTTGGATGAATGCTCATTGCCGACATACGCATTCACGAATACCGGCCACGACAGGACCATGATCAGGATCGCCATCGGCATCAGGAAAAACAGCGTGCCGAAGACATCGATATACAGCTGCGTGCGACGTGAAAATCGCGAATAGATCACATCGATGCGCACATGCTGGCCATGCAGCAGCGTATAGCCGCCGCAGAGCAAAAAGATGGCGGAGAACAAGTACCACTGCAGCTCCAGCCAGGCATTCGAGCTGCTATTGAACGCATAGCGGATGATGGCGTTGCCCGCGCTGATCAGCACCGCCACCAGCGTCAGCCAGTAAGCCTGGCGGCCGATGAAGTCCGTGACCGAATCGATGGCTCGGGATAATTTCAACAGTGTTTGCACATCAGTTCCCCTTGGTAGTCCACTGACGAAAATCTCCGGTGCGGCCGTGAATGATTATTGTGCGAAGAATTATATCGGCTTTGCTGCGCGCGACCTCCGCGAGGGGGAGGAAGGCTGTCGTATTTTTCGCCTTGCAAGCGGATCGAATTCGACCCGGGCCAGCCTAGTCGGCAGGCAGGTCGCTCAGCGTTTTCAACGATGGGGGCAGCACGAATTCCGGATACGCTTTCTTGAAGCGCACCAGTTCTTCACGCAATTCCTTGAGTTTTCCCTGTTCGCGCAATTCCAGCAGGCGTTTCAGCCATGGGCCCGGCAGCTCGCTGCTGCCGCCTGCGGCGAATTTTGCAGGCGGCGCACCGGCGGTTGAGGGCTGGGATTCCCGTGCGATCGACGAGCCCGTTATATCGAGCTTTTCAGCCTTATTGGCCCGTGCCACTTTGTCTGCAACGATAGCGGGAGATGGTACGGCCATGGCGGGTGCGGGTGCGGGTGCACGTGCAGGTGCAGGTGCCGCCGGCGAAGCGCGTTGCGCGTTTGCCGCTTGTGTAGGGGCGGATGCTGGTGCTGGTGCTGGTGCGGGTGCAGGCACGACCGGCGCCGCAGCAATGTCCTTGCGATCAAGTGAGCCTCTTGCGCGCGATGATTCGTACTCCAGCGCTTTCTTTTCAGTGATCTCCGGCGTGACGTTGGCCTCGGCGCGCGCCTGTTTGCGCAGTGACGTTGCCGAATCGGAGGGCGTTCCTGGGAAGGGTACTGCGCCTGCCTTGGTGGCAGGGGCGGCAGCAGACGGCGCAGCGGAGGCGGGTGCCGCGGCCGCCAGGGCAGGTGGAGCGGGCGGGGCGTAAACCGGTGGCGCATTGGGCGCTGGTTTGGCGGGGCGTGCGGCTTCAATCGTCACTTCAGGTGGCGGCACAGAATCCGCTTTTTCCTTTTTGGCATAGTAGGAAGGTTCCGCAGGTTTGGACGCAGCATTAGACGCTGACTGCGGTGCCGGCACCGCGACAATGGTGCCGGCATCCTTTTCATTCGTATTCGCGCGATCGGCCAAGGCGCCGGCTTGGTTGCTGCGGGCCGCCGGGGATACGGATTCCTGGACTCTTGCTTCCATAACAATATTCTTTTCGGCGGGCACTTGTTGCCGCACTTCCGCAACAGGCGACGAAGGGCTTTGCGAAGGTGCCGGCGCCAGTTCCGGCCGCTCCTGCACCGACACAAAAATCACCGATACCGAGAGCATCACCACGGCGGCGGCGGCCAGTTGCGGTGTCCAGGTTCGCAGCCAGTTTTTCCCCGCCGGCTGCGGGCCCGATTTCACCGCACGCCGCGCAGCGGCGCGGATGGCATCGTCCATCGCGGGCGGTGGGAGCATGTCGCCATCGCCGCGCGCATCACGATAGGCGCGGCTGACGGCGCCGCTTCCTTCGATGTCTTCGTGTTCGCGTGGGTCGATGGGGTTCATGCGTATTCTTTCAGGCCTTCGCGCAATTTCGCGAAGGCGTAGCGCAGCCGGCTCTTGGCCGCTTCAAATGTGCAGCCGGTCGCGGCTGCGATGTCTTCGATACTCAAGCCACCTTCCTCGTACAGCAGGAACGCTTCGCGCTGCGGTGCAGGCAGCCCTTCAATGGCGCGCAAGATAGCGGCCGACTGCTGGTTGGACTGCGCACGCACCATAGGTTCATCCACGCGGCTGCCGGGCATGCGGTCGATGGCGCTGTCACCGTCCCCCGCATCGCTTTCATACAGCGTGAGTTCGACCTTGCCATGGCGGCGGAAATAATCCATCAGCTTGTTGTGCGCGACCGTAAACAGGTAGGTGCGGAACTGCGCCTCAACACGGTAGCGGTCACGCGCCTGGATCAGGCTCACCCACACGTCCTGGAATAATTCCTCGGCATGTTCGCGGGTGCGGCACTGGCGGCCGATGAAACGAAACAGGCCGGCACGATGGCGTGCATACAACTGGTCGAATGCGGCGGCATCGCCGCCCTGGTAGCGCAGCATGAGGGCTTCATCGGTGGGATCGTCGCCGGCAGTCATCGTGCCCGGAAGTTTACTTGACCTGCCGCATCATGCGCAGCAGGGCAGCAAACGCCCGGGCAGTTGCGCCGTCAGCGCGGATCCGGCACGAAAGGCCCGGGAAATGCCTGCGGTTCGCGGCGCGGGTAGTTGCGGGGCGGTGACGGGATCACGCCCATGGCCACCAGGTTCGCGTAACTGTCGTAATAGATACTCACCATCTCTTCGGGCTGCGATGTGGCGCGCTCAAAGCTGGTGTAGCGCGCAGGCGAATTCTCGCTGCGGCCGTGGCCGGTGCCGAGCTTGTCCTTCGGCTGGGCCATGCTGCCCGACTGGCCGCGATATTCATTTTCAGAGCGGCTGTCGCCCAGCGATTTTTCCATCGTACGCGGGGCTGCCGCTGCCGCCGGCGCATCGGCGCGTTCCCGGCGCGGATAGTCGTAGGGTTGCGCCTCGGAAATGGTAGGCGGTGGTGCATATGCCACTGGGTCGGGTTTGCGGCGGTAGAGCGCTGCGCCGATCACGCCCACATTGCCCGGCCGTCCGGTGCGCGCGGCATACGAATCGCCCAGGGAGGTGAAATAAAACGCCGCAGTCCGCGACATGCTTTTGCGCCAGCCGGCAATATCCATCTGTTGCCAGCCGTCGATGACATAGCCGCCCTGTTGCGTGGCTGCCGTCTCGCCACTGACGACATTCACGCCATCCACCGAAACGACGGCCAGCATGTCGTGGCCGTTGGTGTTGCGCACGGTGATCTGGTATTCATTGCCGGGTGCACCGACCACATAGGCTTTGCCGTGATGCCAGTAAACGGGCAGGTTGCGCCCTTCGGTGCGATCGTAGAGATCGATGCTGGCAAGGTGGCCGATGGCCAGCGCGTTGCCGGCGCAGGTGGCGAGGATGGAAGTCAAAAGCGTGCTCAATAAAAGTCTGCGTTTCATGATGATGTCCTTTCTGGATTGTTGAAGGTCAACCTGGTAATCCGAGGCGTTCCAAGGCATCACTTCACCTCGAACTCACCCACAAAAATCATTTCCTTGCGGTCCTTCAATCGCATCGTGACGATCTGGTCTTCCTGGTTGCTTTTGCCGAAATGGGTCGACAGTTTCAGCGACAGCGTGGTCGCGCCGGTCACGTTCTGGCGGCGGTCACCGAAGTAGTTGGCCTCGACCTTGTACTTGCCCGGCTTCGCGTTTTTTAGCGAAAACTCTTCCGGTCCATAGCCGCCGGTGAAGTCCATCGACATCCGTCCACCCTGGTGCGTGAGCTGGTTGCCGTAGTAGGCTTTTTCGCCATTTGGATCGGTCACCCAGAGGTCGATGTCGGTGTTGTCGGCATCCCAGGTCAGCACCGCACGCAGGTCCAGCGACAGGTTTTTCAACAACCGTGGATCGATGCGGCTGGTGTCGAGTGCGGCCGTGTTGGCAACGATCGCATTCAGTTCCGCCAGTGTGATCAGCTCGATTTCCGGGAAGCGGTTATGCCAGGGACGGATCACCACTTCATACAGCGAATCGATCGCTTTCTGCGCCTGCTTGTCGGCGGCATAAGCGAGTCCCAGGTCACGATACGACTGGGGTTCTTCAGGGCTCAGCGCCAGCACTTTCTTGAAAACGGGGATCGCCATTGCCGGCTGTTTGGCCTGCATCAGCCGATAGCCCATGATGCGCAGGATGTGGCGATTCTCCAGGTCCATCTCGGCAAGGTTGGTCAATACACGGATGCCGAGTGCAGGCTGCCCCTTGTCGAAGAAAACATCGGCGGCGTCGAGGAAGAATGCGGTGCTTTGCGCATAGCCGGGCTTTTCGTCGAGATAGATGCGATAGAGCTCGTCACCGGATGCTTCCCGCATGCGAAGTGCGTATGGCGAATCGGGCTGCCATTTTTGCAGGCGGATGGTGGCCGTCTGCGTGGCGCGCATCGAGTTGTCCGCTTCGGCCGGCGAGCCCGCTGCCTTCGCCAAGGATTGCAACGATGCGGGTGCGGCCGGCACGGCTGGTACGGGGTTACTTCTGGCTGCCCCGGCGGTCGCAGCATTTTGTGCAATTTCCTGGGCCTGCCGCGGCGAATCAGCACGGCGCTCGGCGACCGAATCCGCCATCACGACCGAGGGCGCGACGCTACCCAACGCAACCTTCGCTTCCTTCTTGCGCTGCGTATCTTTCGGGAAATCGCGATTCCACCAGCGCACCTTGTTCTCGAACAGCCGCACGATATTTTCCAGGTGCGATTTGCGTTCGCCGGTGCGTTGCGCGGCCAGGTTACCGGCGATGCGATCGTAGTCCGCGCGCAGTTCAGCCGGGGGTGCGATTTCAAAGCGGGCATAGTCTTCCACGCGATCAAGCACGATCAGCGAAGTCTCGCGTGTCACCAATTTGAATCGCTGGCCCAGGCGGCGAATCTCGGCGCGGTTGAACGCATATTCGCCTTCCAGTTCGGCGACGCGAAGCCGCGCCCATTGACCGGCTGCCAAAGCATTGGCTGCGTTGCCCGCATTCGCCTTGATGGCAACATCAAGATAGCGCGCTTTACCCGGCGCACCTGCGAGTGTGAGCCGCACGGTAGCCTCATTTTCATTGAGAACGCCACCCAGCAGCACGCGTCCGTCGTTTGGATAGGGTGAAGCCAGGACCAGTTGCGACGCCTGGTTCGAGGTGATGGACGCAATGCGGGTGGCTGCGTTCAGTGCCATCTGTGCCGCTTCTGCAGGAGACGTTGCGGTCAGGTCGATAAACCGTCCGCCGGAACGATGCGCAATGTGGCGCAGGAAAGTCGTGTCGGCTTTTAAGGCAGCGGAAATGGCCAGCACCGGTGCTGCGGTCTTCTCGAAAGGCTTGTCACCAAAATTGCTTATACCGTCGCTGAACAGCAGGTATTCATTCACACGCGCTTCAGGAACGAAGGAGCCCAGGTTGGTGGCGCCGTCATAGGGCGTTGTGCTCAGTGCCTGGCGCAGGGCGTCCCAGCGTCCATTGCTGATACGGAAGACCTGCACGGCCTCGGCGTCATGACGCACACGGGTCAGCCGCACTTCGCCGTTGCCCATCCTGCGGAAATACGCATCGAGCAGGGCGAATTCGCGGCCATGATCGCGTGAGGAGCCGCTACCGGAACTGTCCCAGATGATGCCGACGTTTTTCGGGATCATTCGCGCCGCTTGCAGTGTCCGCAGAGGAACATCGGCAATGAAGTAAGTGCGGCCCTCGTATGTTTGCGTCCACGTGACGCTCGCGTCGCTGTTCGCCGTGGAAATATCCAATGTGGCATTGCCCTCGGCGGTGAAGTTGTTGCGATTGAGCGCCAGGCGATAACCATCCGCATCGCGCTCAAAAACTGCACCGGGAATGGCGTGGGCACTGGCCAGTGGCTTGCCGTCCACGCCGGCAATGCGCACGTCGACTGAAAGGTTGCCGATGTGGTCACCGAATCCCAGTGGCAGGCGATAGGCACTGCGCCCGCCGCGACTGGCCAGCGTCTCCTCGATGCGCAACACCACGCGCTTGGTGCCCTGCGCGGGGATGGGGTACACGCGCAATTTGAAATTGTTGCCTTGCGTGACTTCGAGCAGGCCCGGATCAATGCGGCCGCGAATCACGTCTTCGAACACCGCCTGGCCCTTGGCTTTTTCGACCGGCACCGCTTCGCGTAGTGCACCGTTGACGTCCATGGCGAACGCGGCAATGTGTTGTCCATCGAGCAACGGAAATTGCAGCTCGCCTTCAAGCACGCGCCGGTTGGGGTTGTAGAACGTCATGTCGATCTGGGTCCACGCATGGCGGCCGCGGATATCGCCCGTCAGTTTGACCGACTGCATTTGCACCGGCGCATCGGTCTGTGAAGAAATGACCAGCCGCGGCGGCTGCCAGATTTGCGCCATGGGCGAGCGCGCAGAAACCAGGCTGGGGACCAGTGCCGACGCGAACAAGATTGTTGCGGCAGCCAGTTGGGATAGACGATTCACGATGTTCTCCACGTTGAAGGTATGCATCGTTGAACGGGTTGAAACGCGGAAAGGGTTAAGTCAACTGCAAAAAAACAAAGCCGCCCGGAGGCGGCTTGATAAATGCTTTTGATGCGACCGGTGGCGATGCCACCGGTGACTGCACGCGCGGCTGGTTGCGGCTAGTTGCTAGGCGCCGTTACCACCCAGGATACGGCGTGCTTCGGCCATATCCCGATCGTACGTGGCCTTCGCCTCGCGAAGGCAGGATTTCACATCGCCACCCGCGCGTGCGCATTCGCGTTGCGATTCCTTGTATCCGCCGCCGGCTTCACGGATGGCGGTGCGATATTTCTGTTGCGGCGTTACATCTTCAACCGCGCCGCGCGCCAGCGAACGCGCGAAGTAGCTCTCGTCTTCACCGGTGGCGGCGTGTGTAGGGTTGTTGCTGAAAATCATCATCAGCACAGCCGCGATGGCGGCACCTTTGGTCATCTCTTTGGCAAAGTGATTCATTGTCGTGCCTCCAATAAAGAAAATCTTGCATGGAGTGTGAGTCGGCGGACCTGTTCAGTCTGCGGGCGCAACGCTGACGTTTGTGTAGGCGGGCGTAACCGTTTTATGGAACGCGAGCGAAGGCCCGCATCTTGGGATCGGCGCCACAAACTCTAGCGCCGGCGCGGATAACCAGCCACTTATCGCCTGCGAGCCGCGCCAATTGGCATTCTGCAAGGTCGGACCCGGGCCAGCATGTTCCCGCAGAAATTCCTTTTCGACCTACAGGAAAACAAGACAAACGCCGAACTTGCGAGACGCATTCCTGGCCGACACTTGTTACCAACCCAGCCACACAAGTCAGCCGGAACACCACGTTTCCATGTCCACGCGCTTTCCCACTTTCTACTCCAATTCAATTCCCCGCCGCTGCCTTCATCGCAGCGCACGCCGCATCGAGCGCATTCGATGAAGCCAGACGACGGCAACGGCCGGCTACCCACCGCGGAACGACCGTACCGCGTACTGATCATTTCGGGTTCCGACCGCCGCCAATACAATTGTCCCGGCGTGGATTCCAAGTCGCGCGCACTGATGTTGCGCATGGCGGAGCGCCTGCCGCAGGAGTGGGAAATAGATTACGAAGACCTGGGCAATGTGTTTGCGCGTTCGCGCATCCAGAGCTGCAACGCCTGCGCCTCCACCGCCATGCCGCTGTGCGTGTGGCCATGCAACTGCTACGAAAAAAACAACAAGGACGAGCCCGACCTGATGTGGGATCTCGACCTGTATGCGCGGCTCGACCTTGCGGACGCCTGGGCCATCCTCGGACCGGTGAACTGGTATGCGCCGACGTCCAACCTGAAACTCATGTTTGATCGCCTGGTGTGCATGAACGGCGGCAATCCGCAGGAAGCCCTGATCGAACACAAGAATCCCGAAATGGCGCAGAAGCTGGAACACGAAGAGCGCTGGAAAGCATTGGCGCTGAACCATATGGAAGGCCGCACCGCCGGGTTCTTCTGTTACGGCGACGATGCCACTGAAGAGCGCAATCCCGATGGCCGGCCACGCTACATCGCGCCCGAGCACGCCCACTATTTCGATCCGGCCCAGGAGCCGGAAGACCAGCGCGAAACCTACGCGCCCCTGGTATGGCAATGCCGTTTCAGTGGTATCGAAGTGCCGGAGCCGCTGTGGCATTACCAGTCGTTCGGCAGCGGACGCATCTACAGTGAAAACCAGGCCGAGCAGATGGCGACCGACACAATCTTCCTCGACGCCTTCGACGCGTGGAGCGACAAGTTCGCTGCGTTTGTCCGCGACAAGGGCAAGGTGGAACCAGGCAAATACCGCGCCTTTGACTACCAGGTTCCCTCACATCGCTGGACCGGCGTAAAGCTGTGGTGGCGGGATCGCAAGATGCGCATCGGACAGGCGCCGGAAGGCTCTTCACCCAAGCGCCAGGAAGAGCTGGGAATGAACCAGGACGTCACTTTGACACCATCAAAAAGCGAAGGCGAAAAAATACGCTCGGCGTAGGCTTGTACCGGCAATTACCAAAAAAGAGGAATCACATCATGGCCAAATGCGATACATGCGGCAACGAATACGACAAGACCTTCGAGGTCAAGGTTGCTGTAGGCAAAACCTACACCTTTGACAGTTTTGAATGCGCCATCCACCTGTTGGCACCGGTGTGCTCGCACTGCGAAGTGCGCATCGTCGGGCATGGGCTGGAGAGCGGCGGAAAAATGTTCTGCTGCGATCACTGCGCCACCAAGGCCGGCGTCACCGGGCTGCGCGACCGGTCCTGATTTTTAGCAACAACCTTCACAGCTACGATAACGACGATTTACAACAAGGAGATAGAAAATGCAGACACTCAAAGACGTGATGAGCCGCGATGTTCAAGTGATCAGCCCCAATGGCACGATTCGCGAGGCAGCACTCCGCATGGCCAAGGGCAATTTCGGCATGATGCCGGTGGAAGAAAACGATCGCATGATCGGCACCGTGTCTGACCGCGACATCACCATTCACGCGGTCGCACAGGGCAAGGACACCAGCACGCAGGTACGCGAGGTGATGTCCGAGGGAATTGTCTGGGCCTATGAAAATGATTCCGTCGCCGACGGTGCAAAACTGATGGCCGAGCACCAGGTGCGCCGCCTGCCGGTGGTCAATGCCGAAAAGCGCCTGGTCGGGATCGTATCGCTGGGGGACTTCGCCGTTGAAAAGAAAGATGCTGCAGCGGCCGGCGAAGCGCTGTCGGAAATTTCCAAGCCTGATTGAACGGCGCAATAATCATGGGGGCAATTCACCATACTGATCCCGCGCGGTTCGCTGCGCGCGTCACGCCCCCGCTATGAAGTGCTGGACTATCGGCGAACTGTGGACACTCACGCGGCGAGCCGTGGATTCCTGGATGGAGGACGGCGCCCAGAGCATGGGTGCCGCCCTTTCGTACTACACCATTTTTTCGCTGGCGCCGCTGTTGCTGATCGTGCTGTCGCTGGGCGGATTGGTATTCGGTCCGGATGCCGTGCGCGGCGAAATCTTCGCGCAACTCAACGGCCTGATGGGTGCCGATGCGGCCAAGGCCATAGAGGACTTGCTGGCCAACGTCAATAAGCCCGCGCAGGGGATTCTCGCCACGGTGGTGGGCATAGTGCTGACGCTGGTCGGCGCAACATCAGTCTTCGGCGAGCTGCAAACAGCGCTGGACCGCATTTGGCGTGCTCCGGCGGTTGAAAAGCGCGGCGGGCTGGCGGGGTTGTGGTTGTTGTTGCGAACGCGTTTGCTGTCGTTCGGCATGATCCTGGGTTTGGCGTTCGTGCTGATGGTGTCGCTGGTGCTCGGTGCGCTAATGGCGGCGCTCGGCAAATGGTGGGGCGGAAATTTCGCTGGTTGGGAAATGGTGATGCAGTTTTCCAACGAGGCGCTCAGCTTCGCGCTGACCACCGCCGTGTTCGCGATGATCTACAAGTTGATGCCGCGTGTGCCCGTGCGCTGGCAGGATGTCTGGCTGGGCGCGCTGGTGACGGCGATGCTGTTCACCATCGGCAAATTCCTGATCGGACTTTACATCGGCAGGAGCGGCATCGCCTCGGGGTTCGGCGCGGCGGGCTCGCTCATTATTATTTTGGTGTGGGTCTATTACTCGGCGCAGATTTTTCTTATCGGCGCGGAGTTCACCTCGGTGTATGCGCACAGCTACGATCCTGCGCGGCAGTCCGCGCCACAGGACGGGACGGCACCCCGGCAAGAGGCTACATCGCAGGCGCGCGAGCCCTCCGTACTCGCGCCTGGCCGAACGTTACCGGTATCTCGATAGGTTTGATGGCCGGATTTCAGCGTTAATTATTTTTCACCATCCCACGCGTAGTGAAATTGATATACTGTATTTAATTACAGTATATTAAAGCCGGGGATATTGTGGACAACGCCATCGCAACAATGCCGCCCCTCACGCGGCCATTGACTTCCGCGCCGCAGCCAAGTGCATCGGTCGTCGATTACCTCGCCACATTAAACGCGCAGCAGCGAGCAGCGGTGGAATTCGGGATTGACGCGAAGTGCACTACCGCGCCGCGCCCCCTGCTGGTCATCGCCGGCGCAGGATCGGGCAAAACGAATACGCTAGCCCATCGGGTGGCGCACGCAGTGCGTCACGGGGCCGACCCGTGGCGATTGCTGCTCCTGACCTTTTCGCGACGCTCGGCGGCCGAGATGGAACGGCGCACGGGCCGCATCCTTAACAAGATCACCGGGAATTCACCGGACCAGTCGCCGCCGTCGCTGCCGTGGGCGGGCACCTTTCACAGTATCGGTGCGCGGCTGCTGCGCGAATATGCGGAGCGAATTGGATTGCACGTTACTTTCACCATCCAGGACCGCGGTGATTCGGAGGACCTGATGGGCCTGGTGCGGCATGAACTGTCGCTGGAGTATAATGCGCGCCGGTTTCCCACCAAGGCCACGTGCCTGGCCATTTATTCGCGCATCGTCAACAGCCGTGCGTCGCTCGATGAGGTGTTGAAGGCTAGTTTTCCCTGGTGTGAAGAGTGGGACGTGGAGCTGAAAAAATTGTTCGCCGCCTATACCCGGGAAAAGCAGCGCCAGAACGTGCTGGACTATGACGACCTGCTGCTCTATTGGGCGCACATGGTGGAAAACGAAGCGCTGGCCGAGGAAGTCGGTTCGCGCTTCGATCATGTTTTTGTCGACGAGTACCAGGACACCAACCTGCTGCAGGCGACTATCCTGCTGCGCATGAAGCCGACCGGCGCGGGTGTTACGGTGGTGGGGGACGATGCGCAATCGATTTATTCATTCCGCGCAGCGACCGTGCGCAATATCCTCGACTTCCCTGCGCAGTTCAGCGAACCCGCGCATGTGGTCACGCTGGAACGCAACTACCGCTCCACCCAGCCGATCCTCGATGCGTCCAATGCTGTGATTGGTTTGGCAGCCGAGCGATTCACCAAGAATTTATGGACCGAGCGCGTTTCATCGGTGAAGCCGGCGCTGGTTACGGTGCGCGACGAGATGGACCAGGCAAGGTGCGTGGCCGAGCGCATTCTGGAGAATCGCGAAGGCGGAACCGCACTGAAGTCGCAGGCGGTGCTGTTCCGCACCTCCAGCCATAGCGCGCAACTGGAGTTGGAACTGACGCGCCGCAATATTCCTTACGTAAAATTTGGCGGACTCAAGTTTCTGGAGGCGGGACACGTCAAGGACGTGCTGTCGCTATTGCGCTGGGCCGAGAATCCGCGCGGGCGAATGGCGGGTTTCCGCGCTTTGCAATTGCTGCCCGGCATCGGGCCCGCGACAGCCACCCGCCTGCTGGACGCCATCGAAGCCTGCCCCGACACCGATATGGTGATGAGCGAGTTTCATCCGCCCGCCGCTGCGGCAGAAGCATGGGCCGAATTCCTGCCGGTGTATGCACGGCTGCGCAATGCGCGCAATCTCTGGCCCGCCGACATGGGTCTCGCGGTGGAATGGTTCCAGCCGCACCTGGACCGCTTGTATGAGGACTCGCATGCGCGCGCCGGTGACCTGGCGCAACTGAAAAACATTGCCGGTACCTTTTCCAGCCGCGAACGTTTCCTCACCGAACTCACGCTCGATCCGCCCAGCGCCAGCAGCGATGAATCGGGCGTGCCGTACAAGGATGAGGATTACCTGATTCTCTCCACCATTCATTCGGCCAAAGGGCAGGAATGGAAATCAGTGCACGTATTGAACGTGGTGGATGGCGGCATCCCATCCGACCTGGGAACGGGCACACAGGAAGAGCTGGAAGAAGAGCGCCGGCTGTTTTACGTCGCGATGACGCGCGCCAAGGATGAACTGCATTTAATGATCCCGCAGCGTTTTTACGTGCACCAGCAAGCGGCCATGGGCAACCGCCATGTGTATGCATTGCGCAGCCGGTTTATTCCACCGCAGATTGTGGATTATTTTGAAGAGCGCACCTGGCCGTTGGCGGGACGTGAGGCGAGGGCGGCGCCGGCAGGGACCGCGCGGATTAATCTCGGGGAAGTGATGAATGGGTTGTGGCTCTAGTGCGTGTGTGGCCGGGGCCGGGCGAAACCCGGCGCCACTACGTCTGCTTGAAAATCCTGAACTGAAATCCCTTGGACGTCAGCGTGTGTTTGGAACACTGGTAGCTGTCGGCCACGCGCTGACGTACGTGCTCAAGCCAGATATCGGCCTCGCGGGCCGACATGAATCCCCTGCGTACCTGCGGCGGGATGCCGGCGGCAACGGGCAGCGTCATTTCCACCGCGTAGCAAGTCTTGCTGCGTGACCTGGTAAGTTCTTTCATCATTTTTTTCTCCCGGTGACGTTATGTGCAGCGCGTCTGCACTGCATCGCCGCCGATATTTGCATCCACCGGCATACGGTTGACTTACGGGAAGAAAAACGTATGGCGCGCCAGCATTTTTTGGGGGCGCGCGCAGTTGCGCAAGCGCGCGCTTGTCAGCAATGTCCGACGCCCAATAAGGACGAACGCCCAGTGAAGTTGTGGGACGCAGCCGCCAAACTGTCACTGGCTTAAAAAAGGACACCTCATGCCGGGACCTGTTTTCCACCCTGAATGTTTGAGATCGCCTGTGCTCGGCTCCCGAGTCATGCGGCGTGGTACGCGCTGTGCAACCCTGCCCGCCGCTGCCCCATGAAGCGTGCCGCTTCTCATTTGCAGTTGTACAAGCGCCTCGCCACGCTGCTGTGGAAATATGGCCGCTCTGACCTGGTGCAGGGGATGGGCATCGAGGATGCGCTGGGTAACGCCGCCATCAAGGCATCACCCACGGAAACCAACCCGGCCGAACTGGCCGATGACCTGGAGGCCATGGGACCGACTTATGTGAAGCTGGGGCAGATACTTTCGGGCCGTCCTGACCTCCTGCCCGATCCGTACCTGAAAGCGCTCGCGCGCCTGCAGGACAACGTCAAGCCGTTTCCCTTTACCGAAGTGGAAGAAATTGTCACCACCGATCTCGGCGTGCGCATTTCCAAGGCGTTTTCGCGATTTGACGAAGTGCCGCTGGCGGCGGCCTCGTTAGGCCAGGTGCACCTGGCCGCCTTGCGCGATGGACGTGAAGTGGTGGTCAAGGTCCAGCGCCCCGGTATCACCGCACAGATCACGGAAGATTTTGAGGTGCTGTCGCAGATTGCGGAATTGCTGGATACGCACACCGAATTTGGACGCCGCCACCGCGTGTTGGCAGTACTCGAAGAATTCCGCATCAGCATCAACCAGGAACTCAACTACGAACGTGAAGCGCAGAACCTGCGCCTGCTGAGCCGCAACCTGGCGGCATTCGAACATATTTTTGTTCCGGAACCCATCAGCGATTACTGCGGCCGCCGCGTGCTGACCATGGACTATGTGCGAGGCCGCAAGATCACCAAACTGGGCCCGCTCACCAATCTGGAAATGCCCGGCGAAGTGCTGGCGGATGAATTGTTCCGCGCCTATCTGCAGCAGGTGCTGGTGGATGGACTGTTCCATGCGGATCCGCATCCGGGCAATGTGTTTCTCACCAGTGACAAGCGCATCGCGCTGCTGGATCTCGGCATGGTCGGCACCACTACACCCGCCATGCAGGACAACCTGCTCAAGATCCTGCTGGCCGTCAGCGAATGCAAAGGCGAGGACGCGGCCAATGTCGTGATCCACATGAGCCAGACCACGGCGGATTTCGATGAAGCGGCATTCAAGCGCAGCGTCAATCAATTGGTGGTAGCGCAGCGCGATCGCGCGCTGGCCGACCTGAATGTCGGGCGAACCTTGCTGACCGTGAGCCAGACCGCCGCGCAATTCGGCTTGTACGTACCGAGTGAACTCACCTTGCTGGGCAAGACACTGTTGCAGCTCGATGAGGTGGGCAAGATCCTGGACCCCGATTTCGATCCTAACGCCGCCATCCAGCGCAATGCTGCGGAGTTGATGTCGCAGCGCATGCGCAAGCAGGCCACGCAGGGCAATGTGCTGAGCTCGCTGCTTGAAGTGAAAGACTTCATGGCAGGGCTGCCGCAGCGAGTGAACCGCGTACTCGATGTGGTCGGCGGGTCGCAGCTGGAGGTGAAGGTGCGCGCCGTCGATGCCGACATGGTGA
>JBDTWS010000094.1:0-15978 GCA_040006575.1 Betaproteobacteria bacterium
GCGATCACGCTTTCAGAAAAATCCACACTCACGCACCAGGCGGTGAGCCACGGTAACTGGGGCATTGCGCTGCTACGCATGGGTGAGCAACGCGCCGCAGCCGGTGAGGCCCTTGACGATCTTGCCACCCGCTCGCGCCATCATCTTGGAATCGCACTCGAGCTTGCCGAGCAGGAGTTCGACGAGATGCGCATCGCCGATCGCATGGCGAGCCTCGGCATGGTGGCGATGCTCGACGGGAAGCTGGATGAGGCCGAACACCTGCTCACCGAATCCCTGCGCAGGAGTGTTTCGCTGGATTATGTCCGGACCGCCGCGTCAAGTGCGCTGTACCTGGGAAAATTGCATCTCCATCGTGGCGATGCTGCCAAATCCGTCGAAGCTCTCCGCCAGGCCGTGGCCCACGCAACGCGTGGTGCGGCCGCCGATATCCTTCCCACCGCGCAACTTCTGCTGGCCGATGCGTTGGACCTTGGCGGCGACGCCTACGAAGCCGTGCTACTTCGGACGACATCGGAAAAGTTGCGCAGCGACAATGCTGTCACTCGCGGGCGGGCCGCAGAAGACGCACGACAGCTGGCCGCCAAAATATTGGAAAGTGGAGACTGAATAAAGATGAATTTTCTGTCATGTCGTTAAAAACCGGATTGTTTGCCGCCTTGCAGCGTTGGCTGCGTCAGCTGTTTCCCGCCGCATTGCTCATGGCTCTGTTGTCCGGATGTTCGGTTGTCGGCCTGTTCAACACATTGATTCCAGAAGGTGGACTGGAGGCCACACGCGACATTGCGTATGGCCAGCTTCCCCGCCAGAAGCTGGACGTTTACAAGCCGGTAGTCCCGCTGCCCGCAGGCAATGGCGCGCGGCCGGTCGTGGTGTTTTTCTATGGTGGCGCCTGGGATTCGGGCGACAAGGCCAGCTATCTTTTTGCCGCCGAAGCCCTGACCTCACGCGGCTATCTGGTGGTCATCCCTAACTACCGCGTGTATCCCGACGTCGTTTTTCCAACGTACATGGAAGATGCCGCGCTGGCGGTGAAATGGACGTTCGACAACGCCGCGCGATTGGGCGGTGACCCCGACAAGATTTTCACCATGGGACATTCGGCCGGTGCGCAGTTGGCCGCACTTATCGCTTTCGATGGCAGCTACCTTGAAAAAGTCGGGCTCGACAAACGCCGCCTGCGCGGCATGGTGAGCCTGGCGGGGCCGATGGATTTCCTGCCGCTGGATGAGCCGAAGCTATTCCTGATTTTTCCGGGGCCGGTGCGTGCTGCGTCACAGCCGATCAATTTCATCTCCGGCAAGGAAGCGCCGGTGCTGTTGCTGCACGGGCTGGATGACAAGCGTGTCGGCATCCACAACTCACGCAACCTGGCCGCGCGCATACGCGAACGTGGTGGCAAGGTGGAGGAAGACTATTACCCCGGCATGGGCCACGTCGGTATCCTGCTGGCGATATCAGCGCCGCTGCGCAGTGGCAAGCCGGTACTGGACCGGGTGTCGAAATTCATCGACGAGCGCGCGGCACAACGCTAGCAGGACAATCGTTGTGGTGTTGTGCGGGGTTTGCGTATTGCGTATGGCGCGCGATGCAATTATTGCCGTGACACCGGCGCACGAAGGCGGAAACAGGGCGATTGCCGAACGGCAATGCGCGTGACGTTCATAACCCTTATTTCTGGACGCCTACATCCTTCATTGATTCCAGCTTCGCCAGGTCCAGCGATGCCACGGCGGTCTTGAGTGTATTCAGGTCAACGCCATTGCTTTTGGCGGTGACGATGAAACGCTTGCCCAGGACGATGTCATATTCGCTGCCGCCGTCCTTGCGTGATTTCTCATGCACGATGCGGCCATCGACGGTTCCGGTTTTTTCCTTGCCGTACTGGTCTTCCTTCTCGCCCTCGACCATCGCCCAGCTGGCGAAGGTCATCCAGCCGGCTGCGCCACCGGTGTCGGAAACTTCGAGATTGATGCTCTTGGCCCCCGTTTCATCGGCATAACGCGCCTCGGCCTTGGACACCATGATGCCCATCGCACCGGTCTTTTCAGCTTTGCTGGATTTCTTGCCGAGACCCGCGAAGGTCTCCGGCACGAAAGGTTTAAGTAGCTCGATGCCCAGCGGATCGATGGACTTGCCGCCGCCCATCGCTGCGCCGAACACATTCATGGCAGCCTTGGCGGCCTCTTCCTGGTTGCCGCTTTTCTGCGCGGCTTCCATTTTCTTGCCGGCTTCTTCCATCTGCTTGCCGAATGCTTCGAGCTTGGCCAGCTTGCTGTCCGGGTCGATAGTCACGTTAGCCGAGCGGCTGGAACCGCTCACGCCGCCGAACATTCCACGCGACGCACCCGACATGCCGGCCAGCGCGGCTGCCACCACACCGATGATGATCGAGACCACGATAGTGGCGACCACCACCACGGCGGTGTAGCCGATCGATTTGTCTTCCGGATTTTTCATCAGGACCGGCAGGCCGAGGTACAGCAGGAAAATACTGTAGAGCCCGGTCAGGATGCCCAACACGGAAAGTGCCGGCAGCAGCGAGAAAATACCGCCCACCCAAGCCGCTGTAAAAGCGTAGGCCGCGACCTTGGTCGCCTGCTTCAGGTTTTTCTGCGCGCCGAAGGTGGGCGCCAGCGCATCGATAATGTGACCGACCACGATCACTGTTACAAAAGACATCACATAGCTGAAGATTGCCGTGACGATACCCGCCACGATGGGGGTGCGGATTGAAATACCGAACGCACCAAAACCGATCAGCGACATGCCGATAAACCCGCAAACAGCGGGGATGGCCGCCAGGATGGCCACATAGTTTTTGAGGAGGTCAGCCGTCGAGGTCGTTTCCCCGTCGATGACAACCCATTCCGATTTTGGGGTGAGAAGGATGTTCTTAACGCGATCAACCAGTGCCATGTAAGTCCCCTGTTTTGTCCGAAGAATCCGCATGATAGCCGTAAACCGCGATGCAAATGTATCAGTGCCGGAAAGCCTGATACCCCGATCGGGTGATGTTCACGCCAGGGCAAGCGATATTTCCTTAATGCTTTTTTAGTATATATATTACTTATAAAGTATTTATTGATATAAGAACCGCAGCCTAACATCTGCGTCTGACTATCTTTGGAAATCGCACTGCGTTTTTTCTCAGCGCAGGCATACGCGCCTTAAAACATGTACCGCTACGACAAATACGATCAAACCATCGTCGACGAACGGGTCGCCCAGTTTCGCGGGCAAACCGAGCGCTTCCTGGCCGGCCAGCTTTCGGAAGACGAATTCCGCCCCCTGCGATTGCAGAACGGGCTATATATCCAGAAACACGCACCGATGCTGCGCGTCGCCATTCCCTACGGGCTGCTTTCGTCCCGGCAGGTACGCATGCTCGCGCACATTGCAAGGAAATACGACCGCGGCTATGCGCATTTCACGACCCGCCAGAACATCCAGTACAACTGGCCGAAGCTGGAAGCCGTGCCCGACATTCTCGCGGATCTCGCCAGTGTGGAAATGCATGCCATCCAGACCTCGGGCAACTGCATTCGCAATACCACCTCCGACCAGTTCGCCGGTGTCGCCCACGATGAACTGATCGATCCGCGTCCGTATGCCGAACTCATCCGCCAGTGGTCCACGTTTCATCCCGAGTTCGCCTACCTGCCGCGCAAATTCAAGATCGCCGTCAACGGGGCTGTTGAAGATCGCGCCGGCACACTGTTTCACGACATCGGCGTGCACACCATCAGGACAGCGTCAGGCGACGTCGCTTTCAACATCCTCGCCGGCGGCGGCCTGGGACGCACGCCCATCCTCGGCCATGTCGTGCGCGAGGCCTTGCCGACCCGCCATCTCTTCACCTATCTCGACGCCATCTTGCGCGTCTACAACCGCTTCGGCCGCCGCGACAATATGTACAAGGCGCGCATCAAGATCCTCGTCAAGGAACTGGGCCTGGAAAAATTCCGCGCCGAAGTCGACGCCGAATGGGAACACCTGAAAGACGGTCCTTCGACGCTGACACAGGAAGAAATCGATCGCGTTGCGGCCTATTTCGTCGATCCCGACTATGCAGACTTGCCGGCCGTCAATGCCGAATACGAGCAGCACCTGCTCGACAATAAAGCCTTCGCACGCTGGGTGTCGCGCAATGTATTCGGCCACAAGAAAACCGGCTACGCGGCGGTTACCCTCTCATTGAAGAAAACCGGCATTGCACCAGGCGACGCCACCGATACGCAACTCGACGCCGTGGCCGACCTGGCTGACCGCTACAGCTACGGCGAAATACGCGTCTCGCATGAGCAGAACCTGATCCTGGCCGATGTGCGTAAATCGCAGTTGTTTGACGTCTGGGAAGCAGCCAAAAAAATCGGCTTCGCCACACCCAATATCGGCCTGCTGACCGACATCATCGCCTGCCCCGGCGGCGATTTCTGCTCGCTGGCCAATGCCAAATCGATCCCCGTGGCCGACGCCATCCAGCGCCGTTTCGACGATCTCGACTACCTGTTCGACATCGGCGACATCGCCATCAATATTTCCGGCTGCATGAATGCCTGCGGCCATCATCACGTCGGCCATATCGGCATCCTCGGTGTCGACAAGCATGGTGCCGAGTTCTACCAGGTGACCATCGGCGGCTCACAGGGTCTCGACGCGGCACTCGGTAAAGTCATCGGCCCGTCGTTCGCGCAGGATGAAATGGCGGACGTGGTCGAGAAGCTGATCCAGACCTACGTGGACCTGCGTCACGAGGACGAACATTTTCTCGATACCGCCAAGCGCATCGGCATTGATCCGTTCAAGGCGCGCGTCTACGCCAATGCCAAGGCGGCAAACACCACGGCGGAGGTGGCCGGTGCCTGATATTCGTTACCTTATTCGCGATGGCGCCGTGGTCGCGGACACCTGGCAACTGCTGCCGGCAGCGGAGGATGGCGCCTCCGTGCCACTCCCCGCGGGTCAGATCATCGTGCCCCTGAACGTATGGCTGGCGCAGCGCGATGTACTGCTCGAACGCAACCAGCCGCTCGGCGTCTGGCTGGACAGCAACCAGGACCCGGCCGAACTGGCCGATGCCGTCACGCGCCTGGCCGTCATCGCCATCAACTTCCCAAAATTCGTCGATGGCCGGGGTTATTCCATTGCCACGCTGCTACGCAGCCGTTACGGCTTCAAGGGCGAACTGCGCGCGGTCGGGGATGTGCTGCGCGACCAGCTGTTCTACATGCAGCGCGCGGGCTTCAACGCATTCGCCGTGCGTGCGGACAAGGACATCCACGATGCGGTGAAGGCACTCGCGGACTTTTCCGAGGTGTACCAAGGCGCGGTGAACCCGCCGCTGCCGCTGTTCAAACGCCGCCGCATTCCGGAGGCCGCGTAATGTCGCCTGACCTGCCTCTCGACACCAAAGTTGCCCGCCTGCGCGAACTGCTGGGCCGCATAGAGCGCGATTTTTCGCCCGCCGCCTTCGCCAACAGTTTTGGCGCGGAAGACATGGTGCTCACGCATCTCATCGCCACGGAATTTCCCGGTATCCAGATTTTTACGCTGGATACGCAGCGCTTGCCGAAAGAAACCTACGCGCTGATGGATGTGTCACGGCGCAAATACAGTTTCCGCCTGCAGAGCTACACACCGATTTTCGAGGTCGTTGAAGATTTCGAAAAACGCAACGGGCTTTTTTCCATGTATGACAGTGTGGAAAATCGCAAGTCCTGCTGCTACATCCGCAAGGTCGAGCCGCTCAATCGCGCACTCGCCCTGAAAAAATCCTGGCTCACCGGCCTGCGCCGAGAACAGGCGCCCTCGCGCAACGACCTTACCGAATCCGAGTTCGACGCCGATCACAAGCTCACCAAATTCAATCCGCTGATCGACTGGAGCGCCGATGACGTGTGGGCCTACATCCGCACCAACGACGTGCCGTACAACGCGCTGCACGATAAAGGCTATCCGAGCATCGGCTGTGACCCGTGCACACGTGCCGTCAAGCCGGGTGAAGACCCGCGTGCGGGCCGCTGGTGGTGGGAGCAGTCGGGCCAGCAGGAATGCGGCCTGCATGTGAAAGCGGTGGACATCAGCCATTTGAAATCAAGCGTTGGAGCAACAGCATGAGTGCCGTATTGAAACAACAGGATGACTACCAGGCTTTCGGCAGCCGCACCGAAGATGTGCCGGCCAACGCACACCTGGACTGGCTCGAATCCGAAGCCATCCACATCATGCGCGAAGTCGTGGCAGAGACAAAAAATCCTGCGCTGCTGTTTTCGGGCGGCAAGGATTCCATTGTCATGCTGCGGCTGGCGGAGAAGGCGTTTCGTCCCGACCGTTTTCCCTTTCCCCTGTTGCACGTCGACACCGAACATAACTTCCCGGAAGTTATTGCTTTCCGCGACAAGCGCGCAGCTGAACTGGGCGAGAAACTGATAGTGCGTTCGGTGCAAACCGGCATTGACTCCGGCCGCATCGTGCTGCGCCGCCCCGATGAAAGCCGCAATGTCCACCAGACAGTGACATTGCTGGATGCCATCCGCGAATTTGAATTCGACGCCTTGTTCGGCGGTGCGCGTCGCGATGAAGAAAAAGCGCGCGCCAAGGAACGCATCCTGTCGCATCGCGACGATTTCGGCCAGTGGGATCCGAAGAACCAACGCCCCGAATTGTGGGACCTGTTCAACACGCGCCTCAACAAGGGCGAGCATTTCCGCGCCTTCCCGATTTCAAACTGGACCGAGCTGGATGTGTGGCAATACATCGCACGCGAAAAGCTGGACGTGCCGTCGATCTATTTCGCGCATGAGCGTCCCGTGGTGGAACGCCGTGGCCTGCTCGCGCCCGTCACTGCGCTGACGCCGCCGCTACCAGGGGAAACAGTCGTCACCCGCAATGTGCGTTTTCGTACCGTGGGTGACATCACCTGCACCTGCCCGGTCCTCTCGGATGCAGCGACAGTGGAAGAAATCCTCATCGAAACGGCGGTCGCACGCATCACCGAGCGCGGCGCAACGCGCATGGACGACCAGACCTCAGATTCATCGATGGAGCTTAGAAAAAAGGAAGGCTATTTCTAGTGTTCGCCGGCAGCGTTTTTTGACGGCAATGACCATAAATAATTTCACGCAATCATGACAACCACCATAGACACCCTTCGCTTCACCACCGCCGGCTCCGTTGACGACGGCAAGAGCACGCTCATCGGCCGCCTGCTGTACGACACCAAGTCGATCCTCGAAGACCAGCTTGCGTCGATCGAAAACACCAGCGCAAAACGAGGCAGCAAGGCCATCGACTTTTCGCTTCTCACCGACGGGCTCAGTGCCGAGCGCGAACAGGGCATCACCATCGATGTGGCGTACCGCTATTTCACCACGCTGAAGCGCCGCTTCATTATTGCCGACACACCCGGCCATGAGCAGTACACCCGCAACATGGTGACCGGCGCGAGCACGGCCGACCTGTCGCTGGTACTGGTCGATGCGGGAAAAGGATTGCAGACGCAATCACGGCGCCACGCCATCATCGCCTCGCTGCTGGGAATCCCACACGTCGTGGTGGTCGTGAACAAGATGGACCTGGTGAATTATTCGCAGGCGACATTCGACCGGATTCGCGAAAGTTTCCTGGGCTTTGCCCGGCCGCTGGATTTTGCCCGTATCGACTTCATCCCCGTGTCCGCACTCGAAGGTGACATGGTGGTGAATCGCGGCGAGCGACTCGACTGGTACACCGGTCCCACACTGCTGGAACTACTCGAGTCCACCAAAGCGGCCGAAACGGCCGCCGGCGATTTCCGTTTTCCGGTGCAGCGCGTTGCCCACACCAAGCTCGGTGCCAACGCGGAATTCCGCGGCTACATGGGCCGCATCGAATCGGGCCGCGTATCGGTCGGTGATCGCATTGGCGTTCTGCCATCAGGACTGGAAGCGAAGGTGCTCGACATCGTGACGCTGGACGGCCGCCTGCAAACCGCACACGCGCCGCAATCGGTGACGTTGTTGCTCGATACCCAGATCGACATCTCGCGCGGCGACATGTTCGCGCACGTCGATGAACTGCCCACCATCACCAACCAGGTGACGGCCAACCTGTCATGGATGGCGGCCGAACCGCTCGATATCAGCAGGCGTTATCTCATAAAACACACCACGCAGACAGTTCGCGCGGTACTCGAAGGCATCGACTATCGCCTCAACGTAAACACGCTGGAGCGCGAAACCGGCGTGACCCGGTTCAAGCTCAACGATATCGGCCGCGTGCGTCTCAAAACGCTGCGCCCGCTGATGGTCGACGCCTATCGTGCCAACCGCACCACCGGCAGTTTCATCCTGATCGATGAAGTCACCAACCAGACCGTTGCGGCCGGGATGATCCTGGCGGAGGCGGACCATGGCTAAGGTCTACCTGGTCGGCGCGGGCCCCGGCGCGCCCGACCTGCTCACGTTGCGTGCGGCGCGGCTGATTGAAAAAGCCGATATCGTTTTCTACGATGCGCTGGTGCATCCCGACACCATCGCGCTGGCGGCGAATGCCAAAAAAGTGTCGGTGGGTAAACGTGCGGGACAGGTTTCAACCGACCAGCGTTTCATCAATCGCCAGCTGGTGGAGGCCGCGCGTCATCATTCGAACGTGGTGCGTCTCAAAGGCGGTGACCCGATGATGTTCGGCCGCGCACAGGAAGAAATCGATGCGCTGAATGAAGCGGGGATTGAGTATGAAGTTGTTCCCGGTATCACTGCAGCGCTGGCGGCTAGTGCGTCGCTCGGTGTATCTCTGACGCGACGCGGCATTGCCCGCACGGTGAGTTTCGTGACCCCACGCATCGGACCCAACGAAGCCGAGAGTGACTGGCTGGCCAGCGCTGCGGCGGCCGATTCCACGGTGCTGTACATGGCGGCGGGCCAGGCGCCAACGATCGCGCGTGCGCTAATCGGTGCAGGCAAACCGGCGGACACGCCGGTCGCCATCGTGGAAAACGCATCGCTCGAAAATGAGCAGCGGATTTTTACAACGCTGGCGGGACTCACGATCTCTTCGCTCAATCTCGCGGGACCGGCGGTACTGTGCGTGGGCGCCGTGTTCGCCGCGCCGGAGATGAACTTGTCCGTGGTCGAAGACCATGAATCGCGAATGCGGGAAATGCATTCGTCGCGATGTCAGGCGTTTTAAGCCCACTACCGCCTTCCTGTTTTCCGCATACCCCCGTTCGCCCTAAGTACTTCGACAAGCTCAGCACAGGCTCTGTCGAAGGGTTTTGATGCCACGTGCTGGTCGATGATCCGAGCCCACCCAGGCCCTTCGACAAGCTCAGGGCAAACGGTGTGTGTTTGCGGAAAAATCGAGAGCTAAACCCTAACACCCGCGTGGTTTGCAGGCCATTTTCGCCCTGCGAACCGCCCCCATGCTTGACTTTGTTGTGCGGGTGAACCACTCGCCAGGCCAGGTCACCCAACAAATAATTTCCAGGAACCTCATGTCGTCACCTGCAACCTTTCCCGCAACTACTCCTGCGCCCTCCGCCGCCATCGCACGCATCAAAAAATGGCTGGTCGAAGGCGCCATCATCGTCGCTTACGGTACCGCCTTCATCGCCGGCTCCGCGGCTGCCGCCGACATCACGCTGCTCAACGTTTCCTACGATCCCACGCGCGAGCTCTACCAGGATTTCAACAAGGCTTTCGCCAAACAGTACGAAATCAAAACCAGCGACAAAGTCACCATCAGGCAATCGCACGGCGGCTCGGGCAAACAGGCGCGGTCGGTGATCGATGGGCTGGATGCCGATGTCGTCACACTGGCACTGGCGCAGGACATCGACGAGATTGCACAGCGTGGCGCCGGCGCCAAACTGCTGCCGCTCGACTGGCAAAAGAAGCTGCCAAGCAACGCTTCGCCCTACACCTCCACCATCGTGTTCCTGGTGCGCAAGGGAAATCCCAAGCGACTCAAGGACTGGGATGACCTGGTCAAGCACGGTGTCAGCGTGATCACGCCCAATCCGAAGACCTCAGGTGGTGCGCGCTGGAATTACCTCGCCGCGTGGGGTTATGCCGACAGGAAATTTGGCGGCGACCAGAACAAGTCGAGAGATTTTGTCAAAGCGCTGTTCAAGAACGTGCCCGTGCTGGATTCCGGCGCGCGCGGTTCCACCACCACGTTCGTCGAACGCGGCGTCGGTGACGTGCTGCTCGCGTGGGAGAACGAAGCCATTCTTGCGCTGAAGGAACTGGGCCCCGACAAGTTTGAAATCCTCGCGCCCTCGCTATCCATCCTGGCCGAACCGCCAGTCGCCATCGTCGACAGGAATGTGGACAAGAAAGGCACGCGTAAAGTCGCGCAGGCTTACCTCGAATATCTCTACACCGAGGAAGGCCAGGAAATCGCCGCGCGTCACTACTATCGCCCACGCCTGGAGAAGGTGGCGACGAAATACGCCAAGCAGTTTCCCAAGCTGGCGCTCATCAATATCGACCAGGCATTCGGCGGCTGGGCCAAGGCAACGAAACTGCACTTTGCCGATGGCGGTACGTTCGACCAGATCTACCAGCCCGGCAGCAAGTGACGCAGAAAAAGCACACGAGATGAATAAGCAGAAGAAGCACACGAGATGAATAAGCAGACACAGCACGACGAGCGGTCGCGGTTTTCAATCAGCGGCGGTGGCGCATGAGCATCGCGTTGCGCCGCCCGCACAGCGTCCTCCCTGGCTTTAACCTGGCGCTGGGCTATACGCTGTTCTATCTCGGCCTCATCGTGCTGATTCCGCTGTCTGCGGCGTTCATCAAGACGTTTTCGCTGACGTGGGAATCGTTCTGGACGACCGTGACCGCCCCGCGCGTGCTGGCGTCGTACTGGCTCACGTTCCGCACGTCCCTCATGGCCGCTGCCATCAACGCCGTGTTCGGCCTGCTGACGGCGTGGGTGCTGGTGCGCTACAAGTTTCCGGGCAAGCGATTCATCGACGCGATCGTTGACCTGCCTTTCGCTTTGCCCACTGCTGTGGCCGGCATCGCCCTTACGGCGGTCTATGCCGGCAACGGCTGGCTGGGAAAGCCGCTCGCAGAAATGGGGATCAAGGTTGCCTTCACGCCGCTCGGCATCCTGGTGGCACTCACATTCATCGGCCTGCCCTTCGTAGTGCGCACCGTGCAGCCGGTGCTGGAAGACCTGGAAAAGGAACTTGAAGAAGCCGCCAAATCGCTGGGCGCTTCGAGCTGGCAGACTTTTTCGCGGGTGATTTTTCCGACCGTGTTGCCGGCCGTCATTACCGGTTTCACACTGGCTTTCGCACGTGCGCTGGGCGAATACGGCTCGGTGATTTTCATCGCCGGCAACATGCCCATGGTGTCCGAAATCACGCCGCTCATCATCATCACCAAGCTGGAGCAATACGATTACAGCGGCGCCACCGCCGTCGCGGTGGTGATGCTGGTTGCGTCGTTCGCCCTGCTGCTCGCCATCAATACGCTGCAATGGTGGGCACGCAGGCGCCGCAATGAGGAGCGCGTGTAATGGCTGCGATCTTTCCTCCCTCATCGCTTGCCGATGCG
The DNA here is from genome assembly GCA_040006575.1 of Betaproteobacteria bacterium. Classification (GTDB taxonomy): domain Bacteria; phylum Pseudomonadota; class Gammaproteobacteria; order Burkholderiales; family Usitatibacteraceae; genus UKL13-2. The sequence goes on from JBDTWS010000094.1 coordinate 11,553, forward strand.
TCGCCGCGTGCAGCAAGCCGTCCGTTTCCGTGGATACCGGTGCTGCTGGTCGGCATCGCCCTCGCCTATCTCGCGCTGTTCCTGTTTGTGCCGCTGGCGGCGGTTTTCTTTGAAGCGTTCAAGAAAGGCGCGGGGTTCTACTGGGACGCCATCCGCGAACCCGATGCATGGTCCGCCATCCGACTGACCTTGATCGCGGCCGCCATCGCCGTGCCGCTCAACCTTGTCTTTGGTGTTGCCGCCGCCTGGGCCATCGCCAAATTTGATTTTCGCGGCAAGAGCCTCCTCATCACGCTGATCGACCTGCCGTTCTCGGTGTCGCCGGTGATTTCAGGATTGATCTATGTGCTGATCTTCGGCCTGCAGGGCTGGGTGGGGCCGTGGTTGTCGGATCACGACATCAGGATTATTTTCGCCGTACCGGGCATCGTGCTGGCGACCATCTTCGTCACCTTTCCCTTTGTGGCGCGTGAGCTGATCCCACTGATGCAGGCGCAGGGACGCGAGGAAGAGGAAGCCGCCGCCGTGCTCGGCGCATCGGGCTGGCAGACGCTCTGGTATGTGACGCTGCCCAATGCGAAATGGGGATTGCTGTACGGCGTGATCCTGTGCAACGCGCGCGCGATGGGCGAATTCGGCGCGGTGTCTGTCGTCTCGGGCCACATTCGCGGCGCCACCAATACGCTGCCGCTGCATGTGGAAATTCTCTACAACGAATATGCGTTTGCCGCAGCGTTTGCCTGCGCATCGCTGCTGGCGTTTCTCGCACTGATTACATTGGCCATCAAGACGGTTGTCGAAACACGGCAACCAAAGTAAAACCCGGGAGCATCGCAAATGACCATTCAAGTCCAGGACGTCACCAAGCGCTTCGGTACTTTCGAAGCGCTCAACGGCGTCAATCTCGAAATCCAGCCCGGTGAGCTGGTCGCGCTGCTCGGCCCCTCCGGCTCGGGCAAGACCACACTGCTGCGCGTGATCGCGGGACTCGAGCAACCCGACTCCGGCCGCATCCTGTTCAACGGCCACGACACCACCGACACGCGCGTGCAGGAACGTGAAGTGGGATTTGTATTCCAGCATTACGCGCTATTCCGCCACATGTCGATTTTTGAAAATGTCGCCTTTGGTTTACGCGTGCGTCCTCGTGCCGTACGTCCGCCGGAAGCCGAGATCAAGCGCCGCGTAATGGAATTGTTGAAACTGGTCCAGCTCGACTGGCTGGCCGATCGCTACCCGCACCAGCTCTCCGGTGGACAGCGGCAGCGCATCGCACTGGCGCGCGCGCTGGCCATCGAGCCCAAGGTGTTGCTGCTCGATGAACCGTTCGGCGCACTCGATGCCAAGGTGCGAAAAGAATTGCGCCGCTGGCTGCGCCGGTTGCACGATGAGATCAACCTCACCAGCGTTTTCGTCACGCACGACCAGGAGGAAGCCCTCGAAGTCGCCGACCGCGTCGTCGTGGTTAATCACGGAAAAATCGAGCAGGTCGGCACGCCCGATGAAGTCTACGATCACCCGGCGACGCCGTTCGTGTACCAGTTCCTCGGCAACGTGAACCTGTTTGAAGGCCGCGTGCATAACGGTGTGGCCGATGTCGGCGGCGGACAGATGCATGTGCCGGAGCACAGCGATATTTCGGACTCCGCCGCCACCGCCTACGTGCGCCCGCACGATATCGACATCGCCAGTGGTCCCGGCCGCGACACAGTCGAAGCCACGCTAAATCACGCGATCAAGATAGGCCCGGTCGTGAGACTTGAGCTTGCTCGCAGTGACAACGGCAGCCTGGTGGAAGTCGAATTGTCGCGCGAGCGATTTGATCACCTCAACGTGGCCACTGGCAACGTCGTGTATTTCAAGCCGCGTCGTGGGCGCGTGTTTTTGGCCAACGACCGCGCAGCCATCAACCGCAGCAGCCAGGTCGCATAAATTTTTACAACCAACGTCAGCAAGCCATGAGCGCCACCGATAAATACACTGTTGAAACAATCACCGAACTTCACACCTGGACGCCGAACCTGTTTTCCTTCAAGACCACGCGCGACCAGGGCTACCGCTTTGTCCCCGGCCAATTCGCACGCCTCGGCGTGATGAACGGAGATGAGATGGTGTGGCGGGCCTATTCCATCGTCTCGGCCAGCTACGACGAATTCCTCGAGTTTTATTCCATCGTGGTACCCGACGGAAAATTCACCAGCCGGCTTTCCCAATTAAATGTTGGCGACAAGATTTACGTCGAGCGCAAAAGCCTGGGCTTCCTCACCACCGACCGTTTCGAAATGGGCAAGGATTTGTGGATGCTGTCTACCGGTACGGGACTCGCACCGTTCATTTCAATCCTGTACGACTTCAAGACCTGGGAGACTTATGAAAATCTCATCCTCGTCCACAGTGTGCGCGTCGAGGATGAGCTGGCGTACCAGGAAGTGATCCGCAACTTCAAGCAGAGCGAATATTTCTCTGAATTCAGTTCACGCTTGCATTACGTGCAGGCGGTGACGCGTGAGTCAGTGCCCAACACGTTGAACGCGCGCATCACCGATTTGCTTGAAAACGGCGAGCTTGAACGCACGGTGGGATTCGCCATCGACGGCGACCGCTCGCGGGTGATGATCTGCGGCAATCCGGAAATGGTCGATGAAACGCGTGAATTGCTGACGCGGCGCGGACTGACCGTGAACCGGCGTGGCGCGCCCGGCCATCTCGCTGTCGAAAACTACTGGTAAGCTGGCGACCTCGAACGGAAACGAATCATGACAACAGACGCTACTGCCACCCAAATCCTCGACGCCGCCGGTGCGCGCGGCCGGCAAAAAAAACTTCCCTATGCCGGTGAAGTCACACCGGCCGAAGCGCATAAGTTGTTCAGCGAATTCGGCGCAAAGATCATTGACGTACGCAGCGCGATCGAGCACGAATACATCGGCCGCATTCCAGGTTCCGCGCTGGTCTCCTGGAAGCAATTTCCCAGCGGCGAAATGAATGCCGCCTCCCTGCCGCAGCTACAGGAACGCGCCAGTCCCGACGATGTCGTCTTGTTCCTGTGCCGCAGCGGCGTGCGCTCGCATTCCGCGGCGACGGTGGCGGCAAAGGCCGGCTACAAACACGCATACAACATCCTCGAAGGATTCGAAGGCGACCTGAACCAGCAGCAGCGGCGCGGCGATACCGGCTGGCGCAAGGCAGGCCTGCCGTGGATTCAAAGTTAAGCGCTAAACTAGCAGCCCACGAAGTTAAGCTACGTTTTACCCAACTCAAGGAGAAAAACATGAGCCTGCGCCTCGGCGACATCGCACCCGACTTCACCCAGCAATCCACCAAGGGCGAAATTTCGTTTCATCAATGGCTGGGCGATTCATGGGGCGTGCTGTTTTCGCATCCCAAGGATTTCACGCCGGTGTGCACCACCGAACTGGGCGCCACGGCCAAGCTGAAAGACCAGTTTGCCAAACGCAATGTGAAGGTACTGGCCATCAGCGTCGACGACGTCGATTCGCACAACAAGTGGCTGGGCGATATCAATGAAACGCAGAACACCAGCGTCGATTTCCCCATCCTGGCCGACCCGGATCGCAAAGTTGCGAACCTGTACGACATGATTCACCCCAACGCCAACGACACGCTCACGGTGCGCTCGGTGTTCATCATCGACCCCAAGAAAAAAATCCGCACTACCTTTACCTACCCGGCCAGCACGGGACGCAATTTCGACGAGATCCTGCGGGTGATCGATTCACTGCAATTGACCGACAAGCATTCAGTCGCGACCCCGGCCAACTGGAAGTACGGCGACGACGTGATCATCGTGCCCTCGCTGCAGGACGCAGAGTTGATCAAGCAGAAATTCCCAAAGGGTTACAAGGCGATCAAGCCTTATCTGCGCGTGACACCGCAGCCGGATATCTAGTTTTTTGGCTTTCTATCTCTAGCACCGGCGCGGCTTCCAGACTGAAAATGGCCTGAAAGCCGCACCAGCGCTTGAGTTAATCACCAAAAGTTTCCAAAAAAGCACCGTTCGCCCTGAGCCTGTCGAAGGGCAAATATTCGCGTTACTTCTTGCCCGCCTGCGAGGCGCCATTTCCACGCGTGGCACTCGATCCCTTGTCGCAGGCCTCAAACAAATCCAGTTCCTTCTTATACTCCGCCGTCTCGATTTCCAGCATGCCCAAAATGGTGGAATAAATATTGTCATGGCTGCGCTGGACCTTTGTCTGTTCCGCCATGCATTTCGCGTCCCAGTTTTCCAGCGACAGGAATTGCGGCGAGACCCACACGTACATCGGCACGCGCGTCTGTTCCTTCGGCGCCAACGCGTACGGCATGCCATGCAGGAACAAGCCTGATTCGCCGATCGATTCGCCGTGGTCGGACGCATAAATCATCGCCGTGGCGAACTGGTCCGACAGATGCTGCAGCAGCGTGG
>JBDTWS010000095.1:0-15825 GCA_040006575.1 Betaproteobacteria bacterium
AAACGCCGGCGGGCACAAAATGACCCGGCTGAACACGCTCCTGCTGCTGGTTCTCGTCCTGTGCGCGCTGTCGGTGGTGACCTCACAGCACAAGGCACGCAAGCTGTTTATCGAACTGCAAAGCGAGCAGGAAAGCGAACGCAAACTCGACACCGAGTGGCGCGAACTGCAGATCGAATCTCAGACGCAGGGCAACGGCAAGCGCATCGAGCAGAAGGCCGCGCATGAGCTTGGCATGGCGCAGCCCGACGCCAAAAAAACGGTGATTGTGGTGCTGGATGCGACAGCACCCACCGCACCCACGGCAACGACGACACCTGCAAAGGACGCGAAATGAATCATTCCTCGCGCCGCATCGAGCCCAACCTCCGGCTGAAACTGGAAGCGTGGCGTTCGCGCACGGTGCTGGTGCTGTGCCTGTTCGCGTTCGCGGTGCTGATTGCACGCTCGTTTTACCTGCAGGCGCTGAACAATGATTTCCTCCAGGCCAAGGGCGAAGCGCGCTTCATGCGCGTTGTCACCCTGCCCGCGCCACGTGGTGTGGTGACGGACCGCAATGGCAAGCCGCTGGCGATTTCCACGCCGATGGAATCGGTGAAGGCCAACCTGGGTGAGGTCGATGCCGACCCCGCGCAGATCGCGCAGCTCGCACGCGAGCTGGGCATGGACCGCGCCGAACTGAACGCAAAAATAAATTCGAAGGACAAGGGCGAAGTGTTGCTGAAGCGCTTCGTCAGTCCCGAGCAGGCGGTGCGCGTGCGCGCGATGGCGATGCCGGGGATTTTCATGAACCCGGACTTCCGCCGTTTCTATCCTGCAAGCAACGCCGCTGCGCATGTCATCGGCATTACCGACGTCAACGACCTCGGCCAGGAAGGCATCGAGCTGGCCCAGCAGGCGATCCTGGCGGGCAGCGAAGGACAGCGCCGCGTCATCAAGGATCGCAAGGGCCGTATCGTCGAAGACATCGAGAACATGAAAGTGCCGCATGAAGGCAAGGCACTGAAACTCTCCATCGACGAGCGACTCCAGTATCTGGCGCATCGCGAATTGAAGGCCGGTGTGGAAGCCAACAAGGCGAAGGGTGGCGCGCTGGTGATGCTCGACGCGAAAACCGGCGAAGTGCTGGCACTGGTCAACCAGCCCGATTACAACCCGAACAATCGCGCCAGCTGGAATCCGAAGCAGGCGCGCAATCGCAGTGTCACCGATACGTTTGATCCGGGCTCGACCTTCAAGCCGTTTGCCATCTCGGCTGCGCTCGAGGCGGGAATCGTCAAGCCGGAAACCGTGATCATCACCGGGCCGGGATTGACCATCGGCCCCAAGACCATCACCGACCTGCCGCATCGTTCCGACCAGTTGACGGTCGCAGAAGTTATCCAGAAATCCAGCAACATCGGCACGGCGAAAATTGCCCTGCAATTACCCGCCGAACGTTTGTGGAGTCTCTATAACGAACTCGGTTTCGGCACCGCACCCAAGACGGGATTTCCCGGTGAGGCGTCGGGACGATTGCGCGCTGCAAAAAACTGGAAGCCCATCGAGCAGGCGATCATGAGCTATGGCTACGGCGTCTCGGTGAGCGCACTGCAACTCGCTCGTGCGTACACGATTTTCACCAATGACGGCGTGCTGTTGCCCGCGACCTTCTTCAAGCGCGAGGGTGACGTCATCGGCAAGCAGATTATTTCCGCCAAGACCGCGAAGACCATGTCGCAAATGCTGGAAACCGTGACGCAGGTCGGCGGTACTGCGACGCGTGGACAGGTGCCCGGCTATCGCATCGCCGGCAAAACCGGCACCGCGTACAAACTGGTCAACGGCCAGTACGTGGAGAACCTGTACCTTTCGTCGTTCGTCGGCTACGGTCCCGTTTCGAATCCGCGCTACATCATCGCGGTGACCATCGACGAACCTTCGGCCGGAAAACACTTCGGCGGCGATGTGTCGGCGCCGGTATTTTCCAACGTGATGTCGCAGGCGCTGCGCATGAGCGGTGTGGTTCCCGATGCACCGCAAGTACGCGAAGCCAACGCCACCCCACCGGTTAAGGAGCGCGGATGATGAATGCGCCCGTGATGCCGGGTCCACCGCTTATGGCCGCGCAGAATGGCGCCGGCACGCTTGCCGCCGACTTCACCGAAGTACAGCTGGCCAATGCGCTTGCTTCATTGCCCGCACCGGTGGATGAAGTCACCTCAAGCAGCCGCGAAGCGCGACGCGGCGTGGCGTTCCTCGCCTATCCCGGTGCCGTGCGCGACGGCCGCGATTTTATCGGCGATGCGATCACACGCGGCGCCTCAGCGGTTTTGTTTGACGCAAAAGAGTTCACCTGGAAACCGGAATGGAAAGTGCCGCACCTGGGCGTGCCCGAACTCAAGGCGCACGCAAGCCAGATCGCCGGACACGTTTATGGTCATCCGGCCGAGGCGTTGTGGATGACGGGCGTGACCGGCACCAACGGCAAGACGTCGGTATCGCAATGGATTGCAAAAGGCATGGACCTGGCCGGCCGCAAGTCCGCGGTGATCGGCACCATCGGCAATGGGCTGGTTGGCAATCTCGAAGCATCGGACAACACCACACCGGACGCAGTCGCGCTTCAGCGCATGCTGCGCGATTTCCTGCGGGCGGGCGCATCGGCCTGCGCGATGGAAGTGTCCAGCCACGGACTCGACCAGGGCCGCGTCGCCGATATCAAGTACGACACGGCCGTTTTCACCAATCTCACGCGCGACCATCTCGATTATCACGGCACAATGGAAGCCTACGGCGATGCCAAGGCCGGCCTGTTCGAACTGCGCGGCGTGAAGCACGCGGTGATCAATGTTGACGATCCGTTCGGCCTGGTGCTGGCCGATCGCATCGCGAAAAAAGCCGGTGACGTACAAAACTCCGGTATCAAGCTGATCCGCTACAGCATGCGGCAGAACGGCAAGTTCGCCAACCTCGCCGCCAAGAAAGTTGCCGTGCTGCCGAGCGGCCTGAGTTTCGAAGTGGCGGGTGAATTCGGTGTCGCGCATGTCGAATCCGACATCCTCGGCGCATTCAACATCAGCAACTTGCTGGCCGTGATCGGTGCATTGATTTCCAGCGGCATGACGCTGGCGCAGGCGGCGGACGTTGCCGCAAAACTGCCGTCAGTGCCGGGCCGCATGCAGACCGTGCGCGCTGCGGACAATGCCATCAACAAACCGCTGGTCGTGGTGGACTACGCGCACACGCCCGATGCGCTGGAAAAAGCGCTGTCGACCGTGGCCGCCATCGTTCCGGAAAATGGCCGCCTGATTTCAGTCTTCGGCTGCGGCGGTGATCGCGACCGTGGCAAGCGGCCGCAGATGGGCGCGATCTCGGCGCGTTATGCCGACCTCAGCATCATCACCTCGGACAATCCGCGCACCGAGGATCCGGCGCTGATCATTGCCGATATCGAGGCCGCGTTCACCAAGGGTGCGGGGTCCGAAAGCAAGCACTATCGAGCCATCGTCGACCGCCACCAGGCGATTTACGAAGCGCTCAATGCCGCGCGCGCGGGTGACATCGTCGTGATCGCCGGCAAGGGTCATGAGGACTACCAGATCCTCGGCGAGACCAAGCACCATTTCAGCGATGTGGAAGTGGCGCGCGAAGCGCTGGCCACGTGGCGCGGGAGCCGGGCATGAGCGGCTTTTCCATGAGCGCGCTGCAGATGGTGAAACACCTCGGCGCGCGTTTTGGCGGTGAGGATGTGATGCTGACCGGCATTTCCACCGATACGCGGACGTTGGTACGGGGTGACCTGTATGTCGCGATCAAGGGTGACAGTTTCGACGGTCATGACTATCTCGACAAGGCGCGGGAGAACGGCGCAGCGGCAGCTTTGGTCGCGCGCGAAATTGCCGGCGCGCCACTGCCGCAAATAATTGTCGATGACAGCCAGGACGCGCGTATCGCCTTCGGCAGGATCGCAAAACTCTGGCGCAGCCAGTTCAACGTGCCGACCATCGCACTCACCGGCAGCAACGGCAAGACCACGGTGAAAGAAATGCTGCGCTGCATACTTGCCGTGCACACCGGCAATGCCGATGACGTGCTGGCCACCGAGGGCAACCTCAACAACGACATCGGCGTACCGATGATGATGATCCGCCAGCGGCCGCAGCATCGTTATGCCGTGTTCGAGATGGGCATGAATCACCTGGGCGAGATTGACTACCTCACGCACCTGATCGAGCCCGATGTGGCGATGGTGGTGATGGCCGGCACGGCGCATATCGGCGAACTGGGCAGCCGCGAAGCGATTGCGCAGGCCAAGGGCGAAATCTACGGCGCGCTGAAACCTGCCGGTATCGCGGTGGTGAACATGCACGACCGTTTCGGCAATTTCTGGCGTGAAAATTTGCGGGGACATCGCATGCTCGGTTTCGGCATCGCGGCGGAGGACGATGTCGCCGGTACGTTTGGTGAAGACTCGCTGGGCATCAAGTTCAAGGGTCAGCACATCGCCGTTCGCTTGCATGTTCCCGGTGAACACAACCAGCGCAATGCCCTGGCGGCAGCGGCGGCGGCCTGTGCGCTCGACGTCCCGTTGGAAACAATTCGCCGTGGTCTGGAGAAATTCTCCGGCGTGGACGGCCGCCTGCGCACGTTCACCGGCCACAATTCGGCCACCATCATTGACGACACTTACAACGCCAATCCCGACTCGGTGAAAGCGGCGATTCGCGTGCTGGCGGCAAGGCAGACACCGCGCGTGCTGGTGCTGGGCGACATGGGTGAGCTGGGCGCCAATGCGCCGGCGATGCATCGCGAAGTGGGTGAGTTCGCGCGCAAGTCCGGCGTGGAAAAAATGTTTGTGCTGGGTGAACTGTCGCGCGAAGCGGCGAAGGCATTCGGTGCGCAGGCCAAGCATTTCGCGTCAGCCGATGACCTCGCTTCCTCGCTGCAACCACTACTCACACCGCAAACCACCGTGCTGGTAAAGGGCTCACGCTTCATGAAGATGGAACGCGTGGTCGAAAAACTGGTGCCCACGTACAGCCTGGGCGGAGGCCATCACTAAATGCTGCTCGAACTTTTCCAATGGCTGGCCAAGGATTTCCGCGCCTTCAACGTGTTCCAGTACATCACGCTGCGCACGGTGCTGGCCGCCATGACGGCGCTGGCGATGTCGTTCCTGATCGGCCCGCGCATGATCCGCAAGCTCACTGAATTGAAAGTGGGCCAGTCGGTGCGTGACGATGGACCGAAGAGCCATCTCGTCAAGGCCGGCACCCCGACCATGGGTGGCGCGCTCATTCTCACGGCGGTCGCCATCACCACACTGTTGTGGGCCGACCTTGAGAATCGTTACGTGTGGGCCTGCCTCATCACCACCATCGGCTTCGGCGTCATCGGCTGGGTGGATGACTATCGCAAGGTCGTGCACAAGAATTCCAAAGGCCTGTCGGCGCGTTACAAATTCTTCTGGCAGACGGTGATTGCGGCTGCTGCGCTTTCCTTCCTCGCGTACCGCGCCAACCTGCCGCAGCAGACCGACCTGATTGTGCCGTTCTTCAAGACCGTCGCCATTCCACTCGGCACCATCGGCTTCATCGTGCTGGGCTGGTTTGTGGTGGTGGGATTTTCCAACGCCGTGAATTTGACCGACGGTCTCGATGGACTCGCCATCATGCCGACCGTGATGGTCGCTTCCGCACTGGCGATTTTTGCGTACGTCGCGGGCAACCGTGTTTTCTCCACCTATCTGGGTGTGCCGCACATCGCGGGCGCGGGCGAGCTGGCGGTTTTCTGCGGTTCGATTGCCGGGGCGGGATTGGCGTTCCTCTGGTTCAATGCGTACCCCGCTGAAGTGTTCATGGGTGATGTGGGCGCGCTGGCGCTGGGTGGCGCGCTCGGATTGATCGCCGTGATCTGCCGCCAGGAAATCGTGCTGATCATCATGGGCGGCGTGTTCGTGGTGGAAACACTTTCCGTGATGATCCAGGTCGCCAGTTTCAAGCTGACCGGAAAACGCGTGTTCCGCATGGCGCCGCTGCATCACCACTATGAATTGAAAGGGTGGAAAGAGAACCAGGTTGTTGTGCGGTTCTGGATTATTACGATGCTGCTGGTGTTGTTTGGACTTTCAACCTTGAAGTTGAGATGAGCTGAGATGAGACAAGCTGAGATGAGGCTAGATGAGATGAGCATGTCGCACGCAATCGATCTCCAAATTCCTCCGTTCACCCTGAGCCCGTCGAAGGGTGGGGATGGGCTACGTGCATCAGCTCATCCGACCCTTCGACGGGCTCAGGACGAACGGGAAGTAATTTTGCGTTTTCAATATTCAAACTCCAGCACCCGCGCGCTTCTACAGCCACTTATGGCCAGCAAGCCGCGCCAATGCTTGAGTTTCACAAAAACTTTCACCAAAAATAACTGAGCGATGGGACCGGGAGGTGAACTGGCATGACAAAAGCATTCTTGTTCTTGGCGCGGGTGACACCGGACTCTCCGTCGTCCGATGGGCCGAGCGAGTGGGTGCTCGTGTGCGAGTCGCCGACACGCGTGACGATCCACCCGGCCTCGCTCAATTGCGCGCCCAGCATCCCGGGTGCGACGTCGTCACCGGTCCCTTCGATCCCCGTGGCACCGTCTTTGGCGACGCCGAACTCATTGTTGCAAGCCCGGGCGTGGCCGTTGCTGGGCCCGCGTGTGACCCGGCCATCGCGCGGGCGATCGCTCAAGGGAAAAAGTTCGTTGGGGATGTCGAGCTTTTTGCGTGGGAACAAAACGAGTTAGCGAAGAAAGGCAATCGTCCAAAAATGATCGGCATCACCGGCTCCAACGGCAAATCCACCGTGACCGCAATGGCGGGCGCGATGTGTCGTGCCGCCGGTTTGAACGCGGTGGTCGCGGGCAATATCGGTGTGCCGGTGATCGACGCGATGCTTGACGCGCAGGACCACGGGCAGCCCGATGCGTACGTGGTCGAGTTGTCGAGTTTCCAGCTGGAAACCACATCATCACTGCACATGGATTCGGCAACGATGCTTAACCTGTCGCAGGATCATCTGGATCGTTATGCGTCGATGAAAGACTACGCGGCGGCGAAGCAGCGCATTTTCATGAACGCCGCGCACCAGGTGCTCAATCGCGATGATGACGCCAGCATGGCGATGCGCGATACCACCTTGCCGCTGGCGACGTTCGGCATGGGCGCTGCCAATGGAAAAAACGAATTCGGTATCGCCGATGGCTGGTTGACCGAGGCGGGCGCACCGCTCATGCGCCTTGACGATATGCCGGTCGCAGGTTTGCACAATGCCGCCAATGCACTTGCTGCCTTCGCGCTGTGCCGCGCGATGGGTTGCGACGCGCAAGCACTGGCGGGGGGGCTGAAAAAATTCAAGGGACTGCCGCATCGGGTTGAAGATGTCGGCACCATAAACGGCGTCACGTTTTACGACGATTCAAAAGGTACCAACGTCGGCTCCACGGTCGCCGCGCTGAACGGCATGACCGTTCCCGTGGTGCTCATCGCGGGCGGTATCGGCAAGGAGCAGGACTTTTCACCGTTGGCCGAGCCGGTACGCAAACGCGCCAAGGCAGTGGTGTTAATCGGAAAAGATGCACGCCTGATCGAATCCGCCATCACCGGCGCACGCGTCGAGACACTGCACGCACAGTCGATGGCCGAGGCTGTTGAAAAAGCGTTCCTGAGTGCTAAGGCAGGTGACGCCGTGCTGCTGTCACCGGCCTGCTCCAGCTTCGACATGTTCAGGAACTACAACCATCGCGGTGATGTATTCGCCGACTGCGTTCGCATCCTGAAACAAAAGACCGAGGCCGGCAATGCTGTATAGCCCCTCCGCCCCGCGCGCCGAACTCGACATGACGTTGTTCTGGAGCGTCGTGCTGCTGCTGTCGATCGGCCTGGTGATGGTCTATTCATCCTCTATTGCCAGCGCCGAAGCGGAAAAGCTCGCAGGCTACCGCTCGCACTACTACCTCATGCGTCACGGCATTTTCCTGGCACTGGCGGTGGTGGTGTCGTTCATCACCTTCCAGATTCCCATCGCGCTGTGGCAGAAGTTTGCGCCGCTGCTGTTCATCATGGGCGGCATCCTGCTGGTGATCGTGCTGATCCCCGGCGTGGGCCGCGCAGTCAACGGCAGCCACCGCTGGATTCCGCTCGGGCTGATGAGCATGCAGCCGTCCGAGCTGATGAAGTTCTTTGCCGTGCTGTACGCGGCTGATTACACCGTGCGCAAAGCCGCCTTCATGCACGATTTCAAGAAAGGCTTCCTGCCGATGGCGGGCGTGATGGTGCTGATCGGCGCCCTGCTGCTGCGCGAGCCGGACTTTGGTGCGCTCGTGGTCATCACCTCCATTGCCATGGCGATCCTGTTCCTGGGCGGACTCAACAGCCGCATCTTCGTCTCACTGATAGCTTTGCTGGCGGTGTCATTTGTTGCGCTGGTCGTCACCTCGCCGTATCGCTGGCAGCGTGTGACTTCGTACATGGATCCGTGGGCTGATGCATTGGGCACGGGCTACCAGTTGTCGCATGCACTGATCGCTTTCGGCCGCGGTGAATTGCTGGGCGTGGGCCTGGGTGGCAGCGTGGAGAAATTGTTCTACCTGCCCGAAGCGCATACCGATTTCCTGCTGGCGGTAGTGGCAGAAGAACTGGGCCTAGCGGGTGTGGTGGTCGTCATCGCCCTGTTCGTGCTGCTGATCTACCGCGCCTTCATGGTGGGCCGTGAATCGATGATGCGCGAAAAATATTTCGCCGCGCTGGTCGCGCAGGGCATCGCCGTGTGGCTCTCGGTGCAGACCTTCATCAACATGGGCGTGAACATGGGTTTGCTGCCCACCAAGGGTCTCACGCTGCCTTTCCTCTCGTATGGAGGCACCGGCATCATCGTCAACTGCGTTGCCGTCGCCGTGCTGCTGCGCATCGACGCCGAAAACCGCGCGCCGCCGCCTTCCAGCAAGGGTGTGAGAAAAGGATGAGCGCCGTGAAAAAAACCGCGCTCATCATGGCTGCCGGCACCGGTGGCCACGTCTATCCGGGCCTGGCCATCGCCGAGGTGATGGTCAAGAGCGGCTGGTCCATTGTCTGGCTTGCTACACCGTCGGGCATGGAAAACAAGCTGGTCGGCAAAGTCGGCTATCCGATAGAAGTCGTGCAGATGTCCGGCGTGCGCAGCAAGGGCATGCTTGCCTGGGCGCTGTTGCCGATGGTGCTGCTGCGCGCATTCTGGCAATCACTTCGCGTGATTCGCCGCGTGCAACCTGACGTCGTGATTTCGATGGGCGGCTACATCGCCTTTCCGGGCGGCATGATGGGTGTGCTGTGCGGCAAACCGCTGGTGGTGCATGAGCCCGGTGCGCATGCGGGCTTGACCAATCGTGTACTCGCGCTGCTGGCGGATCGCGTGCTGGTGGGTTTCCCGCACACGTTTGAACAGGTACCGAAAAACGCGCTGGCAAAACTGCTGCCCAAGCCGAAGAAAGTCGAATGGCTGGGTACGCCGGTGCGTGAGGAAATTGCGGCACTGCCCGAGCCCAGTGTTCGCCTGTCGGGCCGTGAAGGTCCGGTGCGTTTGCTGATCGTCGGCGGTAGCTTGGGCGCGAAGACGCTCAACGACCTGGTCGTGAAAATGCTGCAGCTCCTGCCGCAAAGTGATCGCCCGCAGGTCGTGCACCAGTCCGGCGAAAATAATTTTGACGAACTGATGCTCGCCTACCGCGAAGCGCGCGTGGCCGCCGATGTCGTCTCGTTTATCGACGACATGGCCAAGCGGTACGCGTGGTGCGACTTGATCGTGTGTCGCTCCGGCGCGATCACGGTGGCGGAAATCGCGGCAGCCGGTGCGGCCAGCATCCTGGTGCCGCTGCCGTATTTCGTGGCGGAAGAGCAGGAAGCCAATGCGCGCTTTCTGTCCGATGCAAAAGCCGGAATTTTGGTGAAGCAACTCGAGACCACGCCTGAAATGCTGGTCGAGCAGTTCAAACAACTCACGCACAAAAAACTGCTGGCGATGGCGACCATCGCCCGCACCCTGGGAAAACCCGATGCCACCGCGCGTTGCGCGAAGGCCTGCATGGAAATGGCGGCATGAAGCACAAAGTCAAACATCTTCATTTCATCGGCATTGGTGGCTCCGGCATGTCCGGCATCGCCGAGGTACTCATCAACCTCGGCTACACCGTGAGCGGCTCCGACATTTCCGATTCGGTCGTCGTCAAACGACTGCGCTCCGTCGGCGCGAACGTATTGATAGGCCACACCGCAGGCAACATCGCCGGCGCGGATGTGATCGTCACCTCCAGCGCAGTGAAGCCGGACAATCCCGAAGTGGTCGCCGCTAAAGCCGCGCGTGTGCCTGTTGTGCCGCGCGCAATCATGCTGGCCGAACTGATGCGTTTTAAACTCGGCATCGCCATCGCCGGTACACATGGAAAAACCACCACGACTTCGCTGATTTCCCACGTGCTGGGTGAAGCGGGGCTCGATCCCACCTGCGTCATCGGCGGCCGGCTGAATTCCATCGGCACCAATGCCAAGCTGGGCAAGGGCGAATACCTGGTCGCCGAAGCCGACGAATCAGACGCGTCATTCCTGTACCTGCAACCGATCATGGCCGTGGTCACGAATATCGACCAGGATCACATGGACACCTACCAGCACGATTTCGTTAAATTGAAATCGGCGTTCGTGGAATTCCTCGAGCATCTGCCGTTCTACGGTCTCGCGGTGCTGTGTGCGGACGACCCGAATATCCGTGAAGTTCTGCCGCGCCTGACCAAGCCGGTGCTGACGTACGGCGTGAGCGAGGATGTCGAACTCCGCGCCGTCAATATCAGTGCCGCCAACGGAAAAATGCGCTTCACGGCAGTCAGCCGTCGCGACAAGAAAGTGCTCGATGTCGAACTGAATCTGGCGGGCATGCACAACGTTCTCAATGCGCTTTCCGCAATCGCCATCGCGCGCGAGATCGGAATTGACGACGGGCATATTGCAAAGGCATTGGCGAGCTTTTCCGGCGTGGGTCGCCGCTTCCAGCGTTACGGTGAAATTGCCGTGCCGCAGGGTGGCGGAGGCGGGACCTTCACGCTTATCGACGACTACGGCCACCACCCGGTCGAAATGGACGCCGTGCTGAAGGCCGCGCGCGGTGCGTTCCCCGGACGCCGCATCTTGCTCGCCTTCCAGCCGCATCGTTTCACGCGTACGCGCGACCTGTTCGAAGACTTTGTGAAAGTGATGTCGACGGCGGATGAACTGGTACTGGCCGACGTCTATCCTGCAGGCGAAGCCCCGATTGTCGCGGCGGACGGCCGCGCGTTAACGCGCGCGTTGCGCGTGCTCGGGAAAGTCGAGCCGCTGTTCGTTGAAACCGCCGCAGAAATCCCCGATGCGGTGTTGAGCCGCGTAAAAAACGGCGACATCGTGATCACGATGGGCGCAGGCTCGGTGGGCGGTGTAGCGCCTGCGCTGGCCGGCGCCGGAGGCGGGGAATGAATATGAGCGATGTTGAAAAACTTTCGTCCAATATTGCCCCCGCATTGCGTGGCGAACTGCGTCACGATGAACCCATGTCGCGCCATGTTTCGTGGCGCGCGGGTGGCAAGGCGAAACAATTTTTCAAGCCGGCCGACCTGGCGGATTTGCAATTGTTCCTGCCCACACTCGCGAAGGATGAGCAAATCCTCATCGTTGGCCTGGGCAGCAACCTGCTGGTGCGTGGCGACGAAAATGCGGCCGGATTCGACGGAACCGTCGTGCTGACGACACCCGTATTGCACGGCCTTGCACTCGACCCTTCGGATTCCAACATCGTCATCGCAGGTGGCGGCGTCGCTTCACCGCACGCCGCGAAATTCGCCGCGAAGAACGGACTCGCCGGCGCCGAATGGCTGGCCGGCGTGCCGGGCACCATCGGCGGTGCACTGGCGATGAATGCGGGCTGTTACGGCACGGAGACCTGGGACCAGGTCGTCGACTGCATCACCATCGATCGCGACGGCGCCTTGCACACGCGTAGTGCGCAGGACTTCGATATCGCCTATCGCCACGTGGCGCAAAAATTCCAGGGCGATGAATGGTTCGTCGGCGCGCGCTTCCGTTTCACACCGGGCGACGCAGCGACGGCGCAAGCGCGTATCAAGGAATTGCTGGCCAAGCGCATGGCATCGCAACCGTTGGACAAGCCCAATGCGGGCTCGACGTTCCGCAACCCACCAGGCGATTTTGCCGCGCGCTTGATCGAGTCGTGCGGGCTCAAGGGCCACACCATCGGTGGCGCGCAGGTGTCGATGAAGCACGCCAATTTCATTATCAATACCGGCACCGCGACCGCGGCCGATATCGAACACATGATCGATCACATGCAGGCGACGGTGAAAAAATTGACCGGCGTTGAACTGGTGCGCGAAGTGCGCATCGTCGGGGCGGCGGCATGATTTTCACGGCACAAATTATCGTAGATCAAGCATTAGAGCGCGTTCGCAGCTATTTATCGGCTGGAAGCCGCACCAGTAATGGAGTTTGTCTTTGAGTATTGACGCAAAATCAATGGGCAAGGTCGCTGTCCT
The DNA here is from genome assembly GCA_040006575.1 of Betaproteobacteria bacterium. Classification (GTDB taxonomy): domain Bacteria; phylum Pseudomonadota; class Gammaproteobacteria; order Burkholderiales; family Usitatibacteraceae; genus UKL13-2. The sequence continues at coordinate 12,571 of JBDTWS010000095.1, forward strand.
CATGGGTGGCCCCAGCGCCGAACGCGAAATCTCGCTGCTCTCCGGCAATGGCGTGCTGGCGGCGTTGCGCGAGAAAGGCGTAGACGCATACGCGTTCGATCCGGTGGTGAATTCGCTGTTCGACCTGCCGCGCGAAAAATTTGATCGCGTATTCATTGCGCTGCATGGCCGCTTCGGTGAAGACGGAACCGTGCAGGGCGTGCTCGAGACTTTGAAGATTCCGTATACCGGCTCAGGGGTAATGGGCTCTGCGCTGGCCATGGATAAATGGCGCACCAAACTCATCTGGCAGGCCGCAGGTATTCCCACGCCGAAATACCGCATGCTCACGCCGGACAGCGACTGGCTCGCCGTCATCGAAGAATTGAAATTGCCACTGATCGTGAAGCCCGCGCGCGAAGGTTCCAGCATTGGCGTCACCAAAGTATCCAGCGCCAGCGACATGCCCGCCGCCTTCCAGCTCGCGCATAAGCTCGACCCGCTGGTGATCGCCGAAGAATTTATTGCCGGCCAGGAATTGACGGCGTCTGTGGTTGGTGATGGTACGGAACTGAGTGCCTTGCCGCTGATCCGCATCGAAGCGCCCGAGGGGGCGTACGACTACGTGAACAAATATTTCACCGATGTCACCAAGTACCACTGTCCGTCGGGGATTCGCGCCGATCTCGAAGAGCAGATTCGCGCGATGACGTTAAAGGCTTTCCGCGTGCTGGGCTGCGAAGGCTGGGGCCGCGCCGACATGATGCTGGCACCCGACGGCCGCTACAGCTTCCTGGAGATGAACACCTCGCCCGGCATGACCAGCCACTCGCTGGTGCCGATGGCCGCGCGCGCGGTGGGCATGAGTTATCCCGATTTGTGCCTGCGTATTTTGCAGGCAGCGTCATTGAAAGGTTGAACCGAAAAAATCATGGCAAGCAAGCGCCCCACCGCATCCGCCCATACCGAGTCCGCAGACTCGCTGGACGGATTCACCCGCAAACGCGGCGTCGTCATCGGCGCGGCGTTCGTGGCGATGGTGATCGCCGCGGCGGTGGGCTGGTTTGCGATTGCGGCGATGTCTAAGGAGGCGTCGGCCATGAATATGTTGCCGATTCGTTCGGTGAGTTTTTCCAGCAATGCGGGCGAGCTGAAGCATGTCGACAGCGAAGAGCTCAAGCACATTGCAGGCGCCATCCAGAACATGGGCGGCAGCATGCTGCGCACCGACCTGAACCAGGTGAGGGCGGCGGTCAAGCAGGTTGAATGGGTGCGCGATGCCGAAGTGCGCCGGCATTTTCCGTCGACGCTGGAAGTGCGCATTGAAGAACACGCGCCGTTCGCGCGCTGGATTTCGGTAGCTGATTCCGAGCAGAGCTTTTTGGTTAACACGTTCGGCGAAGTGTTCGAGGCCGATATCGACGAGCAGGTTGCGTTGCCGCTCTTGGGTGGGCCGAAGGATTCATCGCGTGAAGTGATGGCCAATTACCAGTCGTTTAAAACGCAGCTGGCCGTGATCGAACAGGTGCCCGCCGAAGTGCGCCTGTCGCCGCGCCGCGCGTGGCAGGTGAGGCTGGACAACGGCAGCACGCTGGAACTCGGACGCAACGATGCGGCCGAGCGGCTGCAACGCTACGTGCGCGCGTTCCCGGGTATCAATGCGATCCGTGTGGCAGGTACACGCATCGACCTGCGCTACCAGAATGGATTGGCAGTACGGCAGGTGGCTGACAAGAACACGAAAAAGCCCGCGACGAAATCATGAAAGACACAGCATGCGGACAGGAAAATTTGAAGAAAGAGGGAGTGCATGAATAAGCCGCGCGAAACCAAGAATTTATTGGTGGCACTCGATATCGGCACGTCCAAGATCATCGCGATCGTGGCTGAAATCACGCCCGACGGGGCACTCGAAATCCTGGGGCTGGGACAGCATCCGTCCAAGGGATTGAAGAAAGGTGTGGTCGTCAATATTGAAGCCACGGTGACCGGCATCCAGCGCGCGCTGGAAGAAGCCGAGCTGATGGCCGACGTGAAGATCAAGGATGTCCTGACCGGTATCGCCGGTTCGCACATCAAGAGCTTCAATTCGCACGGCATGGTGGCGATCAAGGACAAGGAAGTCTCGCAGTTCGATGTCGATCGCGTGATCGAGACCGCGCGCGCCGTCAACATCCCGATGGACCAGCAGATACTTCACATCCTCACGCAGGAATTCATCATCGACGGCCAGGAGGATGTGCGCGAGCCGGTGGGCATGAGTGGTGTGCGCCTGGAAGTGAAAGTGCATATCGTTACCGGTGCCGTGTCGGCCGCGCAGAACATCATGAAGTGCGTGAGGCGTTGCGGGCTGGAAGTGCGCGACCTCGTATTGCAGCCGCTGGCTTCCGCCATCGCCGTGCTGTCGCAGGATGAAAAAGACCTGGGGGTGTGCCTGGTCGATATCGGCGGCGGCACCACGGATATCGCGGTGTTCACCGGCGGCGCGATCCGCCATACCGCCGTGATCCCGATTGCCGGTGACCAGATCACCAACGATATCGCGATGGCGCTGCGCACGCCGACCAAGGATGCCGAGGACATCAAGCTCGCGCACGGCTGCGCGTTGCGCCAGCTGGCCAGCGTGAACGATGTGATCGAAGTTCCCGGGGTCGGCGATCGCGAGCCGCGCCAGATGTCGCGGCAGACACTCGCCGAAGTGATCGAGCCGCGTGTCGAGGAACTGTATTCGCTCATCCAGCGCGAACTGCGCGCCAGTGGATTTGAAGAACTTCTGTCGAGCGGCATTGTGCTGACCGGCGGCAGTGCGGCGATGCAGGGCATGGTCGAGCTGGGCGAGGAAGTCTTCCACATGCCGGTACGGTTGGGTGTGCCTACGTACTCAGGCGGGCTCGCGGAAATCGTGCGGAATCCACGCTACTCGACCGGTGTCGGCTTGCTCGTTTCCGCACTTGAACAAAAAAAGCGCGACGAACACGTCCGCATGCACACGGCAAATTTCAAAAGTGTTTTCGAAAAGATGGCGTCCTGGTTTAAAGGGAATTTCTGACGAAATTTGAAGGGGATTTCCTGACCAAATCGGAAAGGGAAATTCCCGACGAAATTTAAAGCGAAATTTTTGAAGATGGTTTTTCCAGCCTTGCGCACTAATCGCACTAATTTTTTTCTTGTTTTATTTTTGAGTTGTATTTTTTGTTGTATCACAGCAGAGGAGAGTAAAGATGATTGAGTTAATCGATACAGAGCAACCGGAAGCGATCATCAAGGTGATCGGTA
>JBDTWS010000096.1:0-15736 GCA_040006575.1 Betaproteobacteria bacterium
AGGCTCTCGAAGGATCAGGGCGAACGGGGGTGGTCGTACGGCCAACCAACGCGAGCCCACTCACAAAATCACGCCATACGGCCAGTTTTCCCGCACCACCTGCGCCGGCAATTTCCGCAACACTTCAATCGCAAATTCCGTATCCGCATCCGCCAGTGCATGCAGCGCATGCGCACGCAATAACGTCTGCAGCGCTTTACCGAACATCGGCGGATCGAGCATCTCGCCATTGAATTTAATTGCGCCACCCAGCAGCGCATCCGCCTCGATCGCCGCTTTCAAAATCGCGCTCTTCGTTTTGATATCGGTCGGCGACGGCGTGTACGCCACCTTGCAGGGATGGATATGCGAAGGGTGAATTACCTGCTTGCCGGTCATGCCCATCGCGGCTTCTTCGCAGGCATGCCCATACACGACGCGGCTTTCCTCATCGCCATGCAGGTCCAGCCAGCGCCGCACATCATCGGGCTCGACAAAATTTTCGGGCATGGTCGATTGCCCGATCAGCGTTTCCACGCCGCCAATCACACCTTTACCGGCGATGCGGGCTTCGAACAGCACCTGGTTCATGAAGTAGGCGAGCTCTTCCGTCCAGCGGCGCGGCGTGATCTGGATACCCATCGCTTTTGAGAAATCGTGGATACCGAACACCACATGCTTCACCGTCGCGTACTGCATCAGGTCAGGGGCGATCTTGAGCGACTTGGGATGCTCGATGATAGGCTGGATGGTCATGCGGTGATTGAGGCCGACCAGCAGTGCCGAGAGATCGCGGATTTCCGGTGAGCCGTACGCTTCACCCGCCTTGGCCAGCATCACCACGTCGATGTGATCAGCGAGATCCCGCACCATCTGGATATCTTTTTCGTATTCCTCGGTGCGGAACGGATTGATACGGATCGCAATTTGCACTTCCTTGCGTTTTTTCATGCCGGGCAGTTCGCGGCGCAGCAGCTCGCGCGACATTTCCTTTTGCCGGCAGCCGTCTTCCAGGTCGAAAATCAGCGTGTGTGAGTTGGTCCCCCACGCGTGTTTCTTGAATCGCTGCGAGGCCTGCTCAAGGTCTTCATAAATCCCCAGCGAGGGCGCGTACTTCACCGGCGGATAGTAGATCTGGATGCCCGGCCAGTAATCGCCCAGCATGTCGGCGGACGGGCTCGCAGCATTGTTCTGCGGCATGGCTTCTGCAGCGGCGTGTTTCATGTGTCTCTCCCTTTGGCTGCACGGTGCGCGGTGCGCGAGGCCGATCCCTGGTGATGATCCCGGGGGCCGTGACGGCCACCGGAATCAGCTTCAAATTACACGGATTGCTGCAGCGCGTCAACAAGTCTTATAAAAGACATAAGATATGTTTACAAGCCAGTTTGGGCTCGCTAGTATCAGGGCGATTCCGCTTTTATTGACACGCGACCGGCCCGGAATTCCGCCGTCCCGCCTTTCTGTTGTAAATTGATCCTCAAATAACAACGGCGCATGTTCAGCGCTTTTCGTCACCGCCGCGATTTATCCATGCGCCGCGGACGTCCACAAAGACCGCACACAGGAGAAATTGCATGTCATCCATTGAATCGGTATCCACCGAAAGCCGCATCTTCAATCCGCCTGCCGAGTTGGTGAAAAATGCGGCTATTTCCGGCATGGACGCCTACAACGCCCTGTGCGCTGAGGCGGAAAAAGACTACGCCGGCTTCTGGGCGCGCCTGGCGCGCGAGAACCTCGACTGGCACAAGCCCTTCACGCAGGTGCTCGATGAATCGAAGGCGCCGTTCTATCGCTGGTTTCACGATGGCGAATTGAACGTTTCGTATAACTGCCTCGATCGCCATCTCACCAATGGCAACGCCGACCGCACTGCGATCATCTTCGAATCCGATGACGGCAAAGTGGCGAACATCACCTATCGCGAACTGCACAAACGCGTGTGCCGGTTTGCCAACGCGTTACGCGCCAAGGGCATCAAGAAGGGCGACCGCGTCATCATTTACATTCCTATGAGTGTCGAGGGCGTGATCGCCATGCAGGCGTGCGCGCGCATCGGTGCGATTCACTCCGTGGTATTCGGCGGGTTCTCGGCCAAGTCGGTGCACGAACGCATCATCGATGCGGGCGCTGTGGCCGTCATTACCGCCGACGAGCAGATGCGCGGTGGCAAGGCGCTGCCAATCAAGGCCATCGTCGATGAGGCGCTGTCGCTGGGTGCCTGCGATCACATGAAGACCGCCATCGTTTACAAGCGCACCGGCAACCCCGTCAACATGACCGCCGGCCGCGACCACTGGTGGCATGACGTCGAGGCCGCAGAAAGCGAAACCTGCGAACCGGAATGGGTCAATGCCGAACATCCGCTGTTCATTCTCTATACCTCCGGCTCGACCGGCAAACCGAAGGGCATCCAGCATTCCAGCGGCGGATATTTGCTGTGGGCGCACCTGACGATGAAGTGGACGTTTGACCTGAAGCCGGACGATCTTTTCTGGTGTACCGCGGACATTGGCTGGGTGACGGGACACTCGTATGTAGCGTACGGACCGCTGTCGATGGGCGGCACCGAACTGGTGTTTGAAGGCGTGCCCACCTACCCGAATGCAGGCCGCTTCTGGGACATGATCCAGAAGCACAAGGTCACCGTTTTCTATACGGCGCCGACGGCGATCCGATCGCTCATCAAAGCGGGCGAAGTCGATCCCAAGGCGCACCCGCGAAATTACGATTTGAAATCGCTGCGCATCCTGGGTTCGGTCGGCGAGCCGATCAATCCCGAAGCGTGGATGTGGTACTACGAGAATATCGGCGGCGGAAATTGTCCGATCGTCGATACGTTCTGGCAGACCGAAACCGGCGGGCACATGATCACGCCGCTGCCCGGGGCGACGCCGCTGAAGCCCGGCTCCTGTACCTTGCCTCTGCCGGGCATCATGGCGGCCATCGTCGATGAGACCGGGCACGACGTGGCCAATGGCAATGGCGGCATCCTGGTGGTAAAGCGCCCGTGGCCGTCGATGGTGCGCACCATCTGGAATGATCCGGAACGCTTCCAGAAAACCTATTTTCCTGAAGAGCTGGGCGGCAAGTTGTATCTCGCCGGCGACGGCGCCGTGCGCGACAAGGAGCTCGGTTATTTCACCATCATGGGTCGCATCGACGACGTGCTGAATGTATCCGGCCATCGCCTGGGCACAATGGAAATCGAATCGGCGCTGGTGTCGAATTCACGACTGGTCGCCGAAGCTGCGGTGGTCGGCCGTCCCGATGACATGACCGGTGAAGCCGTGGTTGCGTTCGTGGTACTGAAAGGCGCGCGGCCCACGGGTGCAGAGGCAGTGGCGCTGGCGAAAGAGTTGCGCGACTGGGTGGGCAAGGAAATCGGCCCCATTGCGAAACCGAAGGACATTCGCTTCGGCGATAACTTGCCCAAGACGCGCTCGGGAAAAATCATGCGCCGCCTGTTGCGTTCAATTGCGAAGGGCGAGGAGATCAAGCAGGATATCTCCACACTTGAAAATCCCGCCATCCTCGACCAGTTGAAGCAGAGTACCTGAGCGGGATTTTCGATGCGACATGCCCGGAGAACCAGCGTGGATGCGGTTTTCCAGGGTATTGCCACGGGAAGCCGCGCCGGCCGGTCATCTACAGCTGTTGTCCTTGACCTGTCCGGAAAATGATTGCCCCGGAGTAGCCGATGCATAAGAAAGCTTCGCGAGGTCCGCGCCTGCTCAGCCTGTTTGCGCTGGGTGTGCTGCTGTTCAACTATCCGCTGTTGGCGCTGTTTAATTTGCCGCGGATGATATTCGGCGTGCCGGTCCTGTATGCGTATCTGTTCATTGCCTGGGCGTTGCTGATCTTCCTGGTCGCACGCGTTGTAGACCGTCCGGATCCGGGTTAGCCGCAAAGCATGATCCATGTTTAAGGGATGGGTTATCGCGGTTGCGTCGCTGGCATACATCGGCCTGCTGTTTGCGATTGCCTATTACGCCGACCGGCGCGCCGACCAGGGGCGTTCGATCATCGCCAATCCGTATTTCTACAGTCTTTCGCTGGCGGTGTATGCGACGGCATGGACGTTCTACGGCAGCGTGGGACGTGCGGCCAGCGATGGCGTGGGCTTCCTGCCGATCTACCTCGGGCCCACGTTGATGATCGTGCTGTGGTGGTTCGTGGTGCGCAAGATGATTCGCATCACCAAGCTCAATCGCATCACCTCGCTGGCGGATTTCATTTCTTCGCGTTACGGGAAGAGTGCCTTGCTGGGTGGCCTGGTAACCGTCATTGCGGTGGTCGGCATCCTGCCCTACATCTCGCTGCAGCTTAAGGCGATCTCCACCAGCTTCCAGATCCTGCTGCAGTACCCGGAGATGGTCATACCACGCAAGTCAAGTGCCGTCGCGGCGATGCAGGACACGGCTTTTTTCATTACCCTGCTGCTGGTTTTTTTTACCGTGATTTTTGGCACCCGTCACCTTGACGCGGCCGAACGTCACGAAGGGATGGTCGCGGCAATCGCCTTTGAATCGCTGGTAAAGCTGGTTTCATTCACGGTCGTCGGTTTGTTCGTCACCTTTGGTGTCTTCAATGGATTCGGTGACCTGTTTTCGCGGGCACAGGCCGATGCGCTGATCGCGCCTTTGCTTTCACCGTTCGGCGGCCCCGCCGTCAGCTATGCGAACTGGGCGTGGCTCACCGTGTTGTCGATGCTGGCAATTATTTTCCTGCCCCGCCAATTCCAGGTGGCCGTGATCGAAAACGTCGATGAAAAGCACCTGCGCAAGGCAGTGTGGCTGTTTCCCGCCTACATGCTGGCGATCAATATCTTTGTATTGCCGATTGCGCTAGGAGGCTTGCTGTCATTGCCGCACACCAATATTGACGCGGATACGTTTGTATTGATCCTGCCGATGGCGTTCAAGCATGAAGGCGTTGCATTGTTTGCATTCGTTGGCGGCTTGTCGGCCGCGACCGGCATGGTGATTTTCGAAACGATCGCGCTGTCGACCATGGTGTGCAACGACCTGGTGATGCCGTTGCTGTTGCGATTGAAGGCATTGCGCCTGGCCGAGCGCAGCGATCTTTCCTGGCTGCTGTTGATGATTCGACGCGCTGCCATCGTCATCATCCTGTTCCTGGGCTACATCTATTACCTCGTGGCCGGCGAAGCCTACGCGCTGGTGTCGATCGGACTGGTGTCGTTCGCCGCCGTCGCGCAGTTCGCGCCGGTTGCGCTGGGCGGCATGTACTGGAAGGGCGGGACACGCGAGGGAGCGCTCACGGGATTGCTGGCGGGGTTTGTCGTGTGGGGCTACACGCTGGTGCTGCCCGCGCTGGCAAAATCCGGCTGGCTGCCCAATGAGCTGATCGAATACGGACCCTTCGGCATGACGTTGCTGAAGCCGGTCGAATTGTTCGGTCTCAGCGGGCTCGACCAGATCACGCACGCGATGATCTGGAGCATGATCGCCAACATCGGCTGCTATGTTGGCGTATCGCTGTTCTCGCGCCAGAGTGCGTTTGAACACTCGCAGGCGACGATGTTCGTTGAGGTCTTCACGCAGACGGGCGAGCCCGGGCATGTCTGGCGTGGCCGCGTCTCCGCCTCCGCATTGCAGACATTGCTGGGGCGCTTCCTCGGGCCGGCACGCGCGGCGGAATTGTTCAGTACCTACGCGCGTGATCGCGGCCTCGCTTCGGCCGACGAGTTGAACGCAGACGCGATGCTGGTGCAATTTGCCGAACGCCAACTCGCCGGCGCGATCGGCGCAGCCTCGGCGCGCACGATGGTGGCGACGATCATGCAGGAGGAGCCGCTGGGCATCGATGAGGTAATGAACATCATCGATGAAACATCGCAAGTCATCGCCTACAGCCATCGACTGGAAACGCAACAGCAGGAACTGCAGCAGGTGACCAACAGCCTGCAGGCCGCCAACAGGCGGCTGCAGGAGGTTGACCGCATGAAAGATGATTTCATCTCGACGGTGACCCATGAACTGCGCACGCCGTTGACATCGATTCGCGCTTGTTCGGAAATCCTCGCTGACAATCCCGACCTCGATTTGCATGAGCGCCAGCGATTCCTGGTACTCATCATCAAGGAGTCCGAGCGGCTGACGAGATTGATCAACCAGGTGCTAGACCTGGCAAAACTGGAATCAGGCCTGGCCGAATGGCATAACGAGGCGCTGGATTTGCGCGAAGTTGTCAATGAGGCCATCAATGCGACTACGCCGCTTTTCAACGGACGGGGCATCACGCTCGACATGCACCTACCGGATGCCGCCATGACGGTGCAGGGTGATCGTGACCGCATCATGCAGGTGCTGCTGAACCTGCTCTCCAACGCCGCAAAATTCTGCGCAACTGCCGCGGGTGAAGTTGAAGTTCGGCTCATCCTGGAAGGCAGCAACGTTCGCGTCAGCATTTCCGACAACGGTATCGGCATCGACAGCGCAGACCAGGAATTGATATTCGAGAAATTCCGCCAGGCCGGCGATACGCCCAAAGCCAAGCCGCAGGGCACGGGACTGGGACTGCCGATCTGCCGGCAAATCATCGGTCATCTCGGTGGCAGGCTATGGGTGGAAAGCCGCTTGGGGTATGGTTCTGTTTTCTCGTTTGTGCTGCCGGTCAATCCTGCGGACGCCGAGACCGGTATTTCCCCATGAGCCGCACATGACCAAGCGCATCCTGATTGTCGAAGACGAAGACAGCATCGTCGCTTCACTTGAATTCCTGATGCAGCGCAAGGGCTTCCAAACGCTGGTCGCGCGCGATGGCATTTCCGCGCTGGAATGCCTCGCCACTTTCCGGCCCGACCTGGTGGTGCTCGATGTCATGTTGCCCGGCAAGAGTGGGCATGAGGTCTGCCGCAGCCTGCGTACGGCACCCTTGCACCGGGATATTCCGGTCGTCATGTTGACGGCAAAAGGCGGCATTGAGGATGCGGATGAGGGAATGAACAGTGGCGCCGACGAGTATGTCGTCAAACCATTTTCCACTCGTGACCTGCTGGCGCGTGTGACCAGCTTGCTGGCGGCACGGGACCCACGATGAACAAGGCCACCGCTGCTGACGTCACTGCCGACGCGACGGTTTACGTCGTCGATGACGACGAGTCGATTCGTGAGCTGCTGGCCTGGCTGATCAAGCGCGAAGGGCTGCAGGTGCAATCGTTTGCCGATGCGCAGTCTTTCCTGGAGTGTTATCAGCCGGAATTACCCGGTTGCCTGGTACTTGATCTCAACCTTCCCGGCATGAGCGGCCTGGACTTGCAGGCCTACCTGAATGAAAAGGGCGTGGTGATGCCCGTGCTGTTCCTCTCTGGCCGCGCCGATGTGCCCAAGGCGGTGCGTGCCGTCAAGGGCGGCGCCATCGACTTTATTGAAAAGCCATTTGACTACAAGCAGATCATCGAACTGGTCCGTGAATGCCTGGCGCGTGATGCCGCGGTTCGCGCGGTCCATGCGCGCGGCAAATCCGAAAATGAGCGCCTGCTGCTTTTGTCGCAGCGCGAACGTGAAGTGCTTGAGCTGGTGGTCGCGGGGAAATTGAATCGCGAAATCGCGGACGAGCTCGGTATCAGCATCAAGACGGTCGAAGTCCACCGCGCCCATGTGATGGAAAAAATGGAGGTTCGCTCGGTCGCGCAACTGGTGCAGATGACCTTGCGCGGTGGTGGAAGCCCCGGCAATGCCGGCGCCGACGCGGGCGCCGGCGATGCTGCGGCGCAACAATAAAATCTTGGCAATCAGATGCTTAGGGTTTACCCCAATTGCCCCCGCCCTCGCCGTGCCCTTACCATCTTTGTGTTAAAAAGCTCACACAAAGCCGAAGTCAAAAAAAGGCGGTTGAAGTGTTTTTAACGATTTCGCCTGGCCATCCAGCAATGGAAATAATGACATGGCGAAATCGACTAATAAGAAAAACAGCGACAAGTCTGGATTGCAGCACTGCAATTTCTGCTCATCGATAAACAAACAGGAGGAAACATGGCAACTCAGGCCGCGGGAGCATCTGCCCCCATGACCAGTGAAGAGCGCAAAGTAATTTTTGCCTCGTCGCTCGGTACCGTTTTTGAATGGTATGACTTTTACCTGTACGGCTCGCTCGCCGTATTTATTGCGAAGCAATTCTTCTCGGGACTCGATCCGACCTCGGGCTACATTTTTGCCTTGCTGGCGTTCGCCGCCGGCTTCCTGGTGCGGCCGTTCGGCGCGCTGGTATTCGGCCGCCTCGGCGACATGATCGGTCGCAAGTACACCTTCCTGATTACCATCATGATCATGGGTGCGTCGACGTTTATCGTCGGCTTGCTGCCTTCCTATGCCAGCATCGGCATGGCGGCCCCGGTGCTGCTGATCATCCTGCGCATGTTGCAGGGCCTGGCGCTCGGCGGTGAATATGGCGGTGCGGCGACCTATGTGGCGGAACATGCGCCCATGGGCAAGCGCGGCCTGTACACCAGCTGGATACAGACCACGGCAACGCTGGGCCTGTTCCTGTCGCTGCTGATCATCCTCGGCACCCGCACGATCATGGGTGAAAAGGATTTTGCCGATTGGGGCTGGCGTATTCCGTTCCTGCTGTCCATCATCCTCCTGGCCATTTCGGTGTGGATTCGTTTGTCGTTGAATGAGTCCCCCGCATTCCAGCGCATGAAATCGGAAGGCAAGACATCGAAGGCGCCTTTGTCCGAATCTTTTGGCGAATGGAAAAACCTGAAGATCGTGATCCTCGCCCTGCTGGGCCTCACGGCTGGCCAGGCGGTGGTCTGGTATACGGGGCAGTTCTATGCGCTGTTCTTCCTGACCAGCATTGTCAAGATGGACGGGATCACGGCCCAACTCCTGATCGCGGCGTCGCTTGCCCTCGGCACGCCGTTCTTCATCTTCTTCGGCTGGCTTTCGGACAAGATCGGCCGCAAGATGATCATCATGGCGGGCTGCCTGCTCGCGGCGGCGACGTACTTCTCGATCTTCCCGGCCCTCATGCATTACGCCAACCCGACGCTGGAAGCCGCGCAGAAGAACTCGCACGTTTCCGTCACGGCCGATCCGGCGCAGTGCACGTTCCAGGGAAGCCCGATCGCACGTCCGATCGACTTCACCAGTTCTTGTGACCTGGCCAAGCGTGCCCTGACCACCAGCTATATTCCTTATCAGAATGTGGCGGGACCTGCAGGCAGCGCAGCCGTGATCAAGATTGGCGACAAGGAAATGACCGCGCCGCTGGTTGCCACGCTGAACGAACAGCGCCACGATTTCTCGCCGGAGAGCAAGAAAGCAATCGCGGATTTCCAGAAGACCGTGCTTGAGGCGGCAAAAGGCGCCGGCTTGACCGCCAAGGCTGAAGACGCATCCATCAACAAACCGATGGTGGTGCTGCTGCTGTTCGTACTGGTGCTCTACGTGACAATGGTGTACGGCCCCATCGCCGCGCTGCTGGTCGAGTTGTTCCCAACCCGCATCCGCTATACGTCGATGAGCCTGCCCTATCACATCGGCAACGGCTGGTTCGGTGGCCTGCTTCCAACCACGGCGTTTGCCATGGTGGCGGCGACCGGCGATATCTACTACGGCCTCTGGTATCCGGTGGTGATTGCGGTAATGACGCTGATCATCGGCATGCTGTTTATTCCTGAAACCAAGGACGTCGATCCGTACGCGCAAGATTAATCAGCACGGTACGAATCTGTAAAACTGGAAAGCCCGCTGAAAAGCGGGCTTTTTTTTGCACTCGAATTGCGCGCCTTTTCATTTCCGAATTTTCTTTTTCGAATTTTCCAACTGACCGCGCGGTCAATACCAGAGCGGAGCGGAAGCGGTGCACTCTTATTGTGCAACATATCGAATTGTGCTTTAGTAGCGACGGGGCAGAACAACAAGAACCTTCGGTCATGGTCCCAATTGAGGAGAACAGAATGAGTGCTGGTGACATCTACAGCAAGACCCCGCTAGGCGCGCAGGAAATGAGCAATCGGAAGCTCAAGCTGACACCGCGGCTCAGGACGATGCTGATCCTGGTCGACGGCCACCAGCCCGTCCTCATTTTGCAGGAGGAGGCCGGCAAGCTCGGTGCGCCGGCGGATTTCCTGGATCAGTTGCTGGCCATGAAACTGATCGAGAAGACCGGCGGTATTGCGACGCAGGAATCGCGAGCGGCGGATGCGCAGGCCGTCCAGCCACCACCTGCACTCGATGAGTTCAGCCGCTTTCGCGCGGCAAAGGACTTCATGAATGTCACGGTCGTGGATGCACTCGGTATCAAGTCTTTTTTCTTTACGCTGAAACTGGAGCGCGCGGGGAACGTGGCGGATTTACGCGAACTGGTGGGGCCTTATCGCGATGCGATTACCAAAGGCAGCGGTGCGGAAGAGGCGCGCGTGTTCAGCGAGCGGCTGGCAGTGCTGCTGAAGTAGGTATCGCCTGAAGCCCCAAGCCCCCGCCCTATGCGCGCGGTAGCAGCACGGCGTAACCGGATCTGTTCAAGTTAGTTTTTCAAAGGCGCAGCCGTTAAAATGGCTTGTCGCCCCATAGTTTCGTGTCCGTGATAGCTATTTGGAATCCGGTTCGAATTCAAATTTATTCCTTAAGCTCACTGCGCTGTGACTATTCTTTTCCGATATCTTGCCAAAGAGATTTTCAACGCCACGTTGCTGCTGTTGATCGCGCTGCTCGCCCTGTTCGCATTGTTTGATCTCATTCGCGAACTGTCCGATGTCGGCAAGGGCGGGTACAGCCTGTCGGTCGTGTTGTTGTACGTGACGTTGTCGCAGCCTTCGCATATCGCCGTGATCCTGCCAATTGCCGCGCTGATGGGAACACTGTTCGCCATCGCACGCATCTCTGCGCAATCGGAGCTGACGGTGATGCGGTCTTCAGGTTTGTCGCTGGTCCGACTGGCCGGATTTGCAACCGTGATCGGCCTTTTGTTCTCACTGGTCACGTTGTTGTTCGGGGAATTCATTGCGCCGGCCGCAGAGGAAATGGCGAAGCGCATGCGCGTGTCCGCGACCAGTTCGGTCGTGGCCACGCAGTTCCGTTCGGGTTTCTGGGTGAAAGACGATCACGCATTCATCAATATCCAGAGCGTTACCGTGGACACCCAATTGCTGGACCTGCGTATCTATGAATTCGATTCGGCCTACCGTCTTTCGTCGCTCCGGATTGCCAAGCGTGCGACCTATGATTTGAAGACAGCAGGATGGTCACTTGAGAACGTCGAGAAAACCACGTTCAAGGAAAAAATGGCGCGCATGGAACGGCTGCCGCTCGATCAGTGGAAAACTGCGATGACCCCCGATCTCCTCGCCGTGCTGCGAGTGCAGCCGGATGAAATGTCGCTGCTCAGCCTGTCGGCTTATATCGATCACCTTCGCGACAACAAACAGAACAGTACGCACTATGAGCTTGCTTTCTGGGGCAAGGCCCTGTTACCGGCCACGGTCATCATCATGATGTTGCTGGCGCTGCCGTTTGCGATCCAGTCCAATCGTGCAGGCGGATTGGGTGGGAAACTCTTGCTGGGCATCATGCTGGGACTGGGCTTTTACTTCATCAACCAGCTGGCATCCAACTTGACCGTGCTGAACAACTGGCCGGCGCTGGTGAGTGCCGCGATTCCGCTGCTCGTGTTCCTGGCGATTGCGGTGGCGTTACTGGCGCAGAAGGAATATGCGGCCAGCTTGCAGGGCCGAGCGCGGCCGGGTTAGAAAAACCAGCTACCCGGCATTGACCAGGCGGGTGCCCGCCAGACGGTCATGCAGAAACTGGCGATCCGGATCAAAGCGCGCCCACAGGATGCACGAGATGATTGGCAGGAACAGCCACATGGTGACCAGCGGACTGACCCGGTTAGGGAAAAAAAGCAGCACCAATCCTACGCACGCCGGCCCATAAAACACCAGCGTGGCAAGGTAGCGGCAAAACGCACGCAATCCCGTTAGTGGCTGCCCGGCTGCATCGACCACGCGGAATTTCCAGGTTTTCATTGCCAGCGTCTGACCACCGCGACGCCAGAACCAGGTGAAATAAACTGCGCCAACGGCGAAGAAATAGACCTGGCTGAAAAAATGCGGCGCGCCCTGCAAGGTAATGCCTTTCAACCCAGCCAGCGGGAATGCGGAAATGAGCAGTAGTGCCAGTACCAGCAATCCCTCGTAGGGTAGGGCGGCAAGGCGCCGGCGAATGCTGGGCGCCTGCATGGCGCCAGGAATTGCAGTGTTGGGAGTGCTCACCAACTATTTCGGCTGTTCGGCCGGAGGCGACGGCTCAGCAGCTGTCTGAGACTGCGTTTTTTCTTTCTTCTCACTCCATTTTTCGCGCAATTCATGTTGCTTGGCGGGGGGAAGTTTTGACAGGTTCCGGTATTTCTCGCGCGCCGCCACGCGTTGCTCCGGCGTCAGCGCGGCCCATTCCTTGATTCTTTCCTGGAAGCGTTCCTGCTGGATGGGCGCAAATTTCGGATATTGCCTGGCGGTGGAAATCAGGCGTGACTGCTGCGTTCCTGAAAGATGATTCCAGTCTTTTTCCAGCGGCGTCAGGATTTTCTGCTCCGCACCGGAGACTTTGTTCCACGGCACTTGCGGCTCAGCCTTGGGTGGCTTTTTGTCCTTGCTCTCGGCGTAGGAATGCAAACTGGCGATTGCCAGGGCAACCGCCAGTACTGGCGCAATGCAGGCGCGCAGACCTATGAGGATTCTTTCACCCACGAAGCGAAGTCCTTGTCCAAGAATGCGTCGATAGGCAGTTCACCCGTCAACAGCTTTGCATCCAGTTCACCCACGGCATCGGTATCGTCATCGCCGCCATTCCACGAATAGGTGAAAACAGCCAGCGCGATTGCCAACAACGGCAGCCAGAATAGTGGTTTGCGAATCCAGTTAACCATGTCCAGTGCCTGGCCCGAAACTGTCACCAGGCCCAGCACCTTGACCGGCGCACGATAAGCGCCCATGGCCTTCTGGCGGGCCGCGTGCAGGCGCGCCAGCTTGTCGTCCGCAAGACGGGTCAGCCCCCAGTCGAGGGTGCGCGCTACTTTCTGTCCAATTTCCTTTTCATCCATGATTTTCTGCTCAGTTTTCCGTGTGGCTGAGTACGGATTCGAGGGTAAGTCCCTGATTTTTCAACATGATGGAAAGTGCGTGTACCGCACGTGAACAATGCGTTTTTACACTGCCTTCAGAGCAACCCATTGCTGCCGCAGTTTCCGCAACATCAAATTCCTCCCAGTAACGCAACATGAAAGCTTCGCGTTGACGTCCGGGAAGCTTGGCAATGCATTGCTCGATTATCGCCAGGGACTGGGATTGTTCCAGCTGTGCTGCGGGTGAAACCGGCACGTTTGAGGTGTCCTCCGCCTGCAAAGTTTCCAGGATATCGAAATCGTCGTCGTCCTTGCTGCCGAATGACGAGAACAGCGTGGTCCAGGTTGACCGCACTTTCTGGCGGCGAAACCAGTCGCGGATGGCGTTCTGCAAAATGCGCTGGAACAGCATCGGGAATTCGGTATTGGGCCGGTCCGAATATTTCTCGGCCAGCTTCATCATCGCATCCTGGACGATATCCAGGGCGGATTCGTCCTGCCGCACGGCATAGACGGCCTGCTTGAATGCTCGTTTTTCGACGGATGCCAGGAAATCCGACATTTCTTGTCTGGTGGCCAAATCTTCCTCAGGACGCGTGTTGTTTTTGTTCTACGAAGATCAGCTGGAAACGGTTGTATTTTTCACCAGCCGCAGTCTATCAAGTTTCGGCCACCGCGGTCATTTACCCTTGGTTACTGCCTGCCGAAACTTGACCATTTAGCGGGCAATCGGTAAGGTGCTCTATTCTGCACTGCACAATCCGCCGGGCGACCCCCGGTTTTTCCCTCCCGAGGGTGGTTTGGCGCGGTGAGCAGGGCACAGCGTCGCGGAGTTACTGCAAAACGGTAGCGCGGCGCAGCAATAATCCAGGACATGTTGTATGCGGCAGCGCTTATGCGCGCGCCGTGCATTTTTGTCCTCTGTGTAAACCTACTCATTGCTTGTCAAATAATATGAAACTCTCGGACGCTCCACAAAGCCCGGCCACTTCCGGCACCTCTACACCTGTCGCTGTTGAAATGCTCAGCGGGGCTGAAATCCTTTGCCGTGCCCTTGAAGCCGAAGGCGTCGAATTTGTATTCGGCTATCCCGGTGGCGCGGTGCTCGTTATTTATGACGAGATTTACAAGCAGAAATCCTTTTCGCACATCCTTGTGCGTCATGAGCAGGCTGCTTTGCATGCGGCCGATGCGTATTCGCGCTCGACCGGCAAGTGCGGTGTCGCGCTGGTGACATCCGGTCCGGGCGTGACAAATGCCGTCACGGGCATTGCGACGGCGTACATGGATTCCATTCCCATGGTGGTGATCACCGGCCAGGTTCCCACTCACGCCATCGGCCAGGACGCATTCCAGGAATGCGACACGGTCGGCATCACGCGACCCTGCGTAAAGCACAACTTCCTCGTGAAGGATGTGGCCGACCTCGCCGAAACGCTGAAGAAGGCCTTTTACGTCGCCACCACCGGTCGTCCCGGACCCGTCGTCGTTGATATTCCCAAGGACGTGTCGGCAGCAAAAGCGCCGTTCGTTTACCCCGCATCAGTCGAAATGCGCTCGTACAAACCGGTCAACAAGGGTCACACTGGACAGATCAAGAAAGCCATGCAGATGCTGCTGGATGCCAAGCGACCGATGATCTATGTCGGCGGTGGCGCGATTCTGGGCGATGCATCGAATGAAGTCACCGAGCTGGTACGCATGTTGGGTTTCCCGTGCACCAATACGTTGATGGGCCTGGGTTCATATCCCGCATCGGATCGCCAGTTCGTCGGCATGCTCGGCATGCATGGCACGGTCGAAGCCAACATGGGGATGCAGAATTCCGATGTGTTGATTGCAGTGGGCGCGCGTTTCGATGACCGCGTGATCGGCAACCCGGGGCATTTCGCCGCGGGCAATCCGACGCGCAAGATCATTCATATCGACATTGATCCTTCGTCGATTTCCAAGCGCGTGAAAGTCGATGTGCCGATTGTCGGCAACATCAAGGACGTGGTCCTCGAACTCATTTCTTTATTGAAGGCCGCCGAGCAGAAACCCGATGCCAAGGCGCTGGGCGAATGGTGGAAACAGATCGAGGAATGGCGCGCCAAGGACTGCCTGAAATACAAAACCGGCGGCGACATCATCAAGCCGCAGTATGTCGTGCAGAAATTGTGGGAAGTAACCAAGGGTGACGCATTCGTCACCTCCGACGTGGGCCAGCACCAGATGTGGGCCGCGCAATATTATCCGTTCGACAAGCCGCGCCGCTGGATCAACTCCGGTGGCCTGGGCACGATGGGTGTCGGCTTGCCGTACGCCATGGGCGTGAAGTTCGCGCATCCCGATGCGGACGTAGCCTGCATCACAGGCGAAGGCTCGATCCAGATGTGCATCCAGGAGCTCTCGACCTGCAAGCAATATCACCTGCCCGTCAAAATCATCTTGTTGAACAACCGTTACCTCGGCATGGTGCGTCAATGGCAGCAATTCTTCCATGGCGACCGCCATTCCGAGTCGTACATGGACGCATTACCGGACTTTGAAAAACTGGCCGAAGCGTATGGCCACGTCGGCATGAAAATCGAGAAACCGGGTGATGTCGAGGGCGCATTGAAAGATGCCTTCGCGATGAAGGACCGCCTCGTGTTCATGAATTTCATCACCGACCAGAAGG
>JBDTWS010000097.1:0-15707 GCA_040006575.1 Betaproteobacteria bacterium
CTACGCCTGGCTTGCGCGCATCCGTTCACGCATCTCGCGATACGGCTTCAACCCTGCCATCAGCAACACAATCGCCACCAGGTTCGCGATCGTGCCGACAATCAGCATCGACCATTTCAGGTCCAGGTCATTGGCGAAAACATAGTCAGTGACCAGCGCGACAGCCGTTGGCCCGACCCCCAGCCCGATGAGATTGACGATGAAAAGATACACCGCCGAGGTCTGGCCGCGCATCTGGTTCGGCACAATTTCCTGGATGGCCGCGGGCGCTGCGCCGAACGGCATGCCCAGCGCAAACACCGCCGGCACCATCAGCATCGCAGCCATGTTGCCGTTACTCGCCATCAGGTATGCGCCGCCGGCAATGGCGACACTTGACGCAAGGATTCCCACCCGCAACGCGGCATCGGTCTTGCCCTGCTTCAGCCACTTATCGGTGAGCCAGCCGCCGAACAAAATGCCGGCGCAGCCAAAAACCATCACGATCAATCCGTAAATGATGCCGACCTCGCCCGCTTTCCAGCCAAACGTGCGGATAAAGAAACTGGGCACCCAGGCGGCCGTGCCATACGAACAGAACGCAATCATCGCAAAACCGATGTTGTGGCACAGCACCGCGCGGCGGTTTTTCCACAAGTGCGCTACCACCGTGCCGAACGGCAGGCCGCCGGCCACGTGCACGCCGCCACGTGCGGGCTCGCGCACGAACAGGAATGCCAGGCTGAAAATAACGCCACTGAGACCCAGTACAAAAAACACCACCTGCCACGGCCGCACATCGCCAACGAGGGGCAGCGTCACCGCGCCTTGCGCGACCGCGAATTTGATGACCAGCCCGCCGACCAGGAACGCAATGCCCGAGCCCAGGTAAATACCCATCGAATAGACGCTAATAGCCGTCGCTCGCCGCTCAGGCGGAAAATAATCGGCAATCATGGAATACGCCGCCGGCGAAAGTGTGGCCTCGCCCACGCCCACGCCGATACGGAACAGGAACAACTGCCAGTACGATTGCGCCAGGCCGCACATGGCCGTCATCACGCTCCACACCACCACACCCGCGGCGACCAGCCCGCGCCGGTTCCAGGTGTCAGCCAGCCGTCCCAGTGGTATGCCGAGGATGGTGTAGAAAATCGCAAAGGAAAATCCCATCAGCAAACTCATCTGCGTATCGCTGATGCCGAGATCGCGCCGGATTGGGCCAACGAGCAGGTTCAGGATCTGCCGGTCCACGAAAGAAAACACGTACGCGACCATCAGGATTGCCACCACCACCCAGGGGTAGGCAGACGGTTTGGTACCAGGCTGCGGGGCAGGTTGGGTGCGGGTGCTTGCATCCATGCGGTGAACTCCTGGGAGATAAATGTAAAGGCGAAAAGTAGACACGAAGCGTTGATACGAACCGCTGATTGCGGTCAGGCGGCCGCTTTTTCCTGCGCGGGGCGATACATCGTATTGCGCGGCTGGGCCAGCACGCGCTCGACCATCGGCTCGAAAAATTCCAGCGGCAGTGTCTCTGCCTTTATGTCGAACGCCGGACCATCGAAGCGCGCGCAGAACTCCTCTGTCTGCGCGAAATAGGGCGAAGAGCGGAAAGCATCGCGCATATTGCGATCCATGCCCAGGTGATGAAAGAAATAATAGCCCTGGAAAATGCCGTGATGCGCCAGCATCCAGTGGTTGGCCTCGGACACGAAGGGTTTCAGGATTGCAGCGCCGATGTCCGCATGGTTGTAGCTGCCCAGCGTGTCGCCGATGTCATGCAACAGCGCGCACACCACATATTCCTCATCACGTCCGTCGCGATGTGCCAGCGTGGCGGTCTGCAGGCAGTGGGTGAGGCGGTCCACCGGAAAGCCGCCGAAATCGCCGTCCAGCAACTTGAGGTGCGAAAGAATGCGCCCGGGCAGCGCTTTCGAGTAAGGCAAAAAATGCCCGACGATTGTTTGCCAGTCTTCGCCTGTGCTGGCCTCGATGCTGGTAAACGTGGCATTCCCCGCCGTCGGATTTGCTTCCGTCGCCGGGTTTGCGTCCTTCCTCATCTCTGCTTCTCCTCCAACCGATAAATACCGTGATGGCGGTTTGCGGTCGCATGCGGATTGCGCCGCATGCGCCGGCTTGCATTCGCAAGCGGTGCCGGTCTCCCGCGAAGATACGCCGCTTCACGCGTGGCGACAACCGTCGGCGCGTGCGATGCTGTCGACGACTCGCTCAGGTCGTCGCCTGGGGCATCGCTTCCACCGGGCCTGCAGGCTGCGGCGGCTGTTCGCTGTTGTCCTTGTCCTTGTCTTTGTCCACGTCCGATTCGTCAGCCGCAGCTGCGCGCCTCGTATTCACGAACGTCCACGCAACGCGTTTCGACACCAGCAGGTACGTTCCCCATATGCCAAACGCCAGCAGGCCACGGATAGCAGCAGCCCAGTCTTTGGAAGTAACCCCTGAGGCCGCCTGCGGAATAGATTGCGTGAACCAGAGATCGAGAAAGGCGACCACGGTCGCGGTTCCCATCACGGCCACCCACACACGCGGAAAATTGCTGCGCTTCTTGAACATCAGGTAAATCAGCAGCCCACTCATGACCAGCAGCACGATATTGAAAGCCAGCACAAAAATCATTAGCGGCGCCCATAGCGGGTGATAGGCGGCTTCCCCTACCGTCGTCAGGCCGTCCCACGTCGAGGGTGCATATGCCGGCAACAAATCCCAGAGCTCGTAGGCCATCTTGAACGGTGTCACCGTTACGCTGATGGCCGGGAGCACCAGCCAGCCACCAAAATCCCGCGCCCTGGTGCCCGGTGGTACGGCAGCCGGTGGGTCATACCTGTCGACGCGCCACGCAAGCCAAATCGCGCCGGCCACAAACATGATCGCAAGCAGGGTAATCGGCCAGTTCACACGCATGTAAAAGGGCCGCGCCGCAAGCGCCGTGGCATCGCGCCCGTATAGCGTTATGCCCACCTCATCGTAGGCTTTCTTCAGGTTTGCGGCATATCGAGCGGTGTCCGCCGGCAGTACATGGTCGGCCTTGGTGACAACTCGATCGGTCAGCACAATGACGTTGCCCTTTACTTCCAGCAAATGTTCAAACCTGAATGCCGGATCGTCGACGACCAGGTTTTCGTTCTTGATGTCCCATTTTTCAGGCAATTGCACTTCCGTGACATGAGTCAGCTCAAAGGGAAAGCGTACCGGCAAGGGTGAAGTACGGATGAGATCTTTTGGGCGCGCCAGGAACGTCGAAACCTCCGGCGAAAGCACCTGCATTTCCGATCTGTTTCCCTTGGCAGAGGGCTTCCAGAAATTGCGAATGACGTAGTGTTCCTCGGTCGTCAATTTATTGAGCGCCCCATCGTCGATCGACTTCAACGGCTTGACCACCGCAATATCGGGATAGTCGAGCGCATAGAAATTCAGGTATTTCTTTTGCAGCTCCTCACGGCTCGACGAGGCCAGGGTGCTGCGCATGCGTTCCGCACCGTCGCCCTCGTAGACCGTGACGATGCGATATTGCACCGGCTCGTTGAGGCCGGCCTGTACGTTGAAAACAGAGTGGATCGCCTGCTTCGTCAGGGCCGCGTCCGGCATGCGCGAAAGTTCATGGCTGGCAGGATCGACTACCAGCGCATATCCAAAATTAGGCTGCACCAGGGCCGTAATCCCTCCCAGTTGTGGCTCATGGGTCGGATCGACCCAATAGTCGCGGCCATTGACGCGGGCTCTAACAATCACGTGATTGAATGCGCCGGGATTGGCCTGCCATTCACCAAGGCTGCGCTCCAGCTTTGTGTTTACCAGCGCGGGCGAGGCTGCAACACCGAGCGCTCGTAACAGCGTAACCGTCAACAGCGCTTTGTCTTTGCAATCGCCAAATCGCCTCTCCAGCACCACGCCGGGCGCGGACGGTGCATGCGAGCCCGGGCCGATCTCCACGCCAAGATAGCGAATCTCACGCTGCACGAAATGCAGTGTTTCCATCAGCCTGTCTTCCGGACTGCTTTGGGCGCCGGCAATTCGAGCCACCTCCGCTAGAAGCCTTGCGTTCAAGGTAGCGGGGGTCTGGTACAGCGGCACCGCCCATTTCGCCACGGCGCCCCAGCCGGAAAATTCACCCCATTGCACGACTGGATAAGGATCGAACCAGTCCGGTGCGTTGTCTTCAACTGACAGGGGCGGCACATTGTTCTTTTCCCAAACGTACTCGCGCAACGCGCCAATGTCCCGGGTAGCAGGCTTGATGGTGGTGTTCCGATTGGTAAAGAAGATCTTGCGCGCGGCAGGCCAAAGCAGCCGCGCGTACTGCTGATGCACTGGCGCACGCCACTGCAGCTCGAACCTGCCGAAAAAACGGTCGGCGAAAACGGGGTTGGTGCCGCGAATCGAGTACGCGTACTCAACTATGTCGCCAGCACGGATATCCTCCAGAAAGACATTCGCGGTCTTGCTGCCATCGTAGATACGGTATTCCAGTTCCTTCTCTCTTTGCAGGACTCGAACCGTCACGCCACCAAGCCTCGAAGTTTTCTTTTTCTCCCGGTAAACATCGATGGAATGCAGTGCCAGGGACTCGTATGCAGGATCAAATCGAATCTCAATATGTGCAGTGGATTCGACACCCTTGTCGTCCAATGCCTTGGTCGCCAGGCGCCGGAAAATTACCCGCTTGCCCTCCTCCAGGCTCACTTGGGTGTCGGTGAGCAGGTAGTGCACGCCCTGGCTAGTCTGGGCGACCGGTGCGTGGTCCGCCAAATCCAGCGCGACTGGCGCCACCCACTTGGGCGCCGGGCCGATCGTGTACGGCTTCGGTTCTGCATGCGCGGTCGAAGTAAGCGCGGACAGAAAGCTCAAAATGACGGGAAAACCCAGCTGAAAGAAAGCACGCAAAACAAGGCGGAGCGCGTCAAAACGACGCGGGCAAAAAAGAAAATTCAAGAAAACTCCCTGTATATATTATTCTGGTGACAGCATACGTGATGAATACCTGTTCCCGCGCGCGCCGATGTCATTCGTCGCCCCCAGGAAATTGCAGCTGCAAACCGTATCGCATCCCCAGCGGAAATCGCCCAGCGGGCAGCGCCAGCACAATTGAGTGTATTAGACTGCGGAATGCTTGCAGCATTAACAGGGCGGTGTGACAAACCTGCCGTCGGGATACTTACCGATTTGATACGGTGCGTCTGCCTGACCCTCGCGCTTGGCTTGTCGTTATTTGCGTGGCAAGTGGTCCGCGCTGCAGAGAGTTTGCCGGTACTGGTTCCCGGGATCAGCGGCGATGCTGTCTGCACCCGCTGCCATGACGCCAATGAGAAAAAACCGATCCTGTCGATTCACCGCACGCGCCATGGCGTCGCCTCGCAACCCGGCTGCCAGGCGTGTCATGGTTCCAGCCGCGCGCATGTGCGGCACATCGATGACGCCATAGCGCGGCCTGCGCCGGATTTTGTATTCAGCGGTGCCAACAAATCGTCGGTCGACGTGCAGAGCCGCACCTGCCTCAATTGCCACAAGGCCGGCAAGCGCACGCACTGGCTGGGCAGCGCGCACCAGGGCGGCGATCTCACCTGCGCAAGCTGCCACCAGGTTCACCAACCGCAGGACAAGGCCCTCTCACGCGAAACACAAAGCGAAGTGTGCTTCGCATGCCACAAGGCGCAGCGCGCGCAGGTACATTATTTGTCCACGCATCCCGTGGTTGCGGGGAAAACGGTGTGCTCGGATTGCCACAACGCACACGGCTCGACCGGCCCCAAGCTTCTCCTCAAGAACACGATCAACGAGACTTGCTACACCTGTCACGCGGAAAAACGCGGGCCGTTCCTTTGGGAACATCCGCCGGTCTCCGACGACTGCAGCAATTGCCACACCGCGCATGGCTCCAATATTTCACCGCTGCTGAAAGCGCGGCCGCCGTGGTTGTGCCAGGGGTGCCACGCAGGTGACGGCCACACGACGCCGGCGTTCAGCGGACGGACGCTGCCGCAGGCCGCGGGAGGCACGGCGCCCTCGTCCCAGATGCTGCTGCGCGCGTGCCTGAACTGTCATTCGGCCATACATGGCAGCAATCATCCGTCGGGGGCGCGGTTTACGCGATAGCGCGATGTGGTCGATGCTTTCATTCGCCGAATTTTTCTCAAATCACTACCGTCGTTCCCGCGCAGGCGGGAACCCAGTGTCGTTCGCCGCGCGAGAACAAAATACGCCGCTGGGACCCCGCCTGCGCGGGGACGACGGCGTTTTCATGACGAGCGTCGCGTTTGCGATGTGCGGCGTATTTTTCACCTCAGTTGGCGCGGCCGAATCAACTGAGCCCAGCAAAGACACCGACGCCCTCACCGAACTCACCCGGCCCCAAAGCAAGATCGAAATCGGCGCCGGCTACTTGAGCGACGGCACATTCGCTGCCGGCAACTACACCGGGCTTGACCGGAAGGGCGGATTCTTCATCGGCAATTTCGATCTTCGCGGAAGCCAATACGCATTCGGCAATCCGGAAGACGACAAGACGCGCTGGCGCCTCATCGGCACCAACCTGGGACTCGATTCACGCTCGCTCGCCGGAGAATATGGGCGGCAAGGCGCCTATCGAATCAACTTCGGCTACGACGAAACGCCGCGCTTGCGGTCGGACAGTTACCAGACACCGTTCCTCGGCGCGGGTACGAACGCGCTTTCGTTGCCGGCGGGATTCGTGCGTGGCGCGGACACCAGCGGCATGCGTTCGCTCGCCTCCAGCCTGCGAAATTTTGATGTCGAATCAAAACGCCAGCGCAGTGAAATCGGCATGAGCTATGCACTCAACCGCGAGTGGGAATTGCGCGCCAGCCTGCGTAATGACGACAACACCGGCAGCAAAATCCGCGGCGCGGAATTCGGCAGCAATGGCGGCAATGCACGGTCAGTGCTATTGCCCGAACCGGTGGATTCGTCCACCCAATTGATCGACGCCAGCCTCGCCTTCAGCGAAGACGACCTGCGATTTACCTTCACTTACCATGGCTCGATTTTTCGCAACAACCTCCATTCCGTGACGTGGCAAAACCCGTACAGCAATGCCACCTGGGTGGGCGGCAACACCGGGCTTACCGCCAATTTTCCGCTCGACAGCGGGCGCATCAGCGTCGCACCCGACAACCAGTTTCACCAGTTCGGCGCCAGCGGCGCGTACGATTTTTCCTCAACCACACGCCTTACGCTGACCGGCACGCGCGGACGCATGACGCAGAACGAACTGTTCCTGCCGTACACCATTACACCGGGCCTGACCTCAAGCGCATTACCGCGCACGTCGCTCAACGGCTTGGTCGAAACCACGTTCCTCAATGCGCGGCTGTCGATGCGGCCGCTCAAGAATCTCTCGCTCAATGCCTCGCTGCGCTACGAAGACCGCGACAACAAGACACCGCAATCGGAATTCATCTACATCGGCGGCGATATCCAGCTTCAACCGCAACCCGGCAGCAACAGTGACCGCATCCGCACCAACCTGCCACGAAGTCGCCGCCAGGAAACGCTGACGGTGGATGCGGACTACCGGATCATTCCCGGCATGGCCGTGAAGGCAGGTTGGGATTACGAGGACATCAAGCGCACCTTCGCGGAAGTCGAGCAGGCAACGGAAAATACCTATCGCATC
Organism: Betaproteobacteria bacterium; assembly: GCA_040006575.1. GTDB lineage: Bacteria > Pseudomonadota > Gammaproteobacteria > Burkholderiales > Usitatibacteraceae > UKL13-2. The sequence goes on from JBDTWS010000097.1 coordinate 7,631, forward strand.
GAATTGCGCCGCACCAGCATGGGCGCCTGGACCGGCACCGCCGGCTACGCGCTGCTGCAGCGGCGTGGCACGCAATACCTGTACAACCTGCCCTATTTTTCGAGCTACACGTCGGACGCCTACATCGCTGCGCTGGTCGCGGCCAACGGTTGCACCGTGCCACTTGAGTGCGTGCGCAATGTGCCGCTGCCGGGCAAGTTCTATATGGCGGATCGGGATCGCGAACGGCTCCGCTTTGTGGCGGGCTACCTACCCGATGTTGCGCTGTCGCTGCAAATGCGCCTCGACGTCAATCGCGACCGCTATCCCAAATCACCTTATGGCGTATTCAGCGCGAATAGCTGGTCGGCAAGCGCGGATCTCGGCTATGCATTCAGCGAAGATTTCAACGCGACTCTTTTCTACACGTTGGAAGATTCGCGCTCGCGCGAGCGCACGCGGCAGATTGCCAACGTCAATGTGGCCGGTACCACCGATGCCGACTGGCTGAACCAACTGGCGGATCGCACCTCGTCAATCGGATTCGGCGTGAAATACAAGAGGCTGCTGGGCGGCAGGCTGGAACTGACCGGCGATGCGATTTTCGTGCGCGGCCGCACGCCGATATCGACCACGGTCGGGCCTGCCGTATCGGCCGCGCAGAATCCCGCGACTCCGTTGCCTGATCTCAGCATGCATTCGGACAATATCAATCTGGGGGTGCGTTACCTGATGGATGCACGCAGCACGTTGCGGTTGAATTATTCTTACCGCCGGCTCAATAGTGCCGACTGGGCGTACCAATATGTGGGGGCCGCGACCCTGGCGAACGTGGTCGGCGCCAACGAGATACCGGCGCAATACCGGGTGCACGGCGTGGCCGTGTCGTACCTGCGGACGTTCCGTTAGTTTATTTCTGGCACTGTGCGCCGTAGGGCGTGATGGTTCCGGGCGGCGCGGGGCGCAGCCTGGTCTCTCGAACCTTTGCAGCGTCGGCGCGCCTTGCTGCGGCTTCATCGGCCTTGCCCAGGGCAGTCAACGCCAGCGCGAATTTTTCGTACGCATCGGCAACAATCAACGGTGTATTTTTCGCTCGCGCATCGCGATCAATCGATGGCACCGCACCGGAAAAATAAATCGATGCGTTCGCATATTTTTTTTCGGCCACGCTGATCGATCCCAATTCGTACAACACGGAAAACATCGGCGCTCCTGATTTTTCCGCAATGTCTTTCGCGCGCAACAGGTATTTTTCGGCTTCCTCGTACTGGCATATCACGCCCAGCGCGCGGCCGTACTCCAGGTTCACCATGCTGCGTGTGACGCCGTCCTTCGGCAGGTCGGGATGATTGATGGCCTGCGCATACTGGTTGGCCACCGACTCCCAATCGCTGCGCGCGCGTGCCGCTTCGGCGCGCTGCAGGTATTCGTCGAATTCCAGCATCGCGGCATGGGTGGGTAGCGATATCGCCATCGCGGCAAGGATCGCCACCCTGCGCGAGAATAGATCGACCCGTCGCATCAGCCGCCCTTCGAATCGTCCAGCGAAATATCCACCATCAACTCGTTCGCCAGCCCTTCGAGACCGTTGCGCAATTCGTCATCATCCAGCGCCGCCGGCGCCAGCAGCAGCGCATTCATCTGGAACATCTGCTCGCCCGACATCGCGCCGCTGGTGATTTCGGTTTTCAGTTTTTCGATGCTGATGCCTCGCTGTGCCAGCTGGTTGGAAATACTGCGGATGATGCCGGGGCGATCCTGCCCGACCAGGTCGAGCTTGAGGCGCCGCGTCGGCGCCGTGCCGGCGCCGGCGTCGCCTTTTGCCACCGAGATCATCATTCCCGGCGATTGCAACACGCGCAGCGCTTCCATGAGGTTGTCCGCGTCCTTGGCCGCGACCTGCAGATGCACAATGCCCGCAAACTGCCCGGCGAGATTGGCCATCAGGCTGTCGGCCCAGTTGGCGCCGAACTCGGCCGCCTTGTCGGATACGGCGCTGACGAGGCCGGGACGATCCGGGCCGACCAGGGTGATTACCAGTGAGGTCATCATGATGCGAAATCCTTAGTGTGCTGAGAAAACATTATCTATTTTCCGCGGCCGGAATGCAGCATGTGCCGCTAGCGGCTTTATCGCACTTCTTCCACATTGGTGCGCATGCCCCATTTCGCAAATTCTGGCGCGAAATCCTGGAGCATGAGCAGGCCCATGCACGCCATCGCGCCGGTCGCGGAAAGCTGTCCGGCGGCAAGTTTGCGCGCCAGCAGGATGGCGGGCATGCAGGGAATTTCCGGGCCGTGATTGTCAGGTGCTAGCACCGACCAGCGCAGTGTGAGCGCACCCTCGCCTTGCGCCGTGCCTGCCATGGTGACCATCATGCCGCCATTGCCGGTACCGGCTGCGTTGAACCACCCAGCCATGCGCTCCATCAGCGGTGCAAGTGCATCAATCGGCAAACTAATTCCGGCGCGCTGGATCGATGCCATCATGGCCAGCGCCCGGTGCTGCATGCCCACTTCCAGGGCGGCGCGGAAACGGGCCGAGCGGATTCCCGGATAGCGCGACGGAAACAATGCCAAATCCGGCACATCGCAGACCGCGCTGAGTCGCGCCGGAAGCGAGCCGATGCGAACTCTTTCGAGATGCATCCAGCCATACATTTTTTGCCAGGCACCGTCGTGCCAGACGGGGAACGGCCGGCCGGCATAGCTCAGCACGGCGCGCATCGTAGCCACGCCGCGCGGCGCGTGCTGGCCGGGTGCGATGACGGTGTCGATGCTGTCGAGAAGCGAGAATCTGTCGCGAAACTCATCGACGACGGCCGAAGACAGTGCGGGTAGCGTGCTGGCACCGGTGATCGCGATGCGGCTGGCGCGCACAGCATCGGCGTTCACAGCCGCCGCGAACCCGGCCACAAAATCGCGCCCGTCCGAAAGATCAATGTAGTGCGCGCCGCAGGCGAGTACAGCTCTTGCGACTTCGTAACCCTGCTGCTGGAAAGGTCCGGCGCAATGAATGACGAGGTCAGGGGAAAGGTGGCGGAGCGCGTCTTGCCATTGCGGATGCGTGATATCGAGCGCGGCCGTTTCGATGTGGCTCGCCTCGAAATCCCCGGGAGCCGACGAAGGATTTCTTCCGGTGGCGATGACTTGCAGCGAGGGATCAGGCGCAAGACCCCGGCAGATGCGCGCGCCAAAATTGCCGTACCCGCCGATGACCACGATTCGCATGCGGCATCATAGCTTGGGCGCAAAACAGCGCGCGATCGGTATTTTGAAAATGAAACTCTATATCCGGAGCGCCTCTCCGGCCATTTTCGCCCTGCAAGGCCCGCCCAATGGCGTTCTACGTATTTTTACAGTTCCCGTACAATGAAAGTCCCGCATCAAGCTTCACCGCCGCTTATCTGATAGCGTGATGCCTGTCCCCAACTTCCACCCGCACATTCCGCCATGAAAACCATCCTGATCGCCAACCCCAAGGGCGGCGCCGGCAAGACCACCCTCTCCACCAACCTGGCCGGTTATCTCGCGTCTCGCGGTGAGCAGGTATTCCTGTGGGACCTGGACCGGCAAAAATCGGCGTTGCACTGGCTGTCCACCCGGCCTGCGCACTTGCCGGCGATCCAGCGACTGGACAGCGGCAGGCAGAAACCCGGCGAAGGTGTGCTGGTGCTCGATTCACCGGCAGGACTGCACGGCGAAAAACTGGCCGACCTGGTGAAACGCGTGGAGAAGGTCATCGTGCCGATCGTGCCTTCGAGCTTTGACCTTGCGGCCACGCGAATTTTCCTCGAGGAATTGATGGGCGAAAAATCGGTGCGCAAGGGCAAGGCCTTTGTCGCCATCGTCGGCATGCGCGTTGATGCACGCACGCGCGCGGCGGAGAAGCTCGATGAATTTTTAGCGCCGGTTGAGTTGCCGGTCCTCACGCACCTGCGCGACACACAGAACTACGTCACCGCTGCGTTTGAAGGCAAATCGATTTTCGACATGGCGCCCTCGACCGTTGTGCAGGATCTCGCGCAATGGCAGCCGATCATCAAGTGGCTCGATAGCTGATGACTTCGCGTGCGTCACGCGAAAAAAATAAATCGGCCGCGTGAATCAGTTTCGTACATCAGTTGCGTACATCAGTTGCGTACATCAGTTTCGTACATCAGTTTGGTAACTCCGCCGCGGTTGCGGTCATCCAGTCCGTCACCATCGGCCACAGCGACTGTTTGCTGGCCGGCTTGAAGAAACCAAAGTGCCCGATGCGCGGCATGCCCACGTCGCCAGGCGAAATGACGCGATAGTCGGGTGTGGTTTTCTGGTACGCCGCATGCAGCATGCGGGAGCCCTCTTCCAGCAACAACTCGTCATCGGCAAACGTCAATCCCAGCACCGGAAATTCCGCGCTGGCATACGCATCACGTGCACCCGGCTGCCCCGTGAGGATGTAATCGGGCGTGAGGCACCAGCTGCGCCACTGGAACATCGCGCCGGTCGGCACGTCACCGATCACGCCGATGCGCGCGCCCGGAAAATAACCGAAAAACGGGCAGAGCACCGGCACCAGCAGGTGCCACATCCATCGCGCATTGCGGCGGATCTTCGGCGTGTTGTGGCGCAACGAACCGCTTCCCACGGCGATGTTGATGAGCCCCGCAAGGCGTTCGCGCGAGGGCAATAACGGCGCGCACTGCCCGCCGAAACTGTGGCCGACCGCAAACAGCGGAACGTCCGGATGCTCGTTAGCCACTTGCGAGATGACCGCGTCGTAATCGAGATTCATCCATTCGCTAAGATCGCCCGGCGCGCCGCGCTTGCAGTCGTGCTGTGATTCACCGATGCCGCGATAGTCGAAGGTCCACACTGCATAACCGTCGGCCATCAGGAATTCCGCGAAGGCCGCGTAAAACGATTGTGGCACGGCCATCGCAGGTGCAATGACCACACAGCCTTTCAAGGGACCGGCAGGATCGTAACGATGGCCGGTGAGCACGTGCCCGTCGTGGGCGGAGAGGCGAATGGTATTCATGGGATCGCATTATCACCCACCGCGGGCGGTCCATCGGTGCTTTGCGGCCGGGTCAGCGCGCTCAGGATTTTTCGCAACTTTCTTTTTGGTGGTGGCAGATGGCTTTGCTTTTGTCGTCCTGGCTTTGCCGTCTTGGCCGGTCGTCGCTTAGTTGCGATGGGGTGAGGCGGGAGTTTCGCGAAGCATGCTTCGACGCGCTTTAGCCGCCCGGCAACCCCGGGCCACACTGCCGGGTGCGATGCCTGAATTAATCCACGACCATCCGCCCATCCCGACCCTTCGACAAGCTCAGGGCGAACGGTGAATAGACTGAGGGACGCCGAATCATCCGCGCCAGTCAGCTCATTGATGGCCTTCGATACGCGAAACGTGCCCTGTCCTGAGGCTCTCGAAGGATCAGGGCGAACCGTGGTTGGGTTGAGGCTAGCCACACTTGTTCTCCGCCTTCGCGGAACAACTACGCTAGTTTCTGCGCGCCTAATACTGCTCGCCAAGAAACAAAAAACACCAACCTAAAACGGCTGCCTGACAATCCCCTTACTTTGCGTAATCCCATTCACCGTATACGTCATCACCCCATTGTTCACATCACTAAAACTCAACGTCATCGCGCCCACCTTCGTCACCACCAGCGCCGATGGATTGTAGACAGCCCCCAACCATGGCGACCCCGTCGTGCCGTACATATCCCCGGTAAACGAATTTCCGTTCCACGTCCCCCCCGGCACCACAAACCACGTGTCCTTCCCCGCTGCGTCATAGGTGTACCAGACCGGAAACAGCGTCGCGCCCTGCTGCGCAATATTCAGTCCCCAGCCACTTTCCGCCGGATTCCACCACAGGTCATTCACCTGCATCGGCGCCTGCCCGCTGCCGAAAATTTGTCGTGACAGTGCCTTGCTACCCGCGATGCCGTCGATGACGTAGGTGAGCGTAGCGGTGCCGGTGCCGGAATACGCCAGCGTCGCCGTGCCGACCGGCGCGTTCGCCTTGAACTGCGACGTGTCATAGGCATTGAAGGGCGAGGATGTCGGCAGGTAGAGCGTGCCGGTGAAGCGCGTGCGATTGGGATTCCATGCGCCGCCGGGCATTACGTACCAGATCGGTTTTCCGCCGGCATCGTAAACATACAGCACCGCAAACTGGAACGCGCCGTGCTGCGTGATCGACATGCCCCAGCCATTTTCGGCGGCGCCGGCCCACCACATGTCGGTGTAGTCGGTGAGCGTGGCGGAGCTGGGCAGCGCGTCGAGCGCTGCGGTGTGCGAGAACGCAAAGCAACTGCCGCCGAGTCCGTTGTAGAGATAGATCGCCGTCTTGCCGGTGGGCGAAAGATTGGCGCCGGTGAGCGTGAGACGCAGCAAATGCGCATCGACATATTCCGGCACCAGCGCGCGGCCACTGACGGCGACACGGGTGGCACGGGTGAATCCGCTTCCGCGGATTTCAATGGTCCAGGGACCGCTGCCCGTCACGCCGCCTGGTGCGAGAGCGGAAATATCCAGCGGCTCGGCAATCGTATTGAAGTTGGCGATGATTTCAGGAACGGTGTCGCCGATCGCCGTGCTGATGGCGGGATTCATTCCCGACACCGATCCTGTCCAGCCCGCAAACACAACAGCGGAATTGGGCGTTGCGGTGGAATTGAGCACAGTGCCGTACGCATGCCACGGTCCGGCATCGGACAGCGCCAGCGTGCCGCCACAGGTGGGATTTCGCTGCACCACCGTCTGCACTTCCTTGTGAAGCCGCACGTTGACGGGCGTGAATGCCGATGTATTGGATACCGTCACCGTATTCGCAAAAGGACTGTCGAGTCCATCGATGCCGTCGAGGACGAAACGCTCATCGGTGCCACGCGTTTGTGTGTCGGCGATCGTGATGGTGTAGGTGCCGGCACCGCTGCGTGAATAGGGCATCAACACGCTCGCGACCGAATTGGGGCCGGTGACCGACGCGGCCAGGCTACGATCAACGCCGGGGCCGCTGGCGGTCAGCAGTAATCCAGGCGGCGAGGAGAAACTGACGCTCAGGAGCTGTGCGGCCACGGATTCGGAGACACGCAGTGTGGCCGACGCCGCTGAACCGGCGCCACCGCCAAATCCACCGGCAATGCTGAAAGCGCTGGCCCAGCCAAACGTCGGTTGCGCACCTGCGTTGCCCTGGGCACTGAGCGTAAATTTGGTTGAAGGCCGGAACAGGGAAGTTGAGCCGGGCCAGGGCGTGGTCTCGGGTGTAATCGAATAACTGCCGAGCGAATTTGCACCTGTCGCCGCGTAACTGATATTCAGCAGCCGCACGAAGTTGGCGGTGAGCACGGTGGTCTCCGGCGCGCCGGCAGGCTGGCCGGGATAGTCTTTGCCGGCGATCACGCTCCAGCTTTGCGCGCCCTGCGGTACGGGTTCGGCATCGTGACTCCAGCGTCCAAACGAAAATGAAGCGCCGCTTGCCGACTGCAAACCAACGGGAATATCGAGCTGGTGCACCGAGCCGATGGCCCAGTTGACAGTCAACGGCGTGACGACAAAATTTCCATCCACCAGCACACGCAGCCCCGGCGGATTGCTGGTGATGGTGGTGGCGGTGGGTGGCGCGCCGTAGATGCGCAGCAGCGTGTCGCGATCTCCGGCGGAATAGCCTTCGCGTATACCGATATCCATGCCGGGTGGTTTGGTATTGGAGGTCAGGCCATCCGGCGTCATGCCGAAGCTGTTGCGGGCGTAGTGCATGATCGAGCGATAGTCGTACCCGCTGTACGCGCGGCTCATGGTCTGCGGCATGCTGTTGAAGGCATAGCGCGGGCTCATGCGATCAAGGAAGAACGTCATGAAATTCGCGGCTGCAGGGTCGGCCTGCACATGCAGCAGTCCCATCGCGTGGCCCATCTCATGCAGCAGTAGCGAGGCGTTGCAGGTGGGATCGCCGGTGATCTGCTGCCGGCCGCCAACGCGCCCAAAGTTGGACGCACACGCATTGAGATTGGCCGTCACCATGTTGAACGCGACGTAGTCGGCTTGCGTGGTGCGCGGCACCCAGCGAATCAATCCGGCAAAGGTGGCGTTGAAACTGTCGATCG
>JBDTWS010000098.1:0-15691 GCA_040006575.1 Betaproteobacteria bacterium
CGTTCGCCCTGATCCTTCGAGAGCCTCAGGACAGGGTACGCTTCGCGTATCGAAGAGCAAAACTTTCACCGTTCGCCCTAAGGTATCGAAGCGCAAAACTATCACCGTTCGCCCTGATCCTTCGAGAGCCTCAGGACAGGGTACGCTTCGCGTATCGAAGGGCAAGATGGGCTGGGTACGTCACCGTCACCCAGAGTCGACGCACTCCGATGCTAAAGTGCCTCATCCAACTTTTCACTTTTCGCCCATGACCCCCGACGAACTACGCAGCAAACTCATCCGCAATTTCAACGAAGCCAAAATGGAAACGTTGGACCGTGCGCCGCATTACGACGGCTCCTGCGGCGCGCGCCTCGCGCGTGGCACGGCGGCGTTGAAAATGGGCGCCTCGGTCGATATCCTGCCGCCGGGCAAACGCGGCTGCCCCTATCACTTCCACTACGAGGAAGAAGAGATGTTTATCGTGCTGGAAGGCGAAGGCACGTTGCGCGTCGCGGGTGAGATGTTGCCGATTCGCGAGGGCGACATCATGTTCATTCCGCCTGGGCCGGAATATCCCCACCAGATCCTCAACACGTCGGACAAGCCGCTGAAGTTCCTGTCGATCTCGACGATGGCGCAGACCGAAATTTGCGAGTACCCGGATTCGGGAAAATATCTTGCCTACTCGCGTACGACCGGCGCCAAAGGGCCGCTGCTGGGCGACGGCCGCATGCATCGCGTCAAGGATGACCTGGACTACTGGGACGGCGAAGTCTAGTGGCATCCACGCATTGCGCATCGTTGCGCCGTGCGCAAGAATGGGCCGCAACCTCCCTTTCCGCCTAACCCTGAAGAGCTGTCATGACGTTCAACATCTATCGCGATCACAAGAATGAATTACGCTGGTTCCTGCAGGCCGAAAATGGCCGCAAGATTGCGGACTCCGGCGAGAGTTACCACCAGGAGAAAGACTGCATCGACGCGATTTCGCTGGTGATGGGAACGAACCTGCAGACGCCTGTGAAATTTGTCTGATCGTTAAAGGGTTGAGGGCAGGCGCGGAAAGGAGCATGAAGGCGCAAATCGCCGTTCTACGCACTTCTCCAGCCAGAAATGGCTGAAACGCCGCGCCAGTGCTGGAGTTTCGAGTCGCTTGGCTAGGCGACCGGCAGCGACACCCGCGCTTCAGTGCCGCCCCCGGCGCGAGGGAGCAATTCAAAACGCCCGCCATGAATCTTGGCAATCCTGTCCACGATCGCCAGTCCCAATCCCGCACCCGAATGCCCGCTGCGCGATACATCGAGCCGCGTGAACGGCTGCTTCAGGCGTTCAACTTCCCCTGGCGGAATGCCCGCTCCGCGATCCAGCACCGACAGGATGACGAAGCCGCCCGCACGAGCCGTCTGCAGCACGATCCCGGGCCCCGCATGCTTGCGCGCGTTGTCGATCAGGTTGCCGATCAGGCGCTTCATTGCCAGCGGGCGCATTTTCATGGTCGCGTCGGGCAGGAAATTCAGGGTCACGTTTGCACCGTCGCGTTCCGCGCGTTCGCCTGCCGAGCGCAGCAACAGGTTGAGATCGATGCTTTCGACGCCTTCCTTGTTTTCGTCGCGCGCGAAATCCATGAATTGGTCGATGACGCTGTTGATGTCCTCGATATCTTTTTCCAGGTCGGCGCGCGTTTCGGGATCGGCCGGCAGCATCTCCAGGCCCAGCCGCAGGCGCGACAGCGGCGTGCGCACATCATGCGAAACGCCGGCGAGAAAAGTGGCGCGCTCCTGGTCCAGCCGCGTGAGGTTTTCGCGCATCTGGTTGAACGCTGCGGCAACGGACTTCACTTCTTCCGGTCCCATCTCGGTTACTGGAGGCGGATTGCGGCCTTCACCGATTTCCAGTGCGGCTTGCGACAACGCTTTCAGCGGCTGATTCAGGCGGCTGACAAGGAACAGGGAGCCCGCCAGCGCGAGAATGCCGCCAAACACGCCCCAGCCCAGCCACGCGAGCGAAAAATCCTGCTCGACGATGCGGCTTTGCGGGAACAGCACCCAGTAGAACGTGGAACCGACCGGAATCTTGGTGATGAATGTAGGTGGCAGGATCGGCGCAGGTGTGCCGTCGGCGGCGGCCTGCGCCTGCGCGGCCAGTGCGCGCGCGGCGCGTTGTGGGCGCTGGAACACAAAGATATCCGCTTCCGGTCCGAACGAATCGCGCAGGCGTTCGCGGGCGGCATGAATCGCGGGCGTGTTGGGCGCGGGCTCCAGGGGCTCTTCCAAAATACGTTGCGGCGGGATGACGCGGATGCCGCGCTCTTCGCGCAGCTTGACGATGAAATTGCGGTGCTGCGCGGGAGGAATGCTATCGAGTGCCGCGCGAATCGTCTTGAGATGGCTGATGTAGCCGGCTGCGACGAGCTGGAACCGCGGCAGCTGCGAGTAGTAGCGGAACAGCAGCACCGACACCACCTGGCTCGCGATGAGGGCGAACACGATCACCAGTGCGGTGCGCGCCACCAGCGAGCGCGGCACGAACCAGGACAGTGCAGGGCTGCGCGTGCGCGCGATGGAGCTGGATGCCATCAGGCCTGCTTGGCCCCGTCCGGCACGAACACATAGCCGCGTCCCCACACGGTCTGGATATAGCGCGGGTTGGAGGGATCTTCGCTGAGTAATTTGCGCAATCGCGACACTTGCACATCGATGGCACGATCGAAGCTGTCGTGCTCGCGGCCACGCGCGAGTTCGGTGAGCTTGTCTCGCGAGAGCGGTGTGCGGGCGTGCTGCACCAGCACCTTGAGCAGCCCGAATTCACCGGTGGTCATCGCCAGTGGCGCGCCATCGCGCGCGAGTTCGCGCGTGCCCAGGTTGAGCCTGAATGGTCCGAACTCGACAATTTCATCATCGGCTGTCGGCGCACCGGGCACTGCCAGCGGCGCTTGCCGCCGCATCACGGCATTGATGCGCGCCACCAGTTCGCGCGGGTTGAATGGCTTGGGCAGGTAATCGTCCGCACCCATCTCGAGGCCGACGATACGATCGACGTCGTCACCTTTGGCGGTGAGCATGATGATGGGAATGTTGGCGTCGATACCGGTCGATGCTGCGCCACCGTTGCCGTTGCTGGTTCCCCGCAGCCGCCGGCAAATCGCAAAGCCGTCTTCACCCGGCAGCATCACGTCGAGCACGATGAGGTCGTAGCGATTGCGCGTCAGCGCGCGGTCGAGCGCGGCGCCATCGGGAACGGTGTCGGTGGCGAAGCCCTGTTCAGTCAGGTAACGCTTCAGCAGGTCGCGCAGGCGCAGGTCGTCATCGACGACGAGGATGCGGTGGCGGGGCGGGGCGGTGTTTGTCATGGCTGCATGTTAGAGGGTGGCGCCGGGGCACGGCGCAATGCGCGACAACCAGTTGTAAGTAAATGTTAGCAAATCCGCACGGCCATCCCGTGGCGTTACAGGTGGTTACGCATCACGGCGTAACCTGAAACGACTTGCGGCGTTCTTTACCGTACCCTGATCGTGTCTTGCAAATCAACGTAGCGGGCATGTTCAGACATTCCCTTAATTTTCAAAACTACTGGAGTTAAAAAATGAACGCACTGAAAATCACATTGGCCGCCGCACTCATTGCCACCACCTCGATGGCATTCGCCGAAGCACCGGCCGACGCAGGCAAGGGCGATCGCGCACAGAAAATGCACGAGCGCATGAAGGCTGCCGACAAGAACGGCGACGGCAAGATCAGCCGCGAAGAAGCCGCTGCATCGCTGCCGCGCATTGCCAAGCACTTCGACGATATCGACACCAACAAGGACGGCCAGATCACCAAGGAAGAAATGAAGGCTTTCCACGAAAAGAACCACGCTGCAAAAGGCGGCAAGACTTCCTGATTGCCCCCGCAATAAAACGGTAAAAGCCACGCAACAGGGAGCGGGCAATAATGAGAAAAGACTTACCGGTTTTAGTGAAATACCTGCTGGTGGTGGCGACAGCGTTTGCGCTCGCGATGTTCATCGCGCAAAACGATGCCGCCGCCCAGGCAGCCCCTGATTCCGGCGCGCGCGCTTCACCCGCGCCCGCCATAACCGCGATGCCCTACGGTGCGCGCGGCGCATTTTCTGTCAAGACGAGCGACGCCACGTGGCACGATGACGCGCGCAAGCGCGAAGTGCCGGTGCGGATCTATTCGCCGGTGCCGGAAGACAGTAAATCGGTATCCGGGAACGGCGCCGCGAGTTATCCGGTCATCCTGTTTTCGCATGGCCTGGGTGGCAACCGCCTGGGTGGAAAATTGTGGGCCGAGCAATGGGCAAGTCATGGCTATGTCGTCGTCGCCATGCAACATGCCGGCAGCGACGAATCGCTGTGGAAAGATCGTCCTCTCGCGGGACGTGTTGCGGGCATGAAAGCCGGCATGACATTGAGCAACCTTGGCTTGCGCGTCAACGATGTGCGTTTCGTGATCGATGAAATCAACCGTCGCACGGCCGCAAAAGAATCTGCTTTCGCCGGCGCCGATCCAAAACGCCTCGGCATGTCAGGCCACTCATTTGGCGCGCAGACCACACTGGCCGTCTCGGGCCAGAAAGCGGGCAGCATTGGTGGGCAGGCCGGACTGGACACGCGCATCGTCTCGTCCATCGCGTTCAGCCCGAATGCACGCAACAAGGCCAATGTGGCCAAACAGTTCGGCGATATCCGCATTCCGTTTTTTTCGATCACGGGAACGAAGGACGGCAGCATCCTCGATGACGGCACGCGCTATGAAGACCGCATGATGCCCTATGAAAATATGCCCGCCGGTGGAAAATACCTGGCTGTGTTTGAGGATGGCGATCACATGGTGTTCGGCGGGCACGAACTGGGCGCCCGGCGCGCTGCAACGGCGCGAGATGCGGTTATTCAGTCGGGTGTGAAGGCGATCACCACTGCGTTTTGGGATGCGACACTTAAGAACGATGCGCCTGCGAAAAAATGGCTTGATGGTGGCGGCGCAAAGGCGGCGCTGGCATTTGCCGACGTGTTCTCGTCCAAATAAAAATTCGGCGGAGACGACATGAAAATCCGGATTTCTCCACGCAATATTTCCGTGCTGATTGCATCAATATGGCTGGGTGCGTTTTCGTTGTTGGGATTGACAGCACACGCCGCCGTCGAACCTGCAATCGGTGCCGACAACGCACGCCACCTGCTCAACCGCACCGGCTTTGCCGCCAGCGAAGCCGATATCAGCACGTTCGCAAAACTGGGCCGCACCGAAGCGGCCGACCAATTGGTAAGGGGTGTCCGCACGGTCGCCACCCAGGCGCCGCCGGCGTGGGTCAGTGACTTGCCGGTCCCGGCCGCGCGCCTGCGCGACATGACACAGGAAGAGCGCCTGGCCGAGCTGCGGAAAAATGTAGAGCGTGCATTCGAATTGCGCGAATGGTGGTTCCGCGAAATGCTCAACACACCGTCGCCGCTGACGGAAAAGATGACGCTGTTCTGGCACGGCCACTTTGCCACCAGCCAGCAGAAAGTGCGCTTCACGCCGCTGATGTACGAGCAGCATGTGATGCTGCGCCGTAACGCCATGGGCAATTTCGGCACACTGCTGCGTGAAGTCTCGCGCGATCCGGCCATGCTGGTTTACCTCGACGGCGCGAACAGCCGCAAGGAACAGCCCAACGAAAATTTCGCACGTGAAGTGATGGAGCTGTTTACGCTGGGCGAAGGCAATTACACCGAGGCCGATATCAAGGAAGCCGCGCGCGCCTTTACCGGCTGGAGTGTGGATCGGGATACCGGCAAGTTCCTGTTCCGGCGCGGCATCCATGACTACGGCAACAAGACGGTGATGGGCAAGACCGGCAATCTCGATGGCGACCAGGTGATCGATGTCTTGCTGGCCAAGCCCGCGACCGCGCGCTTCATCACGCGCAAATTGTGGAAGGAGTTCGTCTCGCCCGCGCCGTCCGGTGCGGGGGAAGAAGCCGAATTCAACCGCCTTGCCGACCTATTTCGAGATAGCGGCTACAGCATCGCCAAACTGATGCGCGCCATGCTTTCCTCGGACGCTTTCTACGCCGCCGACAATCGCGCGGTGCTGGTGAAGTCGCCGGTGGAGTTTGTCATCGGCACCATGAAGCAGTTCGACATTGACACGCCCAACCTGCGGCCCTTCGTCATCGCCAGCGCGTTGCTGGGGCAGAACGTGTTCACGCCGCCGAATGTGAAGGGCTGGCCCGGCGGTGAAACGTGGATCAATTCGGCCACGCTACTCGGACGCAAGCAACTGATCGATCGCCTGTTCCGCAATGAAGACCGCATGGATGCCGCCCTGCGTAACATGGACGAGATGGCCGATCGCAATGGCGACATGTCGCCGCCGGGACGTGAAGCGCGCCAGCGTCGGCAGATGGAACGGCAGATGGGCGGCATACGCTGGAACCTGGATAAATGGGCCGACGGGTTTACCGAGGGCAAGCAGAAAGCGACACCGCTGCAGTCGATGACGCGCGTGGTGCTCGCGGTTGCGCCGCAGAATTCGCCGGTGCAAAGCGACAAGCCTTCCGACTGGGCACGGCAGCTGGTCCAGGATCCCGTGTACCAGCTCAAGTGAAAAAACAGACATGAACAGACGCCAGTTTTTGCAATCGATGGCCATCGCAGCCGGTGTGCCGCTCGCGGGCAGCCTGAATGGGGTGAGCTGGGCTGCGCCGCTCGTGTCGGCGGCAGATCAATCTGTCGCTTCACCTTACCGCAACCTGCTGATCCTCATCGAGCTGAAGGGCGCCAATGACGGCCTCAATACCGTCATCCCGTACGCTGATCCCGAATACGCATTGCTGCGCCCGAAGCTCGCCATTGCGCGCGACCAGGTGCTGCAATTGTCCGAACGTGAGGCATTCCATCCGTCGCTGCAACCATTGATGGCGCTGTGGGACAGGAAAGAATTAGCGGTCGTGCAGGGCGTGGGTTATCCCAATCCCAATCTTTCGCATTTCCGCTCGATTGAAATCTGGGACACGGCTTCGAAGAGCGAGGAATACCTGGAGGCCGGCTGGCTGGCACGCACCTTTGCGGTACGCCCTGCGCCGCGCAACTTTGCGGCTGACGGTGTCGTGGTGGGGTCCAGCGATATGGGACCGTTATCGGGACCGGGCATTCGCACCATCGCGCTGGCGGATACGGCGCAATTCCTGCGCAACGCGAAGCTGGCGCAGGCCAATTCAGACGGACGCAACGCGGCACTCAAGCACATTCTTTCCGTCGAGCAGGAAATCGTTCACGCCGCCGGCAAACTGAACGCCAACTACACGTTCAAGGCGGATTTTCCGCGCAATGCATTCGGCAACCAGGTGAAAACGGCCGCGCAGCTGGTGGCGAGCAAAGCAGGCATCGCCACCATCCGGCTCACGCACGCCGGTTTCGACACGCATGCCAACCAGTTGCCGACACACGCCAACCTGTTGCGCGATCTTGCCGACGGGATGGCGTCGTTGAAGGCGGCGCTGGTGGAATTGAATCGCTGGGATTCCACGCTGGTCATGACATACGCCGAATTCGGCCGCCGCCCGAAAGAAAACCAGAGCGGCGGCACCGATCACGGCACGGCCAACGTGCAATTGTTGACCGGTGGAAAAGTGAAGGGCGGACTGTACGGCGCCGCACCGCAACTAACCCGCCTGGACGGCAACGGCAACTTGCCTTTCGCCGTCGATTTCCGCAGCACCTATGCCACGGTGATCGACAAGTGGTGGGGCGGCGAATCGGCCGGCGTGCTGGGCGGAAAGTTTGCGGCGCTGGATGTGTTGAAAGCATAGCGAAATTCGCGCGGTGACCTTGCACCGGGTACTTTAAATCGAAGGGTAAACACCAGCATGGGAGCGGTTCGCAGGGCATTATTGGCCTGGGAGCCGCTCCCATGCTGGTGTTTTTTGTTTCTGGCGCCCGCCGCGCTGTTACGAAGCGACGGCGGAATTCCGCCGTCGCCCGCTGTCTTGCAACACGCGATTACGGGATAATGGCAATCTATTTTCGTTTGGCCTATGTCCTCTTTCAACCTTCTCGCGCTCGAAACGTCCACCGAAAGATTGTCCCTGGCTATCCACGTCGGTGAAGGCCTCAATGTGCGCGCCTTCGTGCGTGAAGTCGATGCAGGCCAGCGCCATTCCGAACTGGCGTTGCCCCTGCTTAATGAATTGCTGGCAGAGGCCGGTGTGACTCTCAACGACATGGACGCCATCGCGTTCGGGCAGGGGCCCGGATCATTCACCGGTGTGCGCATCGCCTGCGGGCTGACGCAGGGGCTGGCGTTGGGATTGAATATCCCGGTGGTGCCGGTGCAGACCCAGATGGCGATCGCCGAACAGTGCGGTGCGGACAAAGTGGTAGTCGCGCTGGATGCGCGCATGGCGGAAATTTATTTTGCCGCCTACCGGCGCACCGTTGGCGGCGCATGGGAATCCGAGGTTGCCCCCATGCTGGTGGGGCCGTCTGCACTTCCCGCCCTTTCCGGCGGCGACTGGCATGGCATCGGCAGTGCATTCGACGTGCCGGCATTGAATGCAAACTTGTCGGCGCAATACGGCGCGCAGATGACGCACGTTGTTCATGGCGCCCTGCCCAGCGCCCGTGATGTGGCTTCGCTCGCAGCGCGGCAACTTTCAATATCCGGTATCGGCAGCGCACTCCAGGCCGAACACGCGGCGCCACTGTACCTGCGCAATAAAGTGGCGATGACCATCGTCGAACGCGAAGCGCTGCGACTGAAAAAGGCCGCCGCATGAGCGCCGTCCTGAGTGGGGACGTGCTGTCCGGGCTCGAATTCCGGCCCCTGGCCGAACAGGATTTGAGGGCGGTCGCCTCGATTGAATCGTCGGTTTATGTGTACCCATGGACACTCGGAAATTTCCGGGATTCGCTGCTGTGCGGTTACCAATGCCTCGGTTGCTGGGCGGGAGAGGAACTGGTCGCCTATGCCGTGATCATGAAGGCGCTGGAGGAAGCGCACCTGCTGAATATCGCCGTGGCTGATGCATGGCAGCGGCGCGGCGTGGGCTCGCGATTCCTGCAGCACATCATTGATGGCCTGCGTGCACAGCGGCTGGAAATGCTATACCTGGAAGTGCGGCCCTCGAACACGTCGGCGCGCAACATCTACGAACATTTCGGTTTCCGGCAGCTGGGTTTGCGCCGCGACTACTACCCGGCGGTCACCGGGCGCGAAGATGCGCTTTTCCTGGGCCTGAACCTCGCACCCAAACTGGTGTGATACTGATAAAAATGAACCTGCCCTACGACGAGAATTACCTGCGCGAAATGGAGTTGTGGCCGTTCTTCGAGTCGCAGCAGCGCCGTGGCGATGTGCCGATAGTTTCCGTATTGGCCGAGCCCGGTAAGCGCGCGCAAACCCCGGCAACGGCACCACGCACCCATGTTGTCGAAGCTCCTTATCAGCAGGGCACACCGGCCGCCGCTGCCAGTCGGCGTGAGCCCGGCGTGCGGCCGCCGCCCACACAAGTCCACACGCCACCCGCGTCCATGCCAGCGGATCCGGCTCGTCTCGCACGCATAGCCCAACTCGATTGGGAAGGCCTTAAAGCTGATGTCGCGTCGTGCACCGCGTGTGTCCTGTGCAAACAGCGCAAGCAAGCGGTGCTCGGCGTCGGTGCGATCGATGCGCCGTGGCTGTTCCTGGGCGAAGGCCCCGGCGCGGAGGAGGATGAAGTGGGAGAACCTTTTGTGGGCCCCGCAGGCAAGCTGCTGGACGCCATGCTGGCCGCCACAGGGTTGCAGCGCGGCCGCGAGGTGTACATCGTCAATACCGTCAAGTGCCGTCCGCCCGGCAACCGCAATCCCTCGGCTGAGGAAGTTGAGGCTTGCGCACCGTACCTGGAGCGCCAGATCGACCTCATCAAGCCAAAGCTGATTGTGGCGCTCGGCAAGATCGCGGCGACGCGCGTCACTGGCGCGGAATCCAGCATGGCGGCCCTGCGCGGCCAGTTGTACACGTATCGCAGCATTCCCGTGGTGGCGACTTATCATCCGGCCTACTACCTGCGTACGCCACCTGACAAAGTGAAGGGCTGGGAAGACCTGATGCTGGCCCGCAAAACCATGGCAGGGCTTTAAGTGCAGCAACGGCCTTGCAAACGTTACAATTAGCCACATTTATACGTCGCGATCTTCTGGTCGCACCCTTTACTTTCCGTGGGAGCAAAAATGCGCAAATGGGCTTTGTTGTTGGGGTTGGCAGCGATCATGTCGCTATCCGGTTGTGGCTATAACGACTTCCAGACCAAGGATGAAGCGGTCAAGAAGTCGTGGGCTGAAGTGCTGAACCAGTACCAGCGCCGCTCGGACTTGATCCCGAACCTGGTCGCCACAGTGCAGGGATATGCGCAACAGGAAAAGGACGTGCTGCTGGGCGTGACAGAAGCGCGCGCGAAAGTCGGCCAGGTCAAGGTTGACGAATCGGTGCTGAACAATCCGCAGGCGATGCAGAATTTCCAGAAGGCCCAGGGTGATTTGTCGAGCGCACTGTCGCGCCTGCTGGTGGTCACGGAAAATTATCCGCAGCTGAAATCGGACGCCAATTTCCGCGAACTGCAATCGCAACTGGAAGGTACGGAAAACCGCATCACCGTGGCGCGCAAGCGTTTCACCGAGGCGATCGAATCGTACAACGTGCTCACACGGCAATTCCCGACCAACCTGACGGCGATGATGTTCAGCTACGCGGTCAAGCCGCAATTCACGGTGGAAAACGAGAAGGCCATCTCGGTTGCGCCGAAGGTGGATTTTGGCGCCAAGCCGGCAACGCCAGCACCCGCTCCGGCGCCAGCTCCAGCGCCCGCACCTGCACCCGCACCCGCGAAGAAATAAATATTTTCATGGGCCGGGTCGATTGAGGCTGCGGTGAGAATTCGCAGCCTGTTCGCGCCATTGCTGGTGCTCGTGCTTGCTTGGATGGCAGTCGCCGTCCATGCGGCCGAGGGCGATTTACAGTCAATTCCGAAACTGGAAAAACGCGTGACCGATCTCACGGCCACGCTGTCCGCGGCCGACGAGTCGCGCATCACCAGCCGCGTCAGTCAATTTGAAGCGCAGAAGGGCGCGCAGATCGCTGTGCTGATCGTGCCGACCACCGGGCCCGAACCCATTTTCGATTATTCCATGCGCGTGGCCGAGGCCTGGAAACTGGGCCGTAAGGGCGTGGATGATGGCGTGCTGTTTGTCATCGCCAAGAACGATCGCAAGCTGCAAATCCTCACCGGCCCCGGATTGCAGGGTACGCTCACCGACGCCATGTCCAAGCGCATCATCGCCGAAACTGTGGGACCCAGGTTTCGTTCGGGTGACTTCGCCGGCGGCATTGACCAGGGCGTGGAGAAAATGATTGGCGTGCTGCAGGGTGAAGCGTTGCCCGCGCCACCGAAAAAACGGGTCGCCGTGCAGGCTGCGGGATCGGGGTATGAAAATTTCCTGATGATGGGATTTTTTGCCGCGCTGATTGCGGGGCCTTTGCTGCGCTCATTGCTGGGCCGTTTTGTCGGCGCTGCCGCCACCGGCGGCATCACCGGCGCTGCCGCGTGGTGGCTGGCGGGTGGATTGGCGTTTCCGATTATTGCGGCTGCAGCCGTGTTCTTCATCGTGCTTGTCATGGGCACGGTAGGCCTGGGCGGTGGACGTGGTGGTGGTCTTGGTGGATTAGGCGGCTTGGGTGGCTTGGGTGGTGGCAGCTCATCGGGCGGATCTTCCGGCGGTTTCAGCGGCGGCGGCGGCAGCTTCGACGGCGGCGGCGCCTCGGGGGACTGGTGAGATGAGCTGGCTCAAGCGTTTCTTCCGCCATGTCTGGATGTCGCCCCTGATCGTGAAGCGCAGTTTTTCTTCATCGGTGCTCGATGACATTGAACGCGCCGTGGGTATGGGCGAAAAGACCAATCGCGGGCAGGTTCGATTTGTCGTTGAAGCAGAATTGACCACCGGACAACTGTGGGCCGGCATCACTTCACGGCAGCGCGCTCTCGATGTTTTTTCCTCACTGCGTGTGTGGGACACCGAAGAAAACAATGGCGTGCTGGTGTACGTATTGCTGGCCGATCGCAAAGTGGAAATCATTGCCGATCGCGGCATTCATCGCCATGTCGGCGAAGAGCGCTGGAACGCCATCTGCCGCGAACTCGAACTGCATTACCGCCGCCGCGATTTCAGCAGTGGCAGTGTGGTGGCGGTGCAGAAAATCAGCGCTGAACTGGCGTTCTATTTCCCGGCGACGGGCGTGAACAACAACGAGCAGCCCGACCGCCCGGTCGTGATGTAGCTTTCCCTGGCAGCGCTACCGCTTTGCGCGCGAAATAGCGCTCAGTGCGGCCGTTCCGAAAAATGCGTGGGCGTCTCGCCCTTTTCAATCCCGATCAACGCTTCCGCGTCGCCGTAGGTGCGCTGGTTGTAGCGATGCCAGAAGACCACCGCGAGCGCGGTGAATGCCACGAACAGGCCGAACAGCAGGATCACCACACCGGTCTTGAGGCGGAACGACAGCATCACCGCGTACAGCGCCAGCATGAACAGGATGCACAGGTTTTCGTTGAAGTTCTGCACCGCAATGGAATTGCCGGCGGACAGCAGCACGTGCCCGCGATGCTGCAACAAGGCATTCATCGGCACCACGAAAAAGCCCGCCAGCGTGCCGATCGAAATGATGAGCGCGTAGACCAGCGGCATATAATTTACGAGATCCATCAGCAGCACCACCAGGCCCATTGCCACACCGACCGGCAGGATGCGCATCGATTTTTTCAGCGGCACCAGCCGGGCAGCGCCAACTGCCCCGAAGGCAACGCCGAAGGCAAACACGCCCTGCAGCATCGTCGCCTTTTCCAGCGGCAGGCCCAATTGCTTGTCGGCCCAGCGCAGCACGATCCATTGCAGCGTCGCGCCCGCACCCCAGAACATGGTGGTCATGGCGAGGGAAATCTGGCCCAGCTTGTCGTTCCACAGGATGGTGAACGAGTTGGCGAACTGGTTCAGCATTTGCAGCGGACGTGTTCCCTGTTTTTCGTAGCGCGCGCCGGTATCGGGAATGAACAGGTTGAACGCAGCGGCAACGGCGTAGAAAAACACGATGACCGATATCGCCGCTTCGGCCGGTGTATTGACCGGCGTGTCGATGAACGGCAGGTCGTAGCCCAGCAGCACGCGCGATACGTCCGGGCTCAGCAGGAAGCCGCCGACGACTGTGCCGACGATGATGGAAATGACGGTCAGGCCTTCGAGCCAGCCGTTGGCCAGCACCAGTTTTTCCGGGGGCAGCAGTTCGGTCAGGATGCCGTACTTGCCCGGCGCATAGGCAGCGGCACCGAGGCCGACAATGCCGTACGCGAACATCACGGCCGTTACCGGGGTTACACCGACGCTGGAAGTGAATTCATAGAACAGCATCATCAGGCAACCCACCACCTTGATGCCGTTGGTGATCAGCATGACGCGGCCCTTGGGGTACGCATCCGCGAACGGCCCGACGAAGGGCGCCAGCACCACATAAGGAACCGCGAAGAAAAATTTCAGCAGCGGGGTGAGCCACACGGGGCCGTCAAGCTGGATCAACAGGCCCAGCGATGCGATCAAGAGTGCGTTATCCGCCAGCGACGAAAAAAACTGCGCCGCCATGATCGTGTAAAAACCACGCTTCATCGTGACGCTAGCTCGTATGCGTAGCCCCGGTCTGAAATCCCGGCGTGAATTTCACCCACGACTGCCATCAGCGCAGCTTGGCATGCGGCTGGGGAAATCGACGCGCACATCGTCGGTACAGGTGGGAATCTGGCGTTCATCGAGTTGGTCAGCGGAGCCCGGTCGCGCCTGTTGCATCAGGCGGCATAGTGAGATTTGAGTACATCTTACCCGATGTATGCGCCGTTCCCTCTGCTGCACAGCCGCATTCCACACTGTTTGACACTACTGCAGCGTGCCCCGGAATTGCGCATTGAGCTGTGTGGTGGTGAGGTGGGTGCGGGCCTCGCTGCGCTCGTCGAGGCTCGGTTCACGCGGCAGGCCGTCCGGGCCGTAGTTGGCGCAGAGGCCGATGAAACACAGCAGCGCCTTGGTTTTTTCCTTGGGTGTGGAGGGGCGGTCGTTCTCCAGGCGGTTGTGGAACTGCTGCATGCTGGTGTTGCGACGCGCGTAGTCCTCAGGGTCCACCTGGCCATACACGCGGATTTCTTCCATCTGTGCGGGCGAAATTCCATCGTTGCGCACGTCGCGTGTGGCGAAGCGCCGTGGCGCCGGCGCGTTCACGACTTCCTTGGGAAGTTTCTTCACTGCCGCCTGCGCCTGCGTATCCAGCGCACCATCATCGGTTTTGCGGGCCTGCGCTGCTGCGTCCAGGGCTAGACTCGCCCAGGTCAACAGCACGCCACAGGCCAGCAAATGGTTCATCGCTAGAGCACGTCCGCCGCGTGATCGGCGAGACGCGAACGTTCGCCACGCTGCAGCGTGATATGCCCCGAATGTGCCCAACCCTTGAACCGGTCAACCACATACGTGAGGCCGGATGAGCCCTCGGTCAGGTAGGGCGTGTCGATCTGCGCGATGTTACCCAGGCACACCACCTTGGTGCCGGGGCCGGCGCGGGTGATCAGTGTTTTCATTTGCTTGGGTGTCAAGTTTTGCGCTTCGTCGATGATCAGGAATTTGTTGAGGAAAGTACGGCCGCGCATGAAGTTCAGCGATTTCACCTTGATGCGCGACCGGATCAGGTCGCGCGTCGCAGCGCGGCCCCAGTCACCCGCTTCATCATCCGTGGAATTGAGCACGTCGAGGTTATCTTCGAGCGCCCCCATCCATGGATTCATTTTTTCCTCTTCGGTTCCCGGCAGGAAGCCGATATCTTCGCCCACCGGCACCGTAACCCGGGTGATGATGATCTCCGAATAGACCTTGAATTCCAGCGTCTGCATCAGCGCGGACGCCAGTGTCAGCAGCGTTTTGCCGGTACCGGCCTGGCCCAGCAGTGTCACGAAATCGACTTCCGGATCCATCAGGATATTCAGCGCAAAATTCTGTTCGCGATTGCGCGCAACGATGCCCCAGATATTATTTTTCTGGTGCGTGTAGTCCTTCAGCGTTTTCAGTACGGCGGTCTTGCCTTCCTGCGCCGTCACCTGTGCGTAGAAAGGCTTGTCGGCATCCTGGTAAACGAATTCATTGAGGCTCAACGAGCTGACCAGCGGGCCCTTGATGCGATACAGCGTGCGGCCATGCTCCTGCCATGACTCGATGTCCTTGCCGTGCTTGTCCCAGAAATCCTCGGGCAATTCACGCATGCCGGTGAAGAGGAGGTCGGTATCCTCCAGCACCTTGTCGTTGAAATAATCTTCCGCGGCCACGCCGATGGCACGCGCCTTGATGCGCATGTTGATGTCCTTGGACACCAGCACTACATTGCGTTTGGGATTGTGGTGCTGCAGGTCAAGCGCTACAGCCAGGATCTGGTTATCGGCCTTGCCGCTATCGGGAAGGGCTGAGGGAAAATCGAGCGTGACCGGGCGCGTCTGCAGCATCAGCTTGCCGCTGGCCTCCTTGGTGCCGAAACCGGCCAACGGTGCGCCGTTCTCGATATCGCTTTCCTGGCTGGAGACAATGTCATCGAGGAAACGCGTCGCCTGGCGCGCGTTACGCGCGACTTCGGTCATGCCCTTCTTGTTGTTGTCCAGCTCTTCCAACGTAATC
>JBDTWS010000099.1:0-15519 GCA_040006575.1 Betaproteobacteria bacterium
ACGGCCAGGTTGGCGGAGTGGGGGTCGAGGGTTTGTGGTTCGTCCTGGGTGGCGTAGCGGAGGGTTTTGGCGACGGCGCCGCCGACACCGATTGCGATCAGCAAGAACAGGGCTATGGTGATAACGGGGATTTTTTTCACTAAACGAAAGAGCCCTTATTGATTTTGCCGGCCGTAAATTTGAATCTTGTTTTGAACACCAAAGTACATCCTGGCGCCGGGAAAATCCTGCCTCCGCCGGCCATTTGCGGGACCTTTTTTTGGCAGGGCAGCTAATCACATGACACGATCAATGTCTCAAGCGCGCTTAATCCTGCATATCCTAATGGAATCCGAAGGGGCGCGTTTTTCCCGTCATTTTTCTTGTCATACATGGCCGCTGGTGATTGGTACTGGATGCAAACTCGCGCATGTAGGACATATCCCGTTCCGTATGTGATTAGTAAGTAGTCGCAACTCAAGATTCTCCCCCGCAGAACAAAAACTGTTCTCACACGTTGGCCGCCGCCACGACTCCTGGGGAAGAACGATGAGCATTCACATATTGCCGAACGAACTAATCAAGACCTTCGCGGGTTTTGGCGCCGCCACAATGATCTACCTGTTCCCCATCTGCGCGCATTGCGCTCCGCAACTGGTTACACCGCAACTTCCCGTCGCTGTGCAGGACCAGCCCTACGCGGCGAGTCTGATGATAGGCTCAGCCACCCACTTTTCAAACGTCAGCCTGGTCGGACTGCCCACTGGCTTGGCAAGCACGACTTCTCTCACTGGCACCATCGCAATCAGTGGTACACCTGCCAAGACAGGAATTTACAGTCTAACGGTATCCGCCACCGATACCGCATCCACAACGTTAACAGCCACGGTAAGTCTGGCGGTCATGCTTCCGCCTGCAGGGGCCAGCATCGATTCGATGTTGTCCGCCGGTCTTGCTCATACCTGCGCAGTCGTCAGGGGCGGCGTCCAATGCTGGGGTAGGAATGATGTGGGGCAACTCGGAAATGGCAATACCAGCGATAGCCTGGTTCCCGTGGACGCCATTCCAGCAGGCAACGCGGCGACGGCTATTTCACTCGGTCAATTTCACTCATGCGCGGTCGTAAACGGCGGCGTGCAGTGCTGGGGCGATAACAACTTTAACAAGTTGGGCAACGCACTTGTTAGCAACAGTTCCAATCCCATGCAGGCGATCGGAGCGAACCTCGGCGCGGTCGGAGTCGCGGCTGGGGCGAACCACTCTTGCGCGGTGGTCAATGGCGGCGTTACCTGCTGGGGCCGAAACAACCTTGGTCAGATCGGCAATGGCATGATGGATCCAGTCAATGGCTCTCCCCCCGCACAGGCAATTGCCCAAGGGAGCAATGTGATTGCCGTGGCTGCAGGGAACGATTTTAGCTGTGCCGTGTTGGGCGGCGGTGTGCAATGTTGGGGTCTCAATGATGGAGGCCAACTCGGCAACGGCGGCGTCAATGCCGGCAGTAGCAGTCCTGGCGATGCCCTACCCGCTGGTAGCGGCGCAACGGCGTTGGCGGTCGGCTACGATCACGCCTGCGCAGTAGTCGATAGCGGTTTGAAGTGCTGGGGGAAGAACAATTTGGGCCAGCTTGGAAATAATCCGACCATGAATACGCCCACTCCAGTACAAACCATAGCACCGCAAAGCAATGTGAGCGCCGTGGCGGCCGGCCACGGATTTACCTGTGCCCTGATCAATAGCGGCGTCCGCTGCTGGGGCTTAAACGCGTATGGCAATTTGGGCAAAAGCAATTTGAAAGTCTCTAGCAGTAAAGATGGTGTGTCGACAATGACTCCTTCCCAAAACGCCACCGGCGTGGCTGCTGGCGATGGACACGCGTGCGCTATTGCAGAAGGCAAGGTGCAATGCTGGGGACGCAATGAATTCGGCCAAATCGGCAATGGCAGGCAAAGCGAGAGCCGTGTACCAGTTACAGTCGTTGCCAACGGAAGCGGGGTAGTGGCTGTGTCGGCCGGTGACGGCCACAGTTGCCTAGTCGCGAATGGGGGGGTTCAGTGCTGGGGTTCCAACTCTCATGGACAACTCGGCAACAACAGCAATCAATATAGTCTCACGCCCGTACAGGCAATCGTTCCAGGAAGCGCGGTAACAGTTATTTCTTCTGGCAGCAGACATACATGTGCAGTCGTTAGCGGAGGCGTGCAATGTTGGGGATTCAATTCCGTGGGTCAAGTCGGCGATGGCACCACGGTAGACAAAAATTCACCCGTACAGATAATCCCACCGAACAGCGGTGCGACATCGGTGGCGGCCGGCTACGAACACTCTTGTGCTGCGATCAATGGCGGGGTGCGCTGCTGGGGGAAAAATGTTAGGGGCCAACTCGGCAACGGTACGACGACGCAGAGTTTGGTCCCGGTTGTAACAATTCCCGATGGATCCGGCGTCACGTCCGTGTCAGTAAATGGCGGGGCGGATGGCTTCAGTTGCGCAACGGTAAATGGCGGCGCCCAATGCTGGGGCTGGAATAACAGTGGCCAGCTTGGCAATAACAGTACTCTACAAAGTACCACGCCCGTAACGGCCTTGCCTGCCGGCAGCGGCGTTGCCATGGTGAAACTTGGCGATTCGCATGTTTGTGCCCTGGTGAACGCGGGTGTGCAGTGTTGGGGCGCAAACTATAACGGGCAATTGGGCAACGGAACAACATCAAAAAGCCTCGTACCTGTGCAAGCCATTGCGGCAAACAGTGTTGCCACGATGATATCCACCGGCTCATCGTACAGCTGCGCAGTAGTATCTGGCGGCTTGCGCTGCTGGGGCGACAATTCTTTGGGCCAACTGGGCAACAATAGCGTTACCAACAGTTCAGTGCCTGTGCAGTCGATCAACGCAATGGCGAATGTAACTTCAGTTACAAGCGGGCACACACATACCTGCGCACTGATCAACGCTGGACTCGCCTGCTGGGGGGGCAACGACGTATTGCAATTGGGCGATGCCAACAGTTCACCCGCATGGTCCCCGGAAACTGCCTTGATTCGCGCGCCAAATAATGTGCTTGTTGCAGTTTCTTCTCGCAAATCGCATTCTGGCGCCGGCGTTTTCAATATACCGGTTGACCTGCTGCAACCGTCAAATGGAGCGGTAACGGTCGAACCGCGCGCTATCGGAAACGGTCATACGCTGGTTTTTACTTTCGGCGTAAACATCACATCCGTGGGATTTCCGCTCTCCACAATTGGCAGTTCATCCGTAAATTTCTCTGGCAATCAGGTTTTTGTCACTCTCACCAATATTCCGGACAATCGGCGCGCATCCGTATCGCTTTTCAATGTCAACGGCTCTATCAATGTGCCCCCGGTTTCGCTGGGCTTCATCATTGGCGACATTAACAACACCCGATCTGTCAACGCCAGCGATATTAACGGCATGAAGGCTCACCAGGGACAGGCTGCGCGTGATGCCAATTTCAAAATGGATGTAGATGCATCTGGCGCAATCGACGCGAGCGACCTGATGTTAGTTAGGTCACAATCGGGACGGGTACTTCCGTAGGGTGCTTTTGCCGGATCCAGGCGCCGCACGTACACGTTGAATTACCGTAGGTGGGGGGCATTGGGCGTTGGGCTCGCCAGCTTTGCTTGCACGGCCAAACAGCACTGATAGTGCCTGTTGATTTGCGTATGTCTTCAGTTTGTCGCCGGGCGAAAGAAGCGCGTTTTGACTACGGCGTGTCGCGCTTAAGAGAGTCCAGTGGCAACGCGACGAAGAAGTTCGCGCTACCAACGAGGAACTGCTCTTCAACCGATCCAAGGCGTCGCCTGAGGCCACATGCGCATTGGCCGATCTTGCATCACCGCGTAACGACTTCCTTGTACTCACGCGTCGCGGTGATCCCTTTCCAGAACATGTACAGCACCACCGCATGAAAAGCGACCCCGATCCAGTCGCCTGCAATAAGAAAAATAATCGAATCGAGCGCGAACAGCGCCGCACCCGCAATGAACGCGACGATAGAAGGGCGCCCGGCAAACCAGCCGCATGCCGCGAAGAACGCCGTCATGGCAAAGCTCACCCCCCACAATGTCGCGATCAGCAGTGCCGGCGGATCGGCCGCCAGCCGCATCCGCGTGGCTTCGCTGATCAGCAGCTGCGGCAATCCCAGACCGATGATGAAGGACCATTTGCTGCCCAGGATGGCGACCACGGTATTGACCAGCGAAAGTGCCGCGACCCAGTAAAACCAGTTGGCGCTGCTGCCGATCTGTGTCATCAGCACGGACGAACGCTCATTGGCCTCGACTGCCTCCGCATCTGCGGACATCATGGCCGTCGCTGGCGTCGCGCCACCATTGTTGAAAACGACCGAAACCACGGCCGCAGCCGCGGCGGGCGTCGCAGGATCGAATGCGGAAACGGCAGCGCCCTCTGCATTGAGTATGGGCGCCTGGCCAGTTGTGTACTTGCCCGTGTCCAGTTCCTCGAACGGACGATCCACCAGCGCGGACAGCCGCGAAGATGACGTGAGCCAGTTGGTGCGCGGCGCCGCCTCGAAGGCGTCCACGCGGCGCGCGATTTCATAGCCACTCATGCGCGTGATGCGTTTGCGGGCCTGCTCGAAGCGCTCGCGCTGCAACAGCACGTAGCGGTTCATATTCAGTCCGGCCATCGGTTTCTTACCCGAGCGCGCGCGCACGTGTGTGACCAGTCGCGCGTGTTTTTCCAGCAACTGCAGCAGTCCGACACCGGGGAAGCTGGCGACAGCCGTGTAGTCGCCACGTATCAGGTAATTGGTGGCCATCAGTTTGTGATCGGTGGTGTTGACGGAGATATTCCCGCCCAGCACCGACATGATGGACAGGTGCACGCCACCTGCATGCGCGCGCGCCGCCGAGGGCGCGGAATCATTCATGTGGATGGTCTGCATTTCCACCAGCGTGGTGGCGCTGCGGTCGATAAAGCAGGCGGCCACGCCGACAAAATGTTTCGGCAGCGGCCAGGTGGTGAATTCGCCCAGGCGGATATAGCCGCGCATCTCAAGCTGGATCGCGAAGTCGTCGATGGTTTCCCAGTCGATCTTGACGCCGCTGATGCGCGACTCGCGCGCATCCTGCGAAAGTTGCAAATATGAAAAGTCCTCAGGCAGCGAGCGCAGCACGCCCTGCTTTATCTTGTTCGTGCCCTGCCACGCGGTGAAGCCACCGATGCCCAGCGCCAGCAGCAACGGCCAGGCCAGGTTGGCGGGCGTCACCTGCATCCCGCCGGCGAACGTGGCAAGCGCCCCGCTGAGCACGAGGCAAACTCCGCCCGCTATCAGGCCGTTGCGAACCAACGCTTTGCGCAAATTAAGCGCCATGTACTTCCCCTTCGTTTATTTTTTATGCACGCCTTGCTGGGATCTTTGTCCGGATTGCAAGGCTGGTGCACGTCCGGTTTCCGTCATGTGCCGGACGCCGGCATGGTCGTCATTTTTTACCGGGTGATTCTGGCAGTTAATGTATTTTGGCGCTACTGGCGCGACCGTTTTTAACGACGTGTTTCACCAGCGTTCGACACATGAAACGCAGCACTGGAGCGGTTCGCAGGCCGTTTATGCCCGCTGGGGTGCGCCAAACGGCGATCCGCACTTCGTGGAACGCATCGTCCATTCTCCGCTGCGGGGCATGCCGTACAATCCGCGGCCATGTTTAGCAAACCCACGCGCAGAGCCGCACACGAGTCCGCACTTAGGTCCCCAAACAAGTCCGTAAACAAGTCCGCGTCCTTCCTGTACGCGCTGGGCACCATCGCACTATGGTCAACGCTGGCGGCTATCGGCGTGGCGCTGCAGCACGTGCCGCCGTTCCTGCTGACGGGTCTCGCGTTGACGATCGGCAGTGTGCCAGGCTGGTATCGCGTGCGTGAATGGCGCGTGCCGTGGCGCACACTCGCGCTGGGAATTTACGGCTTGTTCGGTTATCACCTCTTGCTGTTCATTGCTTTGCGCCATGCGCCGGCGGTCGAGGCCAACCTCGTCAATTATTTGTGGCCATTGCTGATCGTGCTGCTGTCCCCGCTGGTGCTGCCCGGAATGCATCTTGGCTGGCGCCATGCGGTGGCAGGTGCGATGGGATTTTGCGGCGCAGCCGTTGCGATCGCGGGCGGCGCGCCTGTGACGGGCGAACTGTCGTGGGGATTTATTCCGGCCGCGGGTGCGGCGTTTGTATGGGCTACGTATTCGCTGGGTACGCAACGCGTGCCGCTTTTCCCCACCTCGGCCATCGGTTTGTTCTGTCTTGTATCCGGCGTGCTCTCCTTGACTTGCCACGTCCTGTTTGAGCCTGCGGCAACGCTTGCTGTCCGCGATTGGGCATTGATCGCCATCGCGGGACTGGGGCCGCTGGGCCTCGCGTTTTTCATGTGGGACAAGGCGCTGAAGCTGGGCGACCCGCGCGAGATCGGCATCCTCAGTTACATCACGCCGCTGGCCAGCACGTTGATCCTGGCGCTAACCACCGGACGCGAACTGGGTTTTCACCTGCTGCTGGCGACGTTGCTGATCGTTGGTGCGGCCCTGTTCGGGCTGCGCCGTGCTGCAGCAGCCGAGCAATGACCGACGCAAAAAATTTTCTGCGCCTGGCTATCGAGAGCGCGGGCTGAAGGCGGCTGGAACGCGGCCTGGACGCGACGCGATTGCGGAGCGGGCAGTAGAAAATTCAGCGGGTGGATTCGCGTAGAATTCGCCCTTCTTTTTTACATTCCTCGCCCCCTACATGCTGCCTTCGATACAAGCCCGCCTGGCCGTTGAACTCGCCGCCAAACCCCAGCAAGTTGCTGCCGCCGTCACATTGCTCGACGAGGGGGCAACAGTGCCGTTTATCGCGCGCTATCGCAAGGAAGTAACCGGCGGGCTGGACGATATCCAGCTGCGTTTGCTGGAAGAGCGGCTGCGCTACCTGCGTGAACTGGAAGAGCGGCGTGCAGCCATCCTCGAAAATATCGAATCGCAGGGCAAGCTCACGGAAGAATTGAAGGCGCGGATCAACGTCGCTGAAGACAAGACCACGCTGGAGGATTTGTACCTGCCGTACAAACAGAAGCGCCGCACCAAGGCGATGATCGCGCGCGAGGCTGGGCTCGAGCCGCTGGCGGATGCGCTGCTCGCGGACCCGATGCGGGTGCCGGAGACGGAAGCAGAAAAATATTTGTCGGCAGAGCCGAAGACGACGGAAAAAGACACGGTCGTTCCCGATGTGAAGACCGCATTGGAAGGTGCCAAGCAAATCCTCATGGAACGGTTTGCCGAAGACGCGGCGTTGTTGGCGCGGATTCGCGATCACCTGGTTTCGCATAGTGTGGTGGAATCCAGCGTGATCGAGGGCCAGCAGGAGGCGGGCGCCAAATTCTCGGATTACTTCAACTACAGCGAGACGTGGAAGACGATTCCCTCGCATCGCGCACTGGCGATTTTCCGCGGGCGCAACGAAGGATTCCTGTCGTCGAAACTGATGCTGGATACCGAAGCCGGGGAAGAAAAGCCCACCTGGAGTTCACCTTTCAATGCCTGTGAGGACATGATCGCCGGGCATGCCAAAGTAGTGAACAAGAATCGCCCGGCGGACAAATGGCTGACCGAAGTGGTGCGATGGACCTGGCGCATCAAGGTTTCGCTGCACATGGAAACCGAGCTGATGGGCAGTCTGCGCGAGAAGGCCGAGCTGGATGCGATCAAGGTGTTTGCCGACAACCTGAAGGATTTGTTGCTGGCCGCACCGGCCGGTCCGCGCGCCACGATGGGTATTGATCCCGGAATTCGCACAGGTTGCAAGATCGCCGTGGTCGACAATACGGGGCAGGTGCTGGAAACATCGACGGTCTATCCGCACGAGCCACGCCGCGACTGGAATGGCGCGCTGCATACGCTGGCGTTGCTGGCGAAAAAACATAGCGTCGATCTGATTTCCATCGGCAACGGCACGGCCTCACGCGAAACCGACAAGTTGGCGGCGGACCTGATCAAGCTTGTCACTGCCGACAACCCGGATCAGAAGATGACGAAGATTGTTGTCTCGGAAGCGGGTGCGTCGGTGTATTCCGCGTCGGAATTTGCTTCAAAGGAATTGCCGGACCTGGATGTCTCGTTGCGCGGCGCGGTTTCCATCGCACGCCGTTTGCAGGACCCGCTGGCCGAGTTGGTGAAGATCGATCCAAAATCGATTGGCGTCGGCCAGTACCAGCATGACGTCAACCAGACCCAGCTGGCGCGATCGCTCGATGCCGTCGTGGAAGATTGCGTAAACGCGGTCGGCGTGGACGTAAACACGGCTTCGGCGGCGTTGCTGGCGCGAGTGTCGGGACTGAGCAATTCGGTGGCCGCCAATATCGTTAGTCATCGCAACAGCAATGGCGCCTTCAAATCACGCGCGGCGTTGAAATCGGTGCCGCGCCTGGGCGACAAGGCGTACGAACAGGCGGCGGGGTTTTTACGCATTGCCGGTGGCGACAATCCACTGGATGGGTCATCGGTTCACCCCGAGGCTTACCCGTTGGTGGAGAAAATCCTGGCCGATATCCAGAAAGACGTGAAAGCCGTAATGGGCGACGGCAAGCTGCTGAAATCGCTTCGCGCCGAAAAATATGCCGACGAGCGATTCGGTGTGCCGACCGTGACCGACATCCTGAAAGAACTGGAAAAACCCGGCCGCGATCCACGTCCTGAATTCAAGACAGCAACCTTCCAGGACGGCGTGGAAGAACTGCGCGACCTTCAACCCGGCATGATTCTCGAGGGCGTCATCACCAACGTGGCGGCATTCGGCGCGTTCGTGGATATCGGCGTTCACCAGGACGGGCTGGTGCATATTTCGGCGCTGGCCGAGAAGTTCGTTAAAGATCCGCGCGATGTGGTGAAGGCCGGCGACGTGGTGAAAGTCAAGGTGATGGAAGTCGACGAGAAGCGCAAACGCATTGCACTCACGATGCGGCTGAATGACACGGCGACCTCACAAAGCCGCCAGCAAAACTCCAGTACTGGCGCACCTTCCAGGCCGAAAATGGCTGGAAATCCGCGCCAATCCTCGGTATCACCATCCGCCCCCAGCGGTAGTGCAATGGCAGCCGCATTTGCAAAGTTGAAGGCAAAAGCCTGAATTGCCGATGCCGCGCAAGTAAGATGCGCGGCATGAAGGAACGCGACACCATTCCCGTTATCGCCCCGACGGCCGCCCTCATCGCCGGCCATCGCGATAATAATTTCGACATCCTGCGGATTTTTGCCGCCGCGCTCGTGATCATGGCGCATAGCTGGGCGCTGACGGGCACGCCGGGCGAGCCGATTGCCACGCTGGGATTGGGCGTACCCGATGGTGGCACGCTGGGTGTCTGGATTTTCTTCACGATCAGCGGCTACCTGGTGAGCCGCAGTTTTGTCCAGCGCGACAATCTGTTTGCGTTCATCGAAGCGCGACTCCTGAGAATCTACCCGGCGTTCGTCGCCTGCCTGCTGTTCGGTTTGCTGGTGGGACTGGCCGTCACTCCGATGCCGTGGCGTGACTACTGGGCGCATCCACAAACGCAGGATTACCTTCTTTCAAACCTGGTGTATGACCTCCGCTACAGGCTTCCAGGTGTGTTCACGTCTAATCCGTTGCCAAACGCCGTGAACGGCTCGATATGGTCGCTGCCCGCGGAAACCATGATGTACGTGCTGGTGGCGCTGATGGGCACGTTGACTTTGCTCAGGCGGACATGGGCTGCTGCAGTCACCCTTATCGGTTTACTGACCATCGCGACGCTTGACCCGGATGCGGTGATGCAGATTCATTTCATCGATACGTCGTCACTCACGCCGACAATAAGTTGCTTCCTGCTGGGCATGCTGCTGTTTGCATTGCGCGAGCGTGTTCCGCTGCATGGGGGAGTGGTGATTGCACTGATGGCGGCGATCCTCCTGCTCAAGCAATACCAGCCACCCGGCAGGATGCTGGTTTGCGTAACCGTTGCGTACACCGCGCTGTGGCTGGCCCTGCATCGGCGGGTGAGGCTGCCGGTGCCGGATCGCATCGGCGATATTTCGTATGGCTTGTATCTCTATGCGTATCCGATTCAGCAGACGCTGGTATGGCTTATGCCGGGAGTCAGGCCACCGGTGCTATTCGCGGCGGCGTTCGCGGTGACATCGGTTGTGGCGTGGGTGTCATGGCATTTGCTGGAGAAGAAGGCACTAAAGTTGAAGGGCCGCATTTCCTCGCATCTCAACTTACGACGTCAACGAAACCCGCAGAATGTGGCTGCCGCGAGAGTCTACAAAAAGGCGAAATCCGAATAATCCTCACAATCGGTCGCGTTTAGCGAAATTGCCCGTGTTGAACGAATTGAGATCGACGTTGGGAAAACCGCCCTGCTGGTTCTTGCGGTGCTGGCGTCGGTCGCAATCGGCATGTTGGGCGCTAAAGCTGCCTGCACGATTAACTGCTAGTTCATGCGCGTGGATGCGTCATGCCGCGCGGCAGCGCGCGGTGGCAACGAGAGTGACGAGTTCAAAAATCCTTCACGACATGATGTTGGCGGCGGCTGACCGGTAATTTTTCCGCAATGCCGCGAATCACTGCGACCCAGCGAGTGCCACCGCCACCTTCGTTGTCGTCTTCGCCCTCTTCTCCAACCTTTTCAAAGCCAGTTACTGCTGCGGTCGCCACCAGCGTATTGCGATGCAGGCGCGTGAACAGCCCGGCGAACTCCTCTTCCAGCCGGGTCAGTGACTCCTCCAGCAGGAATTCCTTGGCGGCGGTGCGCACCGTAACGTACTTGAGCTCGGCTTTGAGATACAGGATGTCTTCAATCGGCACCAGGATAATCTTGCCGCGCTCGTGAATAGCCAGGTGTTTGCGCCGCGATTGGGTTGCGGTGGAGACCGCCTCCGCCTGCGACGCCGTGACAACGGCGGCTTTCTGCAGCGCGGTCAGCAGGCGTTCAGTGCGGATCGGTTTCAGCAGGTAGTCGATGGCATTGAGCTCAAATGCCTCAAGCGCATATTGATCGTAGGCCGTCGTGAAAATGAGCTTGGGCGGCTTGTCCAGCTTGGCCATGTGGCGCGCCACTTCGAGCCCATCCATTACCGGCATGCGAATGTCGGTCAATACGATATCGACACCGCCCCGGTTGATGGCCTCGATGGCTTCCAGCCCGTTGGCTGACTCGTTGCAGATGATCAGGGGAAATTGTTCGCGGCAGTCATCCAACAGGTCGCGCAGGCGGCTGCGCGCAGGTGCTTCGTCGTCGACGATGAGGATGCGGGCCGGCGTAGAGGCTGAAGCCGGCGCCGCGGCAGGTTGGTTGGGTTGTTGGATTTGGGTCACGCCTACACCTCCTGTTTTTCGACCGGCATGGTGATGGTTACCACGTATTTGTTATTGATCACGTCGGCTTTGAGGCTGGCCTCGGCGTCAAAGTGTAACTGCAGGCGTTCACGGATGTTGGCGATGGCCATGCGGTTGCCGGTAACGTGGGTGGACCCGCTCTCGAATGGATTACTGAGCCGGATCACAAATTGTTTTCCCTTGCGCTCGATGTCGATGGTGATTTCGCCGGCGCCTTCGTGCGGCTCGATGCCGTGGTACACGGCGTTTTCCACCAGTGGCTGCAGGATCAGCGGCGGCACCATGGCGATGCTCGGCATGTCGGCAATGTTCCAGCGGATGAGCAGGCGTTCGCCCAGCCGGATCTGCTCGATAGCCAGGTATTGCCGGCAAAGCTCGATCTCGTCGGACAGGGGCACCAGCTTGCGGTTGTCCGCCATCAGCACGCGGAACAGGTCGGACATGTCTTCCAGCATGCGCTCGGCACGCTTGGGTTCCGCGCGGATAAGCGACAGCACGGCATTGATACTGTTGAACAGGAAGTGTGGGCGGATGCGTGCCTGCAATGCCTGGAGGCGCGCCTCGGTCAGCGCGGGCGAAAGCGAGCGAGCGCGCAGATCGAAATAGAAGAGCACCACGCTGGTGGCAAACGCGAAAAAGAACGCGTACTGCCAGAGCGAGATCGGTTGTGAAAACGACAGCAAAATATCCAGCAGGTGCCAGAACACCGCGCCAATCAATGCTTCCAGGGCAAAAATGGCTGCAACGCCGCGCCAGTAGCTGAGTTTTAACAGTAGCGGACGCAAGCCGCACGAGGCCAGCAGTGAAATGATGATGGCCGGCTGCGCCACCACCGACATCAGCAAGAATTGCTCCCAGGCATCACGCCCATCGCTGCGGACAACGGCGGACGCCATACACAACAGGTTCACGATCACCAGCAGCCGCAGCATGATGCCAAGATTGCAGAAATTCGGCAGGCGCGCGCTCGAGGTTAGCGGCATCGATGAAATATCCGGGAGACCGGCAGCGCCCGTTGCGGCTCTCGGCGCACCGGTGTCATGGGAGGCATGCTTTATACTCATCGTCGCTCGATTGTGAGTGAAAACACCCTCGAAAGACAACGCCGCATGTCAGAAAAAAAAGACCTCCCTCCTTCGTCAGGCCATTTTTCCGGCCGCTTTTCCGAACCGGTCACCGAGCTCGTCAAGCGATTTACGGCATCGGTGACCTTCGACAAGAGGCTGGCCGCCGTTGACATGCAGGGCTCGCTGGCGCACGCAAAAATGCTGGCGAAGCAGGGTGTCATTGCCGCCACGGACCTGGCCGACATCCAGCGCGGCATGGCGGCGATCGAGGCGGAAATCCTTGCCGGCACGTTCGAATGGCGCGTGGATCTGGAAGATGTGCATATGAACATTGAGTCGCGGCTGATCGCCGCGATTGGTGATGCCGGCAAACGACTCCACACCGGACGCTCGCGCAATGACCAGATCGCGACCGATATCCGCTTATGGCTGCGGGGCGAGATTGACGTCCTCGTGGAATCGCTGCGTGTCATGCAACTGGCGCTGGTGGGGCTCGCCGAAAAACATGCCGATACCATCATGCCCGGCTT
This sequence comes from Betaproteobacteria bacterium, assembly GCA_040006575.1. Classification (GTDB taxonomy): domain Bacteria; phylum Pseudomonadota; class Gammaproteobacteria; order Burkholderiales; family Usitatibacteraceae; genus UKL13-2. The sequence goes on from JBDTWS010000099.1 coordinate 12,937, forward strand.
CACCCACCTGCAGGTGGCGCAGCCGGTGACGTTCGGCCATCACATCATGGCCTACGTGGAAATGCTGGCGCGCGACGAGGCTCGCATGCTCGATTGCCGCAAGCGGGTGAATCGCCTGCCGCTGGGTGCGGCGGCGCTGGCCGGCACCAGCTATCCGATCGACAGGGAATTCGTGGCGAAGGAACTGGGCTTCGATGGCGTTTGCGAGAACTCGCTGGATGCCGTCTCCGACCGCGATTTCGCCATCGAATTTGTGGCCGCCGCCGCGTTGGTGATGACGCACCTGTCACGCTTTTCGGAAGAACTGATCATCTGGATGAGCCAGAGCGTGGGCTTCATCAACCTGCCTGACCGCTTCTGTTACTCCAGTTCCATCATGCCGCAGAAGAAAAATCCCGACGTACCGGAATTGATCCGCGGCAAGACCGGCCGGGTCAACGGACACCTGGTGGCGCTGCTGACGTTAATGAAAGGCCAGCCGCTGGCTTACAACAAGGACAACCAGGAAGACAAGGAGCCGCTGTTTGATACGGTGGACACGGTGCGCGACTCGCTGGCCATCATGGCGGACCTGTCGGCAGCCATCGAGGTACGGCCCGAACGCATGGCGGCAGCGGTCAAGCGTGGATTCGCGACCGCGACCGACCTTGCGGATTACCTGGTGAAGAAAGGGTTGGCGTTCCGCGATGCGCATGAGGCAGTAGCGCAGGCGGTGCGGGATGCCGAGAAGTCGGGCAAGGAGCTGGCGGAACTGCCGATAGATGTGTTGCGCACCTATTCAGCGTTGGTGGGGGACGATATCTATATGGTGCTGTCGCCGGAAGGCTCGGTCGCCAGCCGCGATCATATTGGTGGCACCGCGCCAAGGCAGGTGAGGCTGGCAATTGAGCGGGCGAAGAAGCGGTTGGGCCAGTAACTCCAGCGCTATCCATTGCGACTACCCGCATACACCCCCGTCGTTCCCGCGAAGGCGGGAACCCAGCGGCGTTAGTGAACCCGTGAAGGTGTTGATCGCAGAGAAAACTTAAGCAAAGGCCGTTGGTATCTTGCCCTCGAAGTTGCGGTTGCCGGCCAGCCATAAAAGCCACTGGGTTCCCGCCTTCGCGGGAACGACGGTGAGATGATTTCCCTCCCGCCAAAATGTGAACCGCTATTCCTCGTCCTCGTCTTCTTCTTCCGCACCCGTTCCCTTTTCTTCATACAACCAGCAAATCCGCCGCGTCTCCGGGCCCGACAAGCGGTCGCCCATCAGCCCGCAGCGGTAGGCGCGCGCCGACAACCTTTCGAAATGCCGGCAGCCGTGGCACGAACCGAACGGCTGGCCTTCGTTGTCCGCCTGGAACGTGGTGAGCGTTTCGCGCAAGGCGGAAACGGCGTTGCGAATCCGGTTGGGGCTGATGTTGCGCGTGGCGTGCTGCCAGGCGAGCTGCGGCTGGACTTCATTCAGGAACTGTTCGCCGCTTGAGGACAGCCTGAGCCTCACAACGCGCCGGTCCAGGTCATCCTGGTAGCGTTCGATCAGGCCGCGCCGGTCCAGCAGCAACAGGCTCTGCGACATCGTTCCCTTGGTAAGGCCCAGGTATTCGGCCATCGCCTGCGGCGTATTTGAATAACGGTTGGCGCGCGCCACATAGACCAGCGCGTGCACGTGAACCGGCTGCAATTGTTCATCGGCACCCACGCGGCGGAACTCGGCGCGCATCAGGTTTCCCAGCCGTTCGACCAGCTCGAGCAGGACCTGCGGACTCTTATCCATGCGGGTTGGTACCCATAACAGGCGCGACCAAAACTATTGCCTTGGCGGGGCGCGTACAAATAATGGTTTCGAGTCGATACAATATCAAGCTGGATTTCAATCAGGTTTTTATGGTGTTGAGCCGATACTAAACGAGGGACGGATTTTTTTCAAGCCTCGTTTTTCTGTGCTGCGCCGCTTTCCCTGCTGTTCCATTCCCGATCAAAGTGTGATTGGGATCACATGCCCGCTCTGCGCGGAGATGACGCGCGACAGCAGTGCTTCAAGTGATTCGTTGGTGCGTGTATCGCGCCATACCGCGCCATCAAAATGAAAATGGAAGCCGCCGGATTTCGCGGCAACCCAGATCTCGCGGTTCGGTGTCTGGCGGTTGATGATGACCTTGCTGTGGTTGTCAAACTCCAGCGTGAGGATGCCCGAGTTGATCTCGGTGTCGATATCCGCATCGGCGCCATCGTACATTTCGATTTCGTTTTCAATCGCCGCCAGCACGCTGTCCACGCGCGCGTGGAAGTCACTCTCCGCCATCTGAATAGGGGTGTTCATACCCGTGATACCATCCTTTCGAGTTTCTGCCAGGGCCGATTTCCTGCCGTCCAATCCTTCATTTCACACGATCCCTCATGCGCCGTTCCGCTTTCATTCTATTCGCTTTGCTCGCCTGCTTTGCTGTTACCGGCTGCGGACAAAAAGGTCCGCTCAAGCTGCCGCCGCCGGCGTCTGATTCGCCGAAATCACCCGCCGCTGCGGGCCAGTCATGAAGGCCGGCCTCGCCAATTTCGGCGTCGCGCGCGACGCCGCGACGGGTGACTTGATCGTCGAGAACG
>JBDTWS010000100.1:0-15397 GCA_040006575.1 Betaproteobacteria bacterium
GCGATGTACGACGCCAAGGCCAAGGGCCGCAACAACTACCAGTTCTTCTCGCACGAGATGAACGCGCGTGCGCAGGAGCGGCTGTCGATCGAGAATTTCCTGCGCTTGGCGCTGCGGCGCAATGAACTCTTGCTGTACTACCAGCCGCGCGTGTCGTTCCTGACCGGGCAGATCACCGGCGTGGAAGCGCTGATCCGCTGGCAGCATCCGCGCCGCGGCCTGATCGCGCCGGACAAATTCATCGGCGTGGCCGAAGACTCAGGATTGATTGTGCCCATCGGCGAATGGGTGATCGAGCATTCATTCAAGCAGATTGCCGAATGGCGCGAGCGTAGTGGCCGCGATCTCAAGCTGGCGGTCAATCTTTCGGTGGGGCAGATGTTTGATGCCGACCGGCTGGTGCGCTGCATCACCTCCTGCGCCGAGGTCGCGAAGCTCGATCCCAGCGTGGTGGAGCTGGAACTGACCGAAAGCATGCTGCTTAAAAATATCGACGAGACGGCGGACCTGCTGACCCGCCTGGGGAATATGGGCGTGGGCCTGGCTATCGACGATTTCGGTACCGGCTATTCCTCGCTCTCGTACCTGAAGCAGTTGCCGGTCGATTCGATCAAGGTCGATTCTTCATTCGTGCGCGACATCGGCACCGATCCCAACGACGAAGCCATCATCCGCGCCATCATCGCCATGACGCACAGCCTGAAACTGAACGTGGTGGCCGAAGGTGTTGAGCGCGAAGACCAGTACCGTGTGCTGCGCGACCTGGAGTGCGATGAATACCAGGGCTACTTCTTTTCGAAGCCGTTGCCACCGGCAGAATTTGAAGCCGAATTCCTGGATTTGCAGTAGAAACTCCAGCACCGGCGGGGTTGAACAGCCATTTTTTCCCTGCAAGCCGCCCCGGTGCTAGTGTTTCGCTTTATTTCTCGGGCTGGTGGTCAGGCAAAAACATTTCCAGCAAATCATTGAGAAACAGACGGCCCTTGGCTGTTGGCTTCACGTGCACATGGTCGCGTGTGAGCAATCCCCGGGCTTCGGCTTCATCAAGTTTTGCGGCAATCGCCGTCACCGGCAAACCGGTGCGCTCGACAAACAGCGCCAGCGGAAAACCTTCGGTGAGGCGCAGCGCATTGAGCATGAATTCGAACGGCAATTCATCGCGCGAAATAGTTTTGACTTCCTGCGCCGCGTCGCCCAGCACGGCTTTTTCCATGAACGCCTGCGGCTGCTTGAAGCGCGCCTCGCGCGTGACGCGGTCGGGAAAAGAAATCTTGCCGTGCGCACCCGCACCGATGCCGATGTAATCGCCAAATCGCCAGTAGTTCAGGTTGTGGCGCGACTCTTTTCGCGGTTTGGCATAGGCGGATGTTTCGTAGTGGCCATAGCCCGCCGCGCCCAGCTTCGCTTCAACCATGGCCTGCATGTCGGCGGCAAGATCATCGTCGGGCAATGGTGGCGGGAACCGATGGAACAGCGTGTTGGGTTCCAGCGTGAGGTGATAGATCGACAGGTGATTGGTGCCGAATGAAAGGGCCGTCTCGATGTCCTGTTCACATTCCGCCAGCGTCTGTTGCGGCAGCGCGAACATCAGGTCGAGATTGATGTTGTCGAAATTGTCCTGCGCGATATCAATGGCGCGCCGCGCTTCACCACCGTTGTGGATTCTTCCCAGCGATTGCAAATGCGCTTCATTGAAACTCTGGATACCGATGGACAATCGATTCACGCCGGCCGCACGAAAACCACGAAATTTTTCGGCTTCAAACGTGCCTGGATTGGCTTCCATCGTGATTTCCGCATCACTTTCCAGCGGCAGCCGCGCGCGCACCGCCGCGAGGATTTCATCGATCCCCGCCGCAGAAAACAGGCTGGGCGTACCGCCACCAAAAAACACCGTGTACACGCGCCGCCCCCACACATTCGGCAGCGTGTGATCGAGATCGGAAATCAGCGCATCGATATAACGACGCTCGGGAATTTCGCCCTTGCTTTCGTGGCTGTTGAAATCGCAGTAGGGACACTTGCGCACACACCAGGGGATGTGAATGTAGAGCGACAGTGGTGGCAGCGCGCTCAATGCGATGCGATTGCTGCCCGGCATGGCCACGGCCGACATCAACCACCCACTCCGGCATGTGCGCGCAGCTTTTCAGCCAGCGCCATCATCGCCTTGCCGCGATGGCCGATGCGGTTCTTGATTTCCGGCGCCAGTTCCGCCGCCGTCACGCCGAATTCCGGCAGGAAAAAATACGGGTCATAGCCAAAACCACCTTTGCCGCGCGGGCTATCGATGATGATGCCATGACAGTCGCCATCGGCAATCAATGGCTGCGGATCATCGGCATGCATGACCAGCACCAGTGAGCAATAGTAAAACGCACGGCGGTCTACATGCGCCGCCAGGTCGGCGACAAGTTTTTCGTTGTTGCGCTGATCGGATTTGGGGATGCCTGCGTACCGCGCGGAATAAACGCCGGGCGCGCCGTTCAGCGCCAGTGCGCAAATGCCGGAATCGTCGGCCAGCGCGGGCAGGCCCGTCGCACGCGAGGCATGCCGCGCCTTCGCCAGCGCGTTTTCCACAAACGTCGCATAGGGTTCATCTGCCTCTGTCACGCCGAGGGCTGATTGCGGAATGGCTTCGAAATCAAACGGCTCCAGCAGCGTCGCGAATTCGCGCAGCTTGCCGGCGTTGTTACTGGCGATGACGATTTTATTCATGGTCCGCCATTATCCCGTCTTCGGGCCGGAATCCGGCTGCAGGAGCGAACTTCAGGCTGACTTGGGTGAAAAGTAGCATTGCGGTAAAATCCTCGTCTTGATTGTTCGCACACGCTTTCCCCGTATTTTTCCTCCCACCACCGCTCCCAGGACTCGACAAAAAATGACTATCAAAGTCGCCATCAATGGCTATGGCCGCATCGGCCGCAACGTGCTTCGCGCCCACTACGAAGGCAACAAGAAGCACGATATCCAGATCGTCGCCATCAACGACCTGGGCCCCGTCGAGACCAATGCCCACCTGACGCGCCACGATACCGCGCACGGCAAATTCCCCGGCACGGTGACGGTGGAAGGCGACTACATGGTTGTCAACGGCGACAAGATCCGCGTGCTGGCCAATCGCGATCCTTCGCAACTGCCGTGGGGCGAACTGGGTGTGGACGTGGTGCTGGAATGCACCGGTTTCTTCACCACCAAGGAAAAAGCCGGCCTGCACATCAAGGGCGGCGCCAAGAAAGTCATCATTTCCGCACCGGGCGGCAAGGACATCGACGCGACCATTGTTTTCGGCGTCAACCATGGCACGCTGACCTCGGGCATGACGGTGATTTCCAATGCCAGCTGCACCACCAACTGCCTGGCACCGCTGGTGAAACCGCTGCACGAAAAAATCGGTCTCGTGAACGGCCTGATGACCACTGTGCATGCCTATACCAACGACCAGGTGCTGTCGGATGTGATGCATGAAGACCTGCGCCGCGCACGTTCCGCGACCATGTCGATGATCCCCACCAAGACCGGTGCCGCTGCAGCCGTCGGGCTGGTGATGCCGGAGCTCAACGGCAAGCTCGACGGCTACGCCATCCGCGTGCCGACCATCAACGTCTCCATCGTTGACCTTTCATTCATTGCCGCGCGCGACACCACGGTCGATGAAGTCAACGCCATCATGAAGGACGCCGCCGCCCAGCCGGGCATGAAAGGCATTCTTGCGTACAACACCGCGCCGCTGGTGTCGATCGACTTCAATCACGATGCACATTCCTCCTCGTTTGATTCCACGCTGACCAAGGTATCGGGCCGCCTGGTGAAAGTCAGCAGCTGGTACGACAACGAATGGGGCTTCAGCAACCGCATGCTGGACACCACCGTTGCCCTGATGGGCGCGAAGTAATATCGTGCCACGACCTGCACCCCTGGCCGGAGAAGACAAGCGCATGGGCAACCCCTTCACCGAGCATCCCCGCGCTGTCAACGAAACCTATTGGGAGCACTTTGGCTTTGCCCTGGGGTTTGGCCTGAAGATGACGTGGGGCGGGATCGCGGCGGTGATCCACGCCGTGTTTCCGTTCCTGTTCGTCACCACTGCGGGCAAGATCAACGACGAATTGCAGGCCATGCGCCAGAATTCGCCGGGACGTCAAAAAACGTTGTAATGACATTTCAACCAGTAGTTTGCGGCCACACCCACACCGAACGGACAACACCATGAAACGCAATCATCTTCCCCTCCTGTTGTTGCTCGCCGTTCTTGCCGCATGCGGTCCAAAGGCTGCGCCCCCGGCAGAGGTGAAAGCCGAGAGCGCCGGCGATGCAATGCGCAATGACAATGCCGCCATTGCCGCCCGCCTCGCCGAACAGAAGGGTGCGACCGATGCCGCGTTCGAAAAGCAGCAGGCGCAGAACGAAAAGACGCAGCTGGTGGATTCGCTCGCTGCTGCCGGCAAACGCTGGATGGACGTGGTCAATGAAGCGCAGAAAACCGGTCGCGGCGATGTCGATGCGGTGATCAAGAAAATGGAAGGCGTCAAGGCCGAGGTGGAGGCCATGCCGGTGAATGAATGTACCGGCAAGGCCCGCGCCGCCATGAGCACCGCCATGGCCAGCACCATCGATGCCTATCGCCAGTTCCGCGGCGAGACCGGCGCGGCCAGCGATACCTCGAAGGACAAGATTGCGCAGGCGGGTGTGCAATACGGCGAATTCGAGAGAATGCTGCCGGGCTGCCGCTAGTCTTTTCATCACCCACCAACCACCACCTGGCAATCAAAAAAGGGTGACATGAATTTCAAGCGACTGGCCGACCTCGATGTCGGCGGTAAACGAGTCTTCATCCGTGCCGATTTGAATGTCCCGCAGGATGACAGCGGCGCCATCACCGACGACACGCGCATCCGCGCCTCCATTCCCGCCATCAGGATGGCGCTGGATAAGGGCGCTGCAGTAATGGTGACATCGCACCTCGGCCGCCCGGTCGAAGGCGAATTCAAGCCGGAGGATTCGCTGGCGCCGGTGGCCAAGCGCATGGCTGAATTGCTGGGACGCGATGTGCCGCTGCTGGCCCACTGGGTCGACGGTGTGGACGTCAAGCCGGGCGATGTGGTGCTGCTGGAAAATTGCCGCGTCAACATAGGCGAAAAGAAAAACAGCGACGAGCTAGCGCAGAAAATGGCGGCGCTGTGTGATGTGTACGTGAACGACGCCTTCGGCACGGCGCATCGCGCGGAAGCGACCACGCACGGCATTGCAAAATTTGCCAAGGTAGCGTGCGCCGGCCCATTGCTCGCGGCGGAACTCGATGCACTGGGCGCCGCACTGAAAACACCGAAGCGCCCGATGGTCGCCATCGTGGCCGGCTCGAAAGTCTCGAGCAAACTCACCATCCTCAAGGCGCTGGCCGACAAGGTCGACCAGCTGGTGGTGGGCGGCGGCATCGCCAACACCTTCCTGCTGGCCAAGGAATTTCCCATTGGCCGCTCACTGGCGGAACTGGAGTTGGTCAACGAAGCCAAGGCCATCATCGACATGATGGCCGCGCGTGGTGCGGCCGTGCCGATTCCGGTCGATGTGGTGTGCGGCAAGGAATTCTCGGCGACCACGCCCGCCGTGACCAAGCGCGCCGAAGACGTGACCGAAGACGACATGATTTTCGATATCGGCCCCGAGACCGCGCAGACGTTGGCCGGCATCATGAAAAAAGCCGGCACCATCGTCTGGAACGGCCCGGTGGGTGTTTTTGAGTTTGACCAGTTCGGCAAAGGCACCGAAACGCTGGCACACGCCATTGCAGATTCCGAGGCATTCTCCATCGCCGGCGGCGGCGATACGCTGGCGGCGATTGCGAAATATGGCATCACCGACCAGATTTCATACATCTCCACCGGCGGTGGGGCCTTCCTCGAATTCCTCGAAGGCAAGACTTTGCCGGCGGTGGAAATACTTGAGCAACGAGCGGCGTCGTAACCTCGACGCGGCAATTCAGAAATGGAAAAAATCATGCAACAACGCGCCACCAAAATTGTAGCCACGCTGGGTCCCGCCACGTCATCGCCCGAAGTGCTCGAGCGCCTGATCGCCGCCGGCGTCGACGTGGTGCGCATGAATTTCTCGCACGGCACGGCCGAAGACCACCAGAACCGCGCCCGGCTGGTTCGCGAAATCGGCGCGCGCCACGGCCGCCAGATCGGCATCCTCGCCGACCTGCAGGGACCGAAAATCCGCGTCGGCAAATTCACCGACAGCAAGATCATGCTGAAGGCCGGCGACAAATTCATCCTCGATGCCGATTGTGAACTGGGCACGCAGGAGCGCGTCGGCATCGACTACAAGGAGCTGCCGCGCGACGTGAAGGCGGGCGACCTGCTGCTGCTGAACGACGGGCTGCTGGTGTTTGAAGTGATGAGCGTGAAGAAGAATGAAATCCACTGCGTGGTGAAGCAGGGCGGCGTGCTCTCGAACAACAAGGGCATCAACCGCAAGGGCGGCGGCTTGACCGCGCCGCCGTTGACCTCGAAGGACATGGACGACATCAAGACGGCGGCGGCGTTGAAGGCGGATTTCCTCGCGGTGTCATTCCCGAAAAGCGGCGCCGACATGTACATGGCACGCGAGCTGATGCGTGCCGCCGGTGGCAGCGCGATGCTGATCGCAAAAATCGAGCGCACCGAGGCCGTCACGAATGAGGCGCTGCAGGACATCATGAAAGCCTGCGACGGCATCATGGTGGCGCGCGGCGACCTGGCGGTGGAAGTCGGTGATGCAGCGGTGCCGGCATTGCAGAAGCGCATGATCCGCATGGCGCGCGAATTGAACAAGCTCACCATCACCGCAACACAGATGATGGAATCGATGGTGTCTTCGCCGATCCCGACGCGTGCGGAAGTTTCCGACGTAGCCAATGCCGTGCTGGATGGCACCGACGCGGTGATGCTGTCCGCGGAATCTGCATCAGGCATGTATCCGGTGGAGACGGTCGAGGCGATGGCGCGTATCTGTGTCGAAGCCGAGAAAAGTACTGAAGTAAAACTCGACCGCGAATTTTTGGATCGCGTATTCACGCGCGTGGACCAGTCGATCGCCATGGCCGCGCTGTTTACCGCGCACCATTTAAAAGTGAAATGCATCGCGTCGCTCACGCAATCGGGCTCGACAGCGCTGTGGATGTCGCGCCTCAATTCCGGCGTGCCGATCTACGCGCTGACACCCGAAGTCGGCACGCTGACCAAGACCTCACTGATGCGCGACGTGCGACCGTTCACGCTGGCATACGAAGGCCATGATCGCGAGAAGCTGATGAGTTCCGCCGAGCAGGTGCTGCTGGATAACGGCGTCGCTGCGATTGGCGATATCGTGGTGATCACGATGGGTGAGCCGATTGGGCAATCGGGCGGGACGAACACGATGAAGATTGTGAAGCTGGGAGAGCATCGCCGGGCTTGAGTTGGAATTTCCACTCCAAACTCCAGCATTGGGGCGCTTTCGCAGCCTCTTTTGCCCTGAAAGGCGCTCTGGTGCTTGATTTTCGATATTCACTTCAGGATTTCTTCAAGAAATCCTGAAGCAAACCTCAAACAATTTTCAACAACAGCATCGCCGTCCACGGCAACGCTGCAAGCAACACGGCCAGCAACACCAGCCCCGGCGTACGCATACTCGAGCTACCAGCCGGCGCGACCTGCGTCTGTGTCGGCGTCTGTGCATGCGCACTCGCCTTGCCCCGCATGAACAGCAATATTCCCAGCGGCAGCAATAGCGCCGGCAGCATCGCCGTCGACACCAGCAGGATGCCCGCGGTGAACGGGCCCTGCCAGCCGATATCGCGGCCACGCTTGATGGCGAAATAAAGCGCCAGCGCCATGCACACAAGCGCCGCCGTGAATGGCAGCAACCACCGGTAACCCGAGCCCATGCGAAACGTGGTGTTGAACGCCACCACCAGCATTGCCAAGGCGTTGACGATGGCCGGTAAGCCCAGCAAGGCAAATGGCAAACGCCTGATGCGCGCGTCACTCACTGACCGTGCCATTATTGGTTGAAAGCCATGCCCGAAAGCTCACCCCAGGTCTGGCATTCCTTCACCCCTGCGCGGCGGTTGTCCGCAACGCGCTTCTTGAAGGCCGCCACCAGTGAGCCGCGCGCCACATCGGCCTGCGGCGCGGTTCGGTCGATCTCAGAGACACGCGCGATGAAACCGTCAATCGCGGCGGTGCAGCGGGTTTCTCGTACCGCCTGGCATTTCGGTGTCTCTGACCGGCGGCAATCCTCGGTGGCGGATGGATCGGCAGAGACGCGTTTCATCGCATGGGCCTCCATGCGCGCGTCTGCATGTATCGGCATCAGCAGCACCATCAACATGGCGATTTTCATGGCGGCACCTTATCTTGGACGATGTGTGAACCAGGCCAGGAACACAGTCCCGTCCGCACGGCGATCGAGAAACCAGCCTTCACCCGAGCGCGCATCGCCACCCCACCAATGCCCGTTCATCCAGCTCTTGTCGGCCGCATCGATACCGGCTGCATCACAACGCGCAGTCGATTCGTTGATCATGAAGCGGTCCACCTCATATTCGCCGGAGCCGAAACCGGCTGTGCCGGTGCCAGTGGAATTCCAGCTGAACTTTGCCTTGCGGCACGAAAGAAACTCGACACGGATCGAGCCCCAGCGCTTCACCGCCAAATCGCTGAATTTCAGATTGGGACCAAATACACTGCCGTTGGCCGAGTACACATCGTTGAACGCGATGACGCGATTGGCGACGTTTGCGGTGGAGACCACCCAGTACTGCGTGCCGACCTGGCTCGCGTCAGGCGTGGCGCCAGACGCGGGGCGATGCGTGAACCACGCGAAGAACACCGTGCCATCACTGCGTCGATCCAGGAACACGCCCTCGCCCGCCCGCGCGTCGCCGCCCCACCACTGCCCACTGATCCAGCTCTTGTCCGCATCGTCGAGGCCGGACTGGCTGCAGCGCGCGTCGTTCTCATTGGCGAAGTAGCGTTGCAATTCATATTCGCCTGAGCCGAAATTGGCGGTGTCGGCACCCGTCGAATTCCAGGTAAAGCGCGCGCGCATGCACGACAGCAATTCAATGCGCACCGCACCCCAGCGCTTCACCGAAATTTCGCTGAACTTGAGGTTGGTGCCGAAGCCCGTGCCGGTGGCGGAATAGACCGTGGTGAGGTCGATGACGCGCCCGTTGATTTTGGTGTCACCGACGACCCAGTACTGGCTGCCGACCTGCGTGGCATCGACGACCGGTGTCGCGGGAATGGCAACCACGGCAATGAATGTCGGCCCCGCCAACCCGCCCGATCCTGCCGCTACAAACGTGCTGAGCGTGGCGCCGGTATCGGGGTCAAGTTTCTGGATCGCCCCGTTGTTGACGATCAACAACTTGCCGTCCGGTGCGTAGGCGGCCATCGTCGGCTCGACCAGCCCACGCCTCACTTCGGTCAGCACGCCATCCGAAAGGCGATAGCGCAGCAACTGGCCCGAGCCCTCGGTGATGACGAACAAATGAGTGCGCTCGGTATTGAGCAGCAGGCCGCGTGGCCGCGAAATCCCGTTGGCGCCGGCCGCAATGGCGACGCTGGTAATACCCGTGCGCGGGTCGTACTTGATGACGCTGGCGGAGTTGTAGCCGGGGACATAGAGGTTGCCGTCCGGGCCGAACATGGTGCCGATTTCGGGTCCGGCGATTCCCGATGCGCGCGCCGCGAAGGCGGGCCCGATCAGTGTGCCGTTGCGGTCGAATTTCTTGACGTCGTTGCTGTTGTAACCGGCGACGTAGGCGGTTCCGTCGGCTGAAAAATCCAGGCTCAGCGGCCCCATGGCCGGTGTGACGGCGAAGGTGCCGGCGAATTCCAGGGTGTCGGCGCGATATTTGAAGATGGTCGATGCCTGTTCGGCGACGACGTAGATGAAACCGTCCGGCCCGACGCGGATGGCCTGCGCCCCCTGCAAGCGCGTGCCGGAATCGAGCTCCCGCAGGAACTGGCCGGTGCAGGCGTCGTAAACATGGACCGTGCTGAAGTAGCCGCTGGCAAAAAGGCGTGAACCGCAGGTTTGCGCCGACGCAGCAAGGCCGGTGAAAGACACCAGCAGGAACAGGACTAATCGAATCATGAAAACACTCCGGAGGGTTCAGACCTGTAATCTGGGCGCCGCCGGGAAATTCAGCCCGTCCAAAACCCTCCATTTTTCCTCTTATTTTTCTCGGTGCGGGCATGCAGGGTGGGTGTCGACGCGGGAGCGCCGTAGAATCCGGGGATGAATTCCGATACCGATCACGACGCGCCCGCAGCGCCGCCGCCACGCTCGGCAACTCCGGCCGGCATGAAGATCGGTGACTTCGCGATCGATGCCTCATCGCACGAGATCCATGGTCCCGCCGGCGTAGTACGTTTGCGCCCACTCATCATGAATGTCCTGCTGCGCCTGGCGCAGACGCCGGGTGCGACAGTTTCGCGAGAGCAACTCATCGCCGATGTCTGGTCGCGAAAGATCGTCAATGATGAGGTTCTTTCGCGTGCGATCGGCGAATTGCGAACCGCATTGGGGGATGACTCGAAGGATCCGCGCTACATCGAAACGCTGCCCAAAGTGGGATACCGGCTGGTGGCGCGGGTCGAATACGAGGTCGCGCCGGTTACGCAAAATGTATTGCCGGTCGCGGAAAAGAATTCGCCGGCTGTTGTGGGCAATGCAACTCCCGGGCGCGGCGCTTTCCGTGTTGCTATCGGCGCTTCCGCACTTGCGGGCGTTTGCTTGATCGCCGTCCTGGCGTATCGCGGCATGGCCGCTCCGAAGACAGCCGCCGAACCGGACTGGGCCAAACAGGTTAATGCGGCCACGCCGTTTGCCTCCGATCCGGCAGCCGAACTGTCCCCGCGTTTTTCCGCCGATGGCAAATACGTCGCGTACGTGATGCGGCATGACGATCGTTCCGACCTCGTCATCCAGGAAGTTTCTGGTGGCTCGCGCAAGGTAGTCAATGCCGGTCCGGGTTACGCGACCTCGCCGGTTTTTTTCCCGGACGGCAAACGTATCGCGTACTGGCGGCAACTGGGCGACGATTGCGAAATTATCGAACACACGCTGGCCGGCGACGCGAAAAAGCAATTGCTCGATTGCAAGCTGAATCCGGCGTCACGCTTCGATCTCTCGCCCGACGGCACGCGGCTGGTGTTCGCCTCGCGTGAGAACAAGGAATATCCCAGCGCGCTGATGCTGCAGGACATCGCCACCGCGAAGCTCACGCGCCTCACCCAGCCGCAACCCGGCGAAGGCAGCGATATCCTGCCGCGCTTCAGTCCCGATGGAACACGCATCGCGTTTTTCCGCGGCTCGGAATCACATCAGCGCGTGTGGCTGGTGGACGCAGCGCCGCCGCATGCCGCGAAAGCCGCGACCACGGTCGAGGGGCTTTCCTATGGACTAGCCTGGGCCGCGCCGCAGGGGCCCTTGCTGGTCGCCGCCGACTGGCATGGATTCCGCGCGTTGAATCATCTCGACCTCACCAGCGGTCAGTCACGACTGCTGGGTGCGCGTGGCGCGCGCTTTCCCGATATCGCGGCCGATGGCACGCTGATTTTCGAGAGCGCCACCTACCGCGCCGACCTGTGGCTGACCGATGCGCGCGAACCTGGCAAACAGCAGCAAATACTGTGGCCCTCGACCCGCTACAGCAACCAGCCCGAGTTCTCGCCCGATGGCAAAACAGTGGTGTTCAGTTCCAATCGCGAAAGCTCTGATGGATTATTTGTGGGCACGCTCGGGGGCGACGCAAAACGCTTGCCCTTGCCTGCCAGTTTTCGGTACATCCGCCCGCACTGGTCCCCCGATGGCCGCGCCATCCTTACCGTGCGCATCGCAACGGCGGAAAGCAAGCCTTCGCAGCAGCAGGCGGTGCGCTTCGATGTTGCGTCGGGACAGCATGAAATCCTCAGCCGCGCGGGCAATGCCGTCAACGCCGTGCATGCGCTTGCCAACGGTGACCTGCTGGTTGGCGAAATTGCCGACTACGCCATGCGCCTGTTCACGGTACCCGCCGGTGGCGGTGAAAAGAAACGGCTGGCATTGCCGCTGGTCAGCGAATACGCGGTCAATGGCAATACGCTCGTGTACACCCTGCCACAACTGACGGGGGCCACGCGCTGTGAGCTGGATACGCTGCGCTGCACGCCGCTCAAGATCGACCTGGACGACAACAATCGCTTCGACTGGACATTGGCCCGCGACGCCATCTGGTACCTGGGCCGCACCGAACAGGGACAGCGTGCGCTCATGCGCTTCGATCTGTCCACCGGTCAAACGGCATCACATGGTTTCGCCCCGAGCGGCGCAGGCACCAGCCTCGCCACCGGCCCCGACGGCACGCAGCTGATTGTGGTGCGGGAAGCGCCGCCGGTGATCGACCTGATGCTGGCCGCCAAAGTCCCCAGCCCCTGAGCCTGTGCTTTGGGTTCGGCGCCCCGGGCCAACTCGCCTTCCCCTGCGTTTCCCCGTAAAATTTCATTCTCGCTGCGGACTTCGCTATCCGAGCCCTCCGCAGCAAGCCCCCATAAAAAAATACCCCGGAGATTCCCATGCCACTCGTATCCATGCGCCAGCTGCTCGATCACGCCGCCGAAAACAGCTACGGCATTCCCGCCTTCAACGTGAACAACCTCGAGCAGGTGCAGGCGATCATGGAAGCGGCTGCGGAAACCGACAGCCCGGTGATCATGCAGGCCTCGGCCGGTGCGCGCAAATATGCGGGCGAAACATTCCTGAAGTACCTGATCGAAGCCGCCGTGGACAGCTATCCCGGTGTGCCGGTCGCCATGCACCAGGATCACGGCCAAAGCCCGGCGGTGTGCCAGCAGGCCATGCGCCTCGGTTTCTCCAGCGTGATGATGGACGGTTCGCTACAGGCCGATGGCAAAACCATCGCCAGCTACGACTACAACGTTGACGTGACCCGCCGCGTGGTGGAAATGGCGCACGTCATCGGCGTTTCGGTTGAAGGTGAATTGGGCTGCCTGGGCTCGCTGGAAACGATGAAGGGCGACAAGGAAGACGGCCACGGCACCGACGCCACCATGACGCGCGACCAGCTTCTCACCGACCCGAACGAAGCAGCCGATTTCGTCAAGAAAACCGGCGTCGATGCGCTGGCCATTGCCATCGGCACCTCGCACGGCGCCTACAAATTCACCCGCAAGCCGACCGGCGACATTCTCGCCATCGACCGCATCCGCGAAATCCACACGCGCATTCCGAATACGCACCTGGTGATGCATGGTTCGTCCTCCGTGCCGCAGGACCTGCTCGACATCATCCGCGCCAATGGCGGCGAGATGAAGGAAACCTATGGCGTGCCCGTGTCGGAAATCCAGGAAGGCATCAAACACGGCGTGCGCAAGATCAATATCGACACCGATATCCGCCTCGCCATGACGGCCGCGGTGCGCAAATTCCTGAACGAAAATAAATCGCACTTCGATCCGCGCGATTACCTCAAGCCTGCACGCGCCGCCGCCAAGGAAATCTGCAAGCAGCGCTACCAGGAATTCAATTGCGCGGGTCAGGGCAGCAAGATCAAGGCGATCAACCTGTCGAAGATGGCCGAGAAATATGCGAAGGGAGAATTGAAACAGGTGGTCAACTGAGCTCGCTACCGGCAGACGCTGGCGCGGCTCCTGCGCTCCCCGCGCTGGCCACACCGGCGCCGGCGGGGCCACGTTATTCCGTGCCGGTAATCCATGGCACGGCCAGTTGCGTCAATTGCGGACAACAGGCGCGCCCGGGACAGGGCCGCTACTGCACCTGCTGCGGCGAAGCGTTTGCCGGCCACCGGCCTTCGCTGACGCACTGGTTCCATGAGTTTTTCGAACACACTCTTTCGTGGGACGGGCGGCTCGCGAAATCGCTGTGGAGCGCGATGCGGCGTCCCGGTGAAATGGCCAATGCCTACCTGGCGGGAAAGCGCGGTGGCTTTAGCAAGCCGCTGGGACTGTTCCTGTTCGTCGCGCTGGCCTCGCTGTTGCTGTTCGATGTCGGGGTTAAATACCGGCTGGAAAAACGCATCGCGGAAATGCAGGCGGACTATCCTGTCGCGTACCAGAAATGGCTGAACACACCGCGTGGTACTTTCCAGGCCAATCAGGACTTGCCCGCGTTCGTCAATGACCAAGCGAAGAAATACTGGGACCGCACCGTGGCCTTGACGGCGCCGCAGGCTTGGCTCGATGGTGCCTACACACGCTCTCGCCTGGGATATTTTTTTACCTTGCTGAACTTGCCGATAATTGCCGTACTGCTGAAAATAATATTCTGGCGCCGCAAGAAATACATCGGTGAGCACCTCGTTGTTGCGACTTATTTTTACTGCGTCACATTTCCGTTGATGCTCGGCATTCTTTTTATGTCGATGACGCAAGTGATTGGAACGGCCTATCTCGCCTGGAGCATCATGGGCATGTACTCCCTACTGTTGCTGGACACAATCAACACCGTCTACGGTGGAAGGCCATGGGTTAATTTTGTGCGCGCCCTCATGGTTGTCGTCATGATCACTTATGTCCTGCCGTGGATTACCCAATGGCTTGCGCCCGCCTACATCCTGCTGAGGGGCTGAACGAACCGTGACACCGACATTTCACCCGGCCCCCCTGCACTGCCGCAACTGCCAGTTACCGCTGGGCACGGCCTCCGCGCACTACTGCCCGAATTGCGGACAGGAAACCGCGCCGCACCCGCCCAGTGCCGGCGAATTCATCCATGAATTCGTCGGCCACTACATCGCGCTCGAAGGTCCGTTGCTGCGCACACTCGGGCTGCTGTTTTTCCGTCCCGGTGAGCTGACCCGCGAATACCTGCAGGGGCGCAAGCGGCGTTACGTGCTGCCGCTGCGGCTTTACCTCAGCATCAGCCTGGTGTTTTTCCTCGTCATGGGCGTCATCGGCGCCGTCGATGGCACCAACATGAAGTTTGTGCGGCCCGACGGTACCGCCTTGATCGATAAGGAAACGCAGAAAGACCTCGACCAGGCGCGTGCCGATATGCAAAAAGCGCGCGACGCAGTCAGGAATGCGGTCAAGGGCAAGGTCAGCGAAGAGAAAGCCGAGGCGCTCAACGACGCACTCGACAAGACCGGCGACGTCCTGTCGGACCGCGAAGAAAAAGCCGGCGACATCGGTAAAAGCGCTGCGACGCCAGCCAAAGCCGGCACGCAAAGAAAAATGTGGGGGGCCGACGCGCGGAGTGAACTGCAGAAATCCCCCATCCTGTGGGAGAAGTGTGCCCCGGCCTGGCTGTGCGCACGGCTCAAGCATCGCATCGAAGTTTGGAACGGCTTGCCGCCCGATGCCTTTGCCGACGCCATGAAAACACGCGCGCTGCACACCGCACC
>JBDTWS010000101.1:0-15313 GCA_040006575.1 Betaproteobacteria bacterium
CGGAGATCGAGAAGAACGGCACTTTCGCTTCGCCGGCAATGGCGCGCGCCAGCAACGTTTTACCGGTACCCGGCGAGCCGACCATCAACACGCCGCGCGGAATGCGTCCGCCCAGCTTCTGGAATTTGGAAGGATCGCGCAGGAAATCGACCAGTTCGGAAACTTCTTCCTTGGCCTCGTCGCAACCGGCCACGTCGGCGAAGGTCACGGGGTTGTTGCCTTCGTCGAGCATCTTCGCGCGGCTCTTGCCGAACGAGAATGCACCGCCCTTGCCGCCGCCCTGCATCTGCCGCATGAAATACAGCCAGATGCCGATGAGCAACAGCATCGGGAACCACGAAATGAAAATGGACATGAAGACCGACTGTTCTTCATCGGGCTTCGCTTCAATCTTGACGCCGGCCTTGCGCAAATCGTCCCAGATGAAGAAATCGCCCGGGATGTAGGTGACGAAGACCTTGCTGTCCTTCATCTGCACGCGCAGCTTGCGCACGCCTTCCTGGGTGACCTTCTCGATATTGCCGTTCCTGGCTTCGACCATCATGGTCGAATAGTCCATGTCGTTGCGCGCAGCGCCGCTCTTGGACACCTGCATGAACAGCATCATCAGCACGATCCCGATGACGAGCCAGACACCAACGTTCTTTACCCAATTATTCACACGCGTTCCTTAAGAATTCCCGATTTGCGACACATAGGGTTTCATCCGGCGGCCATTTTCCAGCAGCGGAGAAGGACAATCATCGTACACTAAACGTTTAACTAAGTCGTTTGGATTCAACTGCTTGCTTCTTGTCATTTTGTTACGCTTGTCGTCGGCTCATGCCACGTGATTACTTGACTTCGGTCACCTTGACGTCGCGCGCCAGCAAATATGTTTCCCTGCTTTCGTCGCGTGAGGCATCCGGCTTTTTCGCGGCGACGTGTTTGAAATTCTTGCGCAGCACCTTGACGTAGTCCTCGAAGCCCAATCCCTGAAATACCTTGACCAGGAAAACCCCGTTTGGTTTCAAGAACTTGACGGCAAATTCCATCGCCATCTCACCCAGGGTGTAGAGCCTTGCCTGGTCGGTGATATCGATACCAGTCAGGTTGGGGGCCATATCGGAAATCACAAGGTCAACTTTCTCGCCGTTGATGGCATCGATCACCGCATTGAGACCGGCGTCTTCCGAGAAGTCCGCCTTGATGAAATGCACGCCGGGCACGGGCTCCATATCCAGCAAATCGATGGCGACCACTTTTCCCTTGTCACCCACCTTTTTCACGACCCATTGCGACCAGCCGCCGGGCGCCGATCCAAGATCAACCACGGTCATGCCGGGCTTCATCAGCCCCTCTTTATCGACGATCTCGGAGAGCTTGTAAGTCGAGCGCGAGCGATAGCCTTCCGCCTGTGAACGCTTCACATAAGGGTCACTGAGATGCCGCCTTACCCAGTCGCGGCTGTTTTTGGGACGTGCATTAGCCATGAAACGTATAATGACCTGATGAAAACAACATTATCCCCCATCGAGCGCCGAGCGCTTAAAGCGCAGGCCCATACCCTTGCTCCCGTCGTCATGATCGGCGACCAGGGACTCACCCCCGCCGTCATCCTTGAAGTCGAGCGCAACCTGAAAGCGCACGGCCTGATCAAGGTGCGCGCCCTGAGCGACGACCGCGAGGCGCGTGAATCCTGGATGCATGAAATCTGCCTGGCCCTGCATGCCGCTCCTGTGCAGCATATCGGCAAGATGCTGGTGCTGTGGCGTGAAAAACCGGCGGAACCGGAAAAGAAAGAGCCGACGCGCAGGACCGACCGGCGTACCGGTGCCAAGCTGGGCGTGAAAAAAGGTGTCACTACGCGTACGCAGCGCAAGCCGCGCGATGAGAAAAAAGTCGTGACGGAAAAAACAAAAGGGCGTTCAGGTTTCGGTGCGCGCGTGTCGGCGAAACACAAGACGCCGACGACGCGACGGACCAAACCCTAGGGGCCTTCTAAAATGATTGCCGTTCGTGGTGACCTTTAGACACGCTCTGGACTAAAGGCGCGTCGAACCACCATCCGGCACGAAGGGATCATTCCCCTTCATCCATGCCCTTCGACAGGCTCAGGGCGAACGGTGATTTTTGGTAAGTCAGAGACAAAACTCCAGCACTGGCGCTGTATTCCAGCCATTTTCAGGCTGTGAGCCGCCCTGGTGCTTGAGTTCTACTTGTAAATTACGTCGACGATCTCGTACTCGGTCGTGCCACCCGGTGCGCGCACTTCCACCACATCACCCGCGTATTTGCCGATGAGCGCACGCGCGATGGGCGATGAAAAAGAAATCTTGCTGACCTTGAGATCGGCCTCGTCTTCGCCGACGATCTGGTAAGTCACTTTTTCGCCGCTCTCGGTCGCTGCCAGTTCCACCGTCACCCCGAACACCACGCGGCCATCGTCTTCCAGCATGGCGGGGTTGATGATCTGCGCGCTGGACAGCTTGCCTTCCACTTCGATGATGCGGCCTTCGATAAAACTCTGCTTTTCCTTGGCCGCATCGTATTCCGCGTTTTCGGAAAGATCGCCTTGTGCGCGCGCTTCCGATATCGCGACGATGACCGAGGGACGCTCAACCGTTTTCAGGCGATGCAATTCGGCTTTCAGCGCGTCTGCGCCGGCTACGGTCAAGGGTACTTTGGCAATGCTGCTCATGTTTGTGTCCTGTGGAAAATACGGTTGCGCCCTGACGGCACAACCCTTGTCAAAAAAATTATCCTGCGATGCCACATCACGTGCGCCGCGGGTCGAGAATCAAAGCGTGATTAGTTTATGAAGCGACTGCAGGTCATAGACCTTCAGTTCCGCCAGATGTTGCATGCCGACGCAGGCCGCCTTGGCACCGGCAATGGTGGTGTAGTACGTGATGCGCCCCTGCAATGCGGCGTTGCGGATCGACCATGAATCGCGGATGGAACGCTTGTCTTCCTCGACGGTGTTGATGATGAGCGTGATCTCACGGTTCTTGACGAGATCGACAATGTGCGGGCGCCCCTCCAATACCTTGTTGACGAATTCGCATTCGATGCCGCATTTCTGCAGATGCGCTGCCGTGCCCTTGGTGGCGACAATACCGAAACCCAGTGCCTGCAGTGTGCGCGCAATTTCTTCCGCTTTGGGTTTATCGGCATTTTTCACGCTGATAAACACCTTGCCCGCTTTGGCACCCGTCGCGGGCAGCTTGATGCCTGCACCCATTTGCGATTTCACGAACGCCTCGGCAAAGGTGGTGCCCACCCCCATGACTTCGCCGGTCGATTTCATTTCGGGCCCGAGGATGGTGTCCACGCCGGGGAATTTGATGAAGGGAAAAACGGCTTCCTTCACCGAGTAGTACGGCGGAATAACTTCGCCTTTTATTTTCTGTTGCTTCAGCGTGATTCCCGCCATGCAGCGCGCGGCAATTTTTGCCAGCGGCAGTGAAATCGCTTTCGACACGAATGGCACGGTGCGTGATGCGCGTGGGTTCACTTCCAGCACATACACTTTTTGTGCAGCACCTTCGCCCTGGATGGCGAACTGCACATTCATCAGGCCGACGACATTGAGCGCATGCGCCATCGCCACCGTCTGGCGGCGCAGTTCATCCTGCATTTCGTTGGAAAGCGAGAACGGTGGCAGTGAACACGCAGAATCGCCGGAGTGCACACCGGCCTGCTCAATGTGCTCCATGATGCCGCCGATGAGCACATCGGTGCCGTCGCAGACCGCGTCGACATCGACTTCGATGGCGTCGTTAAGGAAGCGATCCAGCAGCACCGGGGAATCATTCGATACTTTCACTGCCTCGCGCATATAGCGCTCAAGGTCGGATTCGACGTGGATGATTTCCATCGCGCGGCCACCCAGCACATAGCTCGGGCGCACCACCAGCGGATAACCGATTTCGCGCGCCTTGGTCATCGCTTCTTCGTTGGTGCGCGCGGTGCGATTGGGCGGTTGCAGCAGGCCCAGGTCGTGGATCAGTTTCTGGAAACGTTCGCGGTCTTCGGCCTTGTCGATGGAGTCCGGTGTGGTGCCGATGATGGGCACGCCGTTGGCTTCCAATGCGCGCGCCAGTTTCAGCGGCGTCTGCCCGCCGAACTGCACGATCACGCCGACCGGTTTTTCCAGGTCGACGATTTCGAGCACATCTTCCAGTGTGAGCGGTTCGAAATAGAGGCGGTCCGAGGTGTCGTAATCGGTGGAAACGGTTTCCGGATTGCAGTTGACCATGATGGTTTCGTAACCATCTTCGCGCAGTGCCAGCGCCGCGTGCACGCAGCAATAATCAAACTCGATGCCCTGCCCGATACGGTTCGGCCCGCCACCCAGGATCATGATTTTCTTGTTGGTGGTCGGGTTGGATTCGCATTCCTCGTCGTAGCTGGAATACATGTACGCGGTGGACGTTGAAAATTCGGCAGCGCACGTATCAACGCGCTTGTAGATCGGCCGGATATTCGCCGCGTGACGTTTGGCGCGGATGTCGCCTTCTTTCACCTTGAGCAAATGCGCCAGGCGGCGGTCCGAAAATCCCTTGCGCTTCAGTTCGCGCAATTCCGTGGCATCGATGGCGTCCAGCGTTTTCTTTTCAACCGCGAGTTCGATATCGACCAGCTCCTTGATCAGCGAAAGGAACCAGGGATCGATCTTGGTGTAGCCGTGAATTTCTTCCAGCGACATGCCGATACCGAATGCGTCGGCCACGTACCAGAGGCGCTCACCGCGTGGATACGCAAGTTCGTCGCCGATTTTTTCGGGGTCAACGGTCTTGAGATTGAAACCATCGACGCCGACTTCGAGTCCGCGCAACGCTTTCTGCAACGACTCCTGGAAATTGCGGCCGATGGCCATTACTTCGCCGACGCTCTTCATCTGCGTCGTCAGGCGATCATCGGCCTGCGGGAACTTTTCGAATGCGAAACGCGGCACCTTGGTGACGACGTAATCGATGCTGGGTTCGAACGAGGCCGGGGTGGCGCCGCCGGTGATGTCATTTTTCAATTCATCGAGCGTGTAGCCAACCGCCAGTTTCGCCGCAACTTTGGCGATGGGAAATCCCGTCGCTTTTGAGGCGAGTGCCGACGAACGCGATACGCGCGGATTCATTTCGATGACGACCATGCGGCCGTCTTTGGGATTCACCGCGAACTGCACATTAGAGCCGCCGGTTTCCACACCCACTTCACGCAGCACCGCCAGCGAGGCGTTGCGCATGATCTGGTATTCCTTGTCGGTCAGCGTCTGTGCGGGCGCCACGGTGATGGAGTCACCGGTATGCACACCCATCGGGTCCAGGTTTTCGATCGAGCAGATGATGATGCAGTTGTCGTTCTTGTCGCGAACGACTTCCATCTCGAATTCTTTCCAGCCCAGCAACGATTCCTCTATCAGCAATTCGTGCGTGGGCGAGGCTTCCAGTCCGCGCTCGCAGATTTCGACAAACTCGTCGCGGTTGTAGGCGATGCCGCCGCCTGACCCGCCCATCGTGAAGCTGGGGCGGATGATGGCCGGGAAGCCAATGCCGGCCTGCACCTGCAAGGCTTCTTCCATCGAGTGTGCAATGGAGGAGCGCGCTGACGCGAGGCCGATGCGCGTCATGGCCTGCTTGAATTTTTCTCGGTCCTCGGCCTTGTCGATGGCTTCCTTGGTTGCGCCGATCATCTCCACATCGTATTTCGCCAGCACGCCGTTCTTGGCCAGATCGAGCGCGCAGTTCAGTGCGGTCTGCCCGCCCATCGTCGGCAGCAGCGCATCGGGGCGCTCTTTTTCAATAATCTTTTCGACGATGCGCCACGTGATCGGCTCGATGTACGTCACGTCGGCCATGTTCGGATCCGTCATGATTGTGGCCGGATTCGAATTGATCAGGATGACCTTGTAGCCCTCATCGCGCAGCGCCTTGCAGGCCTGCGCGCCCGAGTAATCGAACTCGCATGCCTGGCCGATGACGATCGGCCCGGAGCCGATGATGAGGATGGATTTGATGTCGGTACGCTTGGGCATTTTTTTGCAGTTCTACTTTTTTGCGCTCTATGTCTGTGAGCTCTACGAGATGGTGGCCGTGGCGAGTTTTGCGCCGAAGCCGATAAACAGTGTGCCGACGCCGCCGGTCATCGCCGCTGAAAGTTTATGGCGGCGGCGGAAAGCGGAGGCGACACGTGCGCCGACGAGGATCAGCGCGGATAAATAAATGATGCTGATGACCTGCAGGATGCCGCCGAGCACGGCGAAGGTAAGCACCGGATGCGGGTAGGCAGGATCGACAAACTGGATGAAGAACGAAACGAAAAACAGGATCGCCTTCGGGTTCATCAGGCTGATGACCAGCGCGCGCTTGAACGGGTGATCGGCGTCGGTTGGGACACTCTTGTCGGCTGCGGCAACTACCGCCGGACCATGCCGCCAGCGCGCGATGGCGGCACGAATCAACTGGATGCTGACCCACGCAAGGTAGGCGCCGCCGGTGTATTTGATCAACGCAAACACATTCGGATAAGCGGCCAGTAAAGAGCCAATGCCTGCCGCGGCCAGCACCATCAGCACCGTGTCTCCGACGACCACCGCCGCTGCACCCTGGTAACCCGCGCGCACGCCACGCTTGGCCGCAACCGACAAAACGTAAAGCGAATTCGGTCCCGGCAGCAGGATGATGAAAATCGTGCCGATGATGTACGTGGTGAGGTCGGTGATGCCGAAGGGGTTCATGAGACTCGTATTTCTTTAAATCTTGAAGTCACAATCTGTGACTTCAAGTGTGCGGCGAAGCGAAGGTGGAAATCAGCCACGACCACCTTCCATCATGGTGACAAAGCGATCAAACAGATAGCCGACTTCATGCGGGCCCGGGCTCGCCTCGGGGTGTCCCTGGAAGCTGAACGCTTTTTTGTCGGTGCGCTCAATGCCCTGGCAGGTGCCGTCGAATAGCGATTTATGCGTGACGCGAACATTCGCAGGTAGCGTCGACTCATCTGCAGCGAAGCCATGGTTCTGGCTGGTGATGTACACCTTCTTTGAATCGAGATCCTGTACCGGGTGATTGGCGCCGTGATGGCCGAATTTCATTTTGACGGTGCGCGCACCTGAGGCGAGCGCCAGCAATTGATGTCCGAGGCAGATACCGAATACGGGAACATCTTTCGCCATGATTTCCTGGATGGCCTTGATCGCGTAATCGCAAGGCTCAGGGTCGCCGGGACCATTGGACAGGAACACGCCGTCGGGTTTCAGCGCCATCGCGTCCGCAGACGTGGCCTGCGCGGGCAATACCGTGATCTTGCAACCGCGATCCGCCAGCATGCGCAGGATGTTGTGCTTTACGCCGTAGTCATAGGCGACCACGTGGAATTTGGGATCGTCGGTGGTGTGAAATCCCGAACCCAGCGCCCAGGTCGATTGATTCCAGTGATAGGAATCCTTGCATGAGGCGACCTTGGCGAGATCCAGCCCCGACATGGCGGGTGCTGCCTTGGCCATGTCCAGTGCGCGCGCAATATTGGCGTCGGTATGTTCGCCGACGAAGATGCAGCCGTTCTGCGCGCCCTTCTCGCGCGTCATGCGCGTGAGGCGGCGGGTGTCGATATTGGCAATGGCGACAACACCATTGCGCTTCAAATATTCAGGCAGCGTGGCATTCATGCGCCAGTTGGACGCCAGCACCGGCAGGTCGCGAATGATCAACCCGGCGGCGTAGCACTTCAGGGACTCTTCATCCTCCGAATTCGTGCCGGTATTGCCGATGTGCGGATAGGTCAGCGTGACCATCTGCCCCATGTAGGAGGGATCGGTGAGGATTTCCTGATAGCCCGTCATCGCCGTGTTGAAAACGACTTCGCCGGTGGCGGCGGATGTGGCACCACCATCAGCGCCGATGGAAATACCCTTGAAAACTGAACCGTCGGCGAGGACAAGCAGGGCGGGGGGCGACTGAACCAAGGGAGACTCCAGAAAGGCTAGACATAACCGCAGTAGGCACAAAAAACGGGAAAGGCCGGTGGGCTCTTTCCCGCGTATGTTTTTCGTTGCGCGATTAAGAGGCTATTTTAGCCTAGTTGGGCTTGCGGGGCAATTGCCCGGGGTTGCCGCAATGCTGAAAAACAGGCTAGTGCAGCCCCAGCACGTCACGCATGTCGAACAGGCCCGATTTGCGTCCCTGCAGATAGGCGGCGGCGCGCAATGCACCCTGCGCATAAGTCGCGCGCGAGGAAGATTTGTGCGAAATCTCGATGCGTTCGCCGGTACCGGCGTACATAACGGTGTGATCGCCGATGATGTCGCCGCCGCGAATGGCGGTGAAGCCGATCGTGCCGGGCTTGCGTTCGCCGGTGACGCCGTGGCGGTTGTACACGGCGATGTCATCGAGTGATTTCCCGATGGCCCTGGCGGCGGCTTCGCCCAACGCCAGCGCGGTGCCTGAAGGCGCATCCACTTTCATTTTGTGATGTGCTTCGATGATCTCGATATCGTATTGCTCATGCAATGCCTTGCTGGCCATCTCGACCAGGTGCATGAGGACATTCATGCCCAGGCTCATGTTGGCGGCGAAGACAATCGCGATGTCGTTCGAGGCGGCTTCGATTTCCTTTTTTTGCTCGGCCGTGAAGCCGGTGGTGCCGATGACCATGTTGACACCGAGCTTTCGGCACGCGGCGATATGCTGGAGCGTGCCTTCGGGCCGCGTGAAATCGATCAGCACATGAGCTCCCTTGATAGCTGCGGCGAGATCGGCGTGAATCACCACGCCACGCGCATTGGCGGAGAGTTCGCCGGCATCCTTGTTGAGCAGCGGGCTCGCCGCATGCTCCAGCGCACCCGAAATCGCGAAAGCCGGCTGCAGTGCCGCCGCTTCCAGCAGCATGCGGCCCATGCGGCCTCCGGCGCCGGCGATCGCGAGTTTGATGGTCACGCGCTTGGGGCCGGCGATTTTACTGCTTGGGTGGAGGTGCGCCGGGCGGCAATGTGTTCGGCAGGCTGCGGCGGTCGCCGCCACCGGTAAGGATTTCAACCGGTGATGCTTCGCCTTCGATTTTTGCAACTTTCTCGTTGGCGAAAAGAATCGTGACCTGGAATTTCTGTTTTTCCCGTCCGAACGGACCGTATTTGGTGGCCTGTTCATTGGTGAAATAGTAGTCCCAGCGATTGCCGTTGAACACGTCCTGCAGCAACGGCGTGCCCAGTGCGCTCTTGACTTCATTGCGGCTCATCCCGGTTTTCACCTTGGCGAGTTGTTCCTGGGTGATGAGATTGCCCTGCTGGATGTCGATTCGGTATACACCGAATCCGGCACAGCCGGCCAGCAAGGTCGCGGCAGCCAGGGTAATGGCAGTAAAAACTCGACGCATAATTTCTTTTCCCGAAGTGTGGGTGTTTTGCCTGCGGAATCAGCGGCAGGCGAATCCGGCATTATAGCCTCTCGGACAACCTTCACCCTGCTGCGTTCCACACGCCTGCCGCAGGATAGCGTGGCGAGCACCTCCGCATGGTCGAAGCCAAAACAGCTTATGATTGTTATTAAAGTTGAAAGAGGTCGCAATGTCAGAATCCAAGGATCTACGCAATATCGGCCTGAAGGCCACGTTTCCCCGTCTCAAAGTATTGGACCTGTTCCAGAATTCAAAGCAGCGCCACCTGTCGGCGGAAGATGTCTACAAGCTGCTGCTCAATGAAAACGCCGACATCGGGCTGGCCACCGTGTATCGCGTGCTGACGCAGTTCGAGCAGGCCGGCCTGCTGATGCGCCACCATTTCGAAAGCGGCAAGGCGGTATTCGAACTCAATGAAGGCAGCCACCACGATCACATCGTGTGCGTGAACTGCGGCTACGTTGAAGAATTCCACGATCCCGAAATCGAAAAACGCCAGGACAAGGTAGCCAAGCAACTGGGTTTCGTGATCCGCGACCACCACATGATCCTGTACGCCGAACGCTGCCCGCACTGCCCGCCCAAACAATAATCATTTGGCGCACATCGTTTACCACACATCGTTTGCCATACATCGTTTGCCATACATCGTTTGCCACACATCGTTTGCCACACATCGTTTGCCACACATCGTTCGCCATACATCGTTTGCCATACATCTTTTGCCAAACATCATTTGCCAAACCCGACCAAGGAGCAGATCGTGTCCCGCTTCCTGCCTAAAATAATCCTGATGGCGCTGTTGGCATCGGCGTCCCCTCTGTTGCCGGCGTTCGAGGGCAGCACCCACCACGCCACGATGTCCACCAGCCAGTTGCCCAAGGAAGGCCGCGAAACGCTGGCGCTGATCCGCAAAGGCGGACCTTTCCCGTATGCCAAGGACGGCACCATTTTTTCCAATCGTGAACGCATGCTGCCGCGCGAGCCGCGGGGGTTTTATCACGAATACACCGTCAAAACGCCGGGTGCGCGTGATCGTGGCGCACGCCGCATCATCTGTGGCGGAAAACAACAGCAGGCCTGCTATTACACGGCCGATCACTACGCCACATTCAAGCTGATCCAGGAATAAGCGAGGAGCGCACATGCCATCCCCTGAACTGAAAAATGTCCTGTCCAGCGATGCGCCGCGCGGTGTGTTCTGGATGAAGTCGCACGCTACCGTCAGCGAACTGAGCCGCCTTTCGCGCGTCAAGGGAATGGCGTTTTTCCATCTCGAGGGCGAAAAGATCGAGAAGAAGGAACAGTTCCTCAATCACGCTGCCATCGCGATGAAATTTCCCTCGCACTTCGGCAACAACTGGGACGCGTTCTACGATTGCCTGACCGACATGGACTGGGTCGAGGCCGACGGCTACGTCATTTATTTCGATCACACCGACGGCTTTGCGACGCATCACGAAAGCCAGCTTGAGACCGTGATCGAGCTATTCCAGGACGCAGTGGATTTCTGGAAAGGTGAAGGCAAGGCAATGCTGGTGCTGTTGTCCGGTGATCACGCGCCGCCGGGAATCAAGAAGATCTGATCCGCGATTTTCCCAACGTACTGTAGCGTAAATCGCCATTCGGCGCGCTTCTCCAGCCATAAACGCCCGGACAACCGCACCGGTGCTGGTGTTTGATGCCTGGAAATCACCGCTCTTGTGAAAAGCGGATGTCGCCGTAGTACGCCGTGGCCTTGGCGCCGGTGGCGTTGGAATCGGTCATCACACCCACAAAAATAACCTTGCCCGGCGCTTCACCAAACAGTCGCTCGAAATCCGCGCGCACATCGCGCTTGAATGTGAGCCACTGATTCAGGTGTGCGGGACCGCTTTCCACCACCAGCATTTTTGAGCGCGACGTCCGCGCATTTTCCAGCACCGTTTCGGGCGGCAGGGTGTTTTCCCAGATGTACTGGATGGTGGCGTACGGCATTTCGCGACCGCTGAATAATTTCACCGTGCGGGCCAGCGCCTGGTCTTCAAAATCAAATTTTGATTTGTCGCCATCGAACGCAACCACGATGCGCACCGGCGAATCATCGCCGCCGCGAATGGCATTGTTGGCATCAGGAATGAGCTGCGGCACTTTCCAGCGCCAGCTCACGAAGGGGTATTGGTCAGGCGAAAGAGACAGCGGTTGCAGCAGGCCGGACGCCGACACGTTGGCATTGGCGAACAGCACACGTTCGCCTTCCATGTCGACGATGTTGTATTTCGTTTGCGCCAGGAAGCGCGAAAGGATCCATGGCTCCCAGCCGACAGGTGCATGCTCCCCGACAGCCGTCAGTGAAAATGGCTGGACCGCGCTGTAGGTACCCGTCAGGTCGGACACCGAATTTTTTGGACTGATGACGGCAGCGCACCCGCTTAATGTCAGAGCTACACCTACAAGCAGGAATCGCATCTACACTCCATCGGTTTCAGGGTCGGATTATTCGCATTGCATCGTCGTCACTTCTGCGTCGCTACTATTACTCTGAGCTTGCAATCAGCGCAGCGTTCCCGCCGGCGGCCGCAGTGTTGATGGTCACCGTGCGTTCACTGGCAAAGCGGAAAAGATAATGCGGCCCACCGGCTTTCGGTCCTGTACCGGAAAGTCCCTCTCCCCCAAACGGCTGCACACCCACCACAGCACCGATCTGGTTTCGATTGACGTAGAGATTGCCGACACGCGCACGAATACGGATCGCCTCCACCGTCTCTTCGATACGCGAATGTACACCCAATGTCAGGCCGTAGCCGCTGCTATTTATAGCGTCGACAACGTTTAACAACTCTTCGGCTTCAAACGAAAACACATGCAACACCGGGCCGAAGACTTCGCTCTTGATCGTGTCGAAACTGGGAATTTCGAACGCACACGGCGCGAAGAAATGCCCGGGCGGCGTATCGCGTGGCAAGGGCGTCTGGCCGATCTGCCTGAACTGCGCGGCCATGCGCTCGCGATGCGCGACCAGCATGTCGAAAGCTTCACGGTCGATCACTGGTCCTACATCAGTGTCGAGTTTCGCCGGGTCGCCGACTTTCAATTCCTGCATCGCGCCTGCGAGCAGCGTGGCAATGCGCGGGGCAATATCTTTTTGCACACAGAGGATGCGCAGCGCCGAACAGCGCTGCCCTGCACTGTTGAACGCCGACGCAATAACATCGTTGATCACCTGCTCCGGCAATGCAGACGAGTCGGCGATCAACGCATTGAGTCCGCCGGTCTCGGCAATGAACGGCACGATGGGTCCGCTGCGATTGGCCAGCGCGCGATTGATGGCCTGCGCGGTCGACGTGCCGCCGGTGAAGGCCACCCCCGACACGCGAAGATCCGACACGAGTCCCGCACCAATGATTTCGCCGCGTCCCGGCAGCAGCGCGACGGCGTCGTTCGGCATGCCGGCTTCCAGCAACAACTTGACCGCCTCGAACGCGATGATGGGTGTCTGCTCGGCGGGCTTGGCGATGACAGCGTTGCCCGCTGCAAATGCCGCTGCGATCTGGCCGAGGAAAATCGCCAATGGAAAATTCCACGGCGAGATCGAGGCAAACACGCCGCGTCCCTGCAGGTAGAGATCGTTGCTTTCGCCGGTCGGGCCGGGCAGGCGGTGCGGCGCGGCGAAGTGCTGGCGCGCGAGTTGGGCGTAGTAGCGGCAGAAGTCCACTGCCTCGCGTACTTCGCCTAGCGCGTCCGGTAGCGTCTTGCCTGCTTCGCGCACACACAAGGCCATGAAGAACGCGCGACGCGTTTCCATCAAATCGGCGGCGCGGTCCAGCACATCGGCACGCTCGGCAGCGGGCATGGCTTGCTTGATGTAGCCCGAACAAATCTTGAGTGCCAAGTCCAGCAGCGCCGCGTCGGCTTCCTCGATGTCACCGATTTTTTCCAGTGTCACGGGGCTCACCGCATCAATCGGTACGCCACGCATCGCCTCGCCGGCGATCAACGGCCTTGCCACCAGGTCGGTGCGCGCGAGTGTCGGCGCCATGGCGGCGAAGAGCGCATCGGTAGCGGGCACTTCCGAAAAACTGAAGCCAGTCGAATTGGCATGACCGACATCGGAGGCGGCAAACAATTTTTGCGGCAGCGGCAATTTGCTGTTGGCTTTTTCGGGATACGCCTCGCAGACGGCGATCGGATCGGCGACCACGTCGTCAATCGATACATCCGCATCGGCGATGCGATTGACGAAGGAGGAATTGGCGCCGTTTTCGAGCAGGCGGCGCACGAGATACGGCAGCAAATCTTCGTGGCTGCCGACGGGCGCGTACACGCGGCATGCGGTGTTGGCACGAGCCAAAACGGCCTCGTATAACTCCATGCCCATGCCATGCAGGCGCTGGAATTCGAACCTTGAATCGGGTCCGGCGCGCTCGAGGATGGTCGCGACCGTGTGCGCATTGTGCGTGGCGAACTGACAATAAAACGCCTGCGGCTTGGCCAGCATTTTTGCCGCACACGCCAGGTACGACACGTCGGTATTGGCCTTGCGCGTAAACACCGGATAGCCGCTGAAGCCCTGCATCTGCGCACGCTTGATTTCGGTATCCCAGTAGGCACCCTTCACCAGCCGCGTCATGATACGGCGACCGTGTTTTGAGGCGAGCTCGGTGAGCCAGTCGATGACATGGCTGGCGCGTTTCTGATAGGCCTGCACGGCCAAGCCGAAACCTTCATAGCCGGCAAAACGCGCATCACCGTAAACGGCTGCGAATAATTCCAGCGACAATTCCAGCCGCTCGGTTTCTTCCGCGTCGAGCGTCATACCGATGCCGCCGTCGCGCGCCTGTTCGGTGAGCGCCATGATCTTCGGCAGCAACTCGGCCAACACGCGATCGCGATGCGCCAGCTCGTAACGCGGATGCAAGGCCGACAGCTTGATAGAAATGCCGGGCGCCTCGAACACACTTTGACCCGGCTTCACATATTTTGAAATCTCGGTGATCGCATCCTGGTACGCGGTGAAATAGCGCTCGGCGTCGGCCGCCGTCATCGCCGCTTCACCCAGCATGTCGTACGAATGACGATAGGCAGCCTGGTCACCCGATGCGGCGCGTTTCAGTGCTTCAGTGATGGTGCGGCCCATCACAAACTGTTCCGCCATCAACTTCATGCCCTGCCGCAATGCAGTGCGCACAATCGGCTCGCCGGCGCGCGCCGCGAGCCGCGTCAACCAGCCCCCTACATCGCCGAAACTGTCCGCCGTCGGCGCCACCAGCTTGCCGGTGAGCATCATGCCCCAGGTGCCTGCGTTCACCAGCAGCGAGTCCGATGCGCCCAGGTGCTTCTTCCAGTCGCCCTGCGAAAATTTGTCCTTGATGAGCTTGTCTGCCGTGTGCGCATCGGGAATGCGCAGCAGCGCCTCCGCCACACACATCAGCAGCACGCCCTCCTGCGTGGAGAGATCGTATTGCGTGAGAAACGATTGCATGCCTGCGTGTTCACGCTGGCGGCCACGTACGGCAGTGACCAGGCTGCGCGCGGTGGCGTCGACGGCAGCATTGCGTTCGGGGGAGAGTTTTGCGGTTTGCAACAGGCCGGACAAGACACCGGCTTCATCCGCGAGAAATGCCTCGCGGAGCGGGGAAAATGGGGGGAGCATGGCGACCGTTCAGATAGGTTCAGAGGGAGGGTGCGCGCATTATCCTGTAAAAGCCGCAGCGGCGCATTTGAATCGGAATCCGCCGAATGCATGTTGCGATGCAGCCGAATTTTCAGCCAACGCCGATCAATTCAAGGTCGAAAGTCAAGCACTGGTGCGGACACTATGGCAAAAGTGTCTGGAGAATGGCTTTAGTGCTGGAGTTTGCCTGGAAATTTCTCGCGGCTGAACTTGTCCGGGCGACGATACTCTCCGGACGCATTTCCGGCGACACCACAAATAAAAAACGCCCGCAGCTGCAGGCGTTTTCAT
>JBDTWS010000102.1:0-15238 GCA_040006575.1 Betaproteobacteria bacterium
CGGACAGCGCTTCACGCACTTCGTCAAGCTTGAAGGGCTTGATGATGGCAGTGACAAGTTTCATATGGTTGCTCCCGTTGAACGTTGTTTGTGTAGTGATGGTTTGCAGGGCACGCGTTGCTCGAAAGAGCGAGCGCGTGCCCGTATTCAGCTGCGATCAGAATGATTTGGAAACGAAACCGACCAGGCGGTTCTTGCTCCAGTCCTTGCCGAGCACGGTGTAGTTGGCTTCCTTGGCGTTGGTGCCCTTGACGTAGCCGCCCACTGTCCAGCCATCGCCCAGGTCATAGCTGGCGCCGGCCTTGAAGACGGTATAGGTCAGTTCCGAATCGTTGTTGTAGCCGAAGAACGTGCCCTTGTAGGTTTGCTTGGCAATCTGGCCCATGACGGTCAGCTTCGGAAACAACTCCTGTGAGTAATTGAGCTCGATGAACGTGCTCTTCACGCTGTTGGGTACGCCGAACGTGTCGCCGATGGAATACGAATACTTGGCGCTGAGCGGGCCCCAGCCGACGCCGGCATACAGCTCCGTTGTATCGGGCTTCGGCAAGCTGGGGAGTGCCTTGGCACCCGGGTATTCATAGCGCAGCACGCCCACATCGAGCGTCCAGTCCTTGACGAATTCATACTTGTAGCCACCGAAAATATCGACCTCGACGGCCGACGACTCCTGGATGGCACCGATCTTCTTGTAATCCTTCAGCCAGTTGATGGTGCTGGCAAATGCGCCCAGGTAAATGCCGCTGGAATGTGAGTAGTCGAGATTGAACTGCACCGCAGGTTTTTCCGAAGTCTGCGAAATGCCGCGGTATTCGTATTCGGAATAAATGGAAATCTTGGGAACCAGCGTGTGCTCTGGTGTGGGTTCCGCAGCAACTGCCGCTGCTGGGGCCGGTGGCGGTGTTGCTTGCGCCATCGCCTGGTAGCTGGTGAGCATGAGCGCGATTGCGCCGGCGACTGCCACGTGTCTTGCGATTTTTTTCATGTGAATTCCCTGGGGTGGTTGAAGACGACTGCTCCAGAGAGGAGTTAGCATGTTGCATGCCACCCATTTGGCGTGGGCAAGTCACTGATTTTTTATGGGATTTGTGCAGTGCACCAGAAAAGCGCACCAAGCGCGGGCATGGAAAGTGAGTTATGCACATCGATGGCGCGCGATTCGCGGGATTTCGGTTTGACGTCTGCCGGGATAGTGCGCATCGCCTGAAAGGGTTGCACGGGAACAAATTCAGCGGGTCGGCTAGAATGAAACCGTTACGCCTGCATTGAAATCAACAATCTCCTGTCACTTCATGACCAGAACATCTTCCGCGCTTGACGCACTCACACAGTTCGCTGCCAAGGTTGACGCAGCCATCAAGGCATCGCCCGCCGCAGAACTGGAAAAAAATGCGCGCCGCCATTTCGTTTCGCAACTGGCGAAAGAGGGACTGGTCACGCGTGAGGAATACGAGATCCAGACAGCACTGCTGGAAAAAACCCGCATCAAGCTGAAAGCGCTTGAAGCAAAAATTGCGGAACTTGAGGCTGCTCAATCCGGCGCATCCATGAACTCCTCTTCAACCACATCCTCACAAAAAAAATAAAATAAACACCGGATGTCCCTTGCTGTTGTCTACTCCCGTGCGCTGGCCGGCATGGAGGCGCCGCTTGTCACTGTGGAAGTGCACCTGGCCAACGGACTGCCGACGTTCACTATCGTCGGCCTGCCCGAAGCGGAAGTAAAAGAGAGCAAGGATCGTGTGCGTGCCGCGCTGCTGAATGCGCGATTTGAATTTCCCGCGCGACGCATCACCGTCAATCTCGCCCCTGCCGATCTGCCCAAGGAAAGCGGCCGTTTTGATTTGCCGATCGCACTCGGCATCCTGGTCGCGAGCGAACAGGTTCCCGGTGACAAACTGAAGCTCTATGAATTTGCCGGTGAACTCGCCCTGACCGGTGACCTGCGCCCGATTCGTGGCGCGCTGGCGATGACATTCAAGGCGCACGGCGATGGACGCGCGTTCGTATTGCCCACCGCATCGGCCGCCGAAGCCGCACTGGTCACCAATGCCACGGTGCTGGGCGCGAACAGCCTGTTGCAGGTGTGCGCGCATCTGGCCGGCCGCGAAAGCATTGCGGCTTTTCAGAGCAATGCGTTGGCGGGCGTGTCCAGCTATCCCGACATGACGGATGTGAAGGGCCAATCGCAGGCTAAACGCACAATGGAAATTGCCGCTGCGGGCCGCCACAGTATCTTGATGATGGGGCCGCCCGGTACCGGCAAGACCATGCTCGCGGCGCGCTTCCCCGGCATCCTGCCGGCAATGACCGACCGCGAGGCGCTCGAGGCCGCCGCCGTGCAAAGCCTTTCGCCCGGCGGCTTCAAGGTGGAGAACTGGAAAAAGCGCGCCTATCGCGCGCCGCATCACACCGCATCCGGCGTCGCGCTGGTTGGTGGCGGCAGCAATCCGCGCCCCGGTGAAATCTCACTCGCACATCATGGCGTGTTGTTTCTCGATGAACTGCCCGAGTTTGAGCGGCATGTGCTGGAGGTTTTGCGTGAACCGCTCGAATCCGGCCACATCACCATTTCGCGCGCTGCGCGACAGGCCGATTTTCCGGCGGAGTTTCAACTCGTCGCCGCCATGAATCCCTGTCCCTGCGGCTATCTCGGCCACTTCATGAACAAATGCCGCTGCACGCCCGATCAGATTGCGCGCTACCGCAGCAAGATTTCGGGCCCGCTGCTGGATCGCATCGACCTGCAGATCGAAGTGCCCGCCGTGCCGCAAATTGAGCTGGTGAAATCAGCAAAGGGCCAAGCCAGCGAAGTGATTCGCGAACGCACCGAGCTTGCATTCCAGCGCCAGTTGCAACGGCAGGCAAAGCCCAACGCCAAGCTGGACCCTGGCGAGATCGATGAAATCTGCAAACCCGACGCTGCCGGCGAAGAATTGCTGAAGGCGGCCATCGAGCGCATGGGCCTGTCGGCGCGTGCGTATCACCGCGTGCTGAAAGTGGCGCGCACGATCGCCGACCTTGACGGCAGCGAAAAAATTTCAGGTGCGCAGATCGCAGAAGCCATCCAGTACCGCAAAATGGACAAAAGCTGAAAATACAAAAATCAGCCCGTTCAGTCTGCTTTGTGAGGAAATGAATTGTTCGCGATTCAATCGGTAAACACCAGCGCCGGTGCGGTCCGCAGGCCGAAAATGTCTGCAAAGCCGCGCCAGTGCTTGTGTTTTAATTTCAAAATTCGAAATGATTGAGCCGGCCGTCAAGAAATCCGGCCACCATCACACGCCACGCTGGCTGCTGGCGCTCATGCTGGCCGCCCTCAGCATGCTGGGCCCGTTCGCGGTCGACACCTACATTCCCGCCTTTCCCACCATCGCGAAAGATCTCGATGCGTCGGTGCTGCAAATGCAGCAGACTTTTTCCGTCTACCTCATCGGCTTCGCGGTCATGTTCCTGTTTCATGGCGCGCTGTCGGACAGCTTCGGCCGCAAGCCCGTCATCCTGTGGGGCCTCGGTGTTTTCCTGATCGGCACCATCGGCTGCGCGATGTCGACGACCATCGGCCAGCTGCTGTTCTTCCGCGTGCTGCAGGGCGTGTCGGTGGGGGCGGGCATGGTGGTGGGGCGCGCGATGATTCGCGATCTTTATGCGGATGTGGAAGCGCAACGCATGATGTCGATGGTGACGATGTGGTTCGGCCTCGCACCGGCCGTGGCACCCATCCTCGGCGGATTCCTGTTCGAGGCTTTCGGCTGGCATTCCATTTTCTGGTTCCTCGCGATATTCACGCTCGGCATGATCGTGCTCAGCGTCACCGCGTTTGAAGAGACATTGCCCGAGGAAAAACGGCAGCCATTCCGCATGCAGCCGCTGCTGGCGGGTTACCAGGAAGTCGGCGCCAATATCGCGTTCCTGCTGCTGTCATTTGCGGCGGGATTCAATTTCAACGGCTTCTTTTTATACATCCTGTCCGCGCCGGTGTTCCTGCCCGAGCAATTGCACCTGGGTCCCACGCAATATGCGTGGCTGTTCGTTCCCGGCATCGGCGGCATCATGACCGGCGCATTTATTTCCGGGCGCGTCGCCGGCAAATGGACGCCGGCGAAGACGGTGCGCGCCGGTTACAGCATCATGGCGTTTGCGGTGCTGTTGAATATTGCGCTGTCGATTTTCGTGACACCGCGCGTGCCGTGGGCGGTGATCCCGATCTTTATTTATGCGATGGGCACATCGACCGCATTTCCTTCGCTGTCGCTGCTGGTGATGGACCTGTTCCCATTGCGGCGCGGCATGGCGACGTCGCTCTCGGCTTTTCTCGGTGGCATCATCAATGCGCTGGTGGCGGGCGTGCTGTCACCCGCGTTGTCGCATTCGCCGCTGCTGCTCTCGCTGGGCATGGCTGCGATGATGCTGGGCGGTTGGATATGCTGGTGCGGCTATCGAAAGACCGTGAAGCACGCCGCACTGAAAATCAGCATCGACAATTCCTAGCGGTCGTGACGGCAGTACGTTTCGCGCGTCATCAGCAAGAGGACTAGCGCAAGCACCGCCCATGCGAGTATCAGCGAAAACCCCAGCTGGTATGACGCGAAATCAAACACGCGCTTGCCGTCCACCAGTGCGCCGTTCCAGTGTTGATCGAGGATCACGCCCACCAGCGGCTGCGTGTACATCGGCCCCTGGATCACGCCCATGTTGCTGATGCCCGAGGTGGTGCCCGAAAGGCGCGCGGGTGCGGACTCCTTGGCGAACGCAAACGTGATGATGAAACAGCCGCTGAAAAAGCCGATCGCGGGCAACAGCGCGCACAGCACGGCGTAGGGCAGGTGCTCGACGTAAATGAGCACCGACCACAGTACCGAACACAGGATGAGACCGGCAATGTACAAGGGCTTTCGCCGGCCCATGCGGTCCGATGCCGCGCTGAAACCCACGCTGCCTACGGCCCAGCCGATCATCATCAGCGAACATAATCCGGCCGCGTTGGTGGCAGCCAGCTGGTAATGCGTCATGAGAAACGGCACACCCCACAGGCCCGCAAAAGTCAGCACCATCGAGCTCGGCGCGCCGGGAATGAAGTACAGCAAAATCACGTTGCGCGAACGCAGCACTTCCTTCAGCCCATCGAATAATTTCGGCTGCGCCACCTTGTCATGTGTGTCTTCGGCATGGCTGCGATACCCGCGTTCGGCGGGATCGTCGCGCACCAGCAGCCATGTGACCACGCTCACGAAAACCGTTAACGCCGCACTCATCCACATCACATTGCGCCAGCCGAATTCATTGACGAGCAAACGCAACGGCGCACCCGCGAACACTGCGCCGAACACACCGACTGCAAGCGCCAATCCGGAGGCCAGCGCAAACCGGGACGGCGGCATCCAGTGTCCCGCCAGCTTCAGCATGGCGACGAAGGCGACACCCACCGAACCGCCGATCAACAACCGGCCGATATTCGCCATCGATGCATCAGCGGCCATCGCAAAAAAGGCCGTGCCCAATGCGGCCACGATGCCTCCCGCTGTCAGCAGGCGGCGCGGACCCAGGCGATCGGCGAGGATGCCCGTGGGAATCTGCATGCCGACGTAACTGTAAAAATAAAAAGCAGAAAGATTGCCGAGCCCGGCGGCCGTCAGCGTGAACGCATCGCTCAGTTCCGCCGTGATAACGGCCGGCGCAACACGCTGGTAAAAACCGATGAAATAGAGCGCCGCCCCAAGCGCCCAGACGGACCACGCCAATGACGCTGATGGATACGCAGACGAATCGTGCCGCGACGTCACGCGGGCTGGATCGAAAGTTTCGCCATGGCGCGTTCACGCATGTACAGGAACGCGGGCAATGCGAAAGACAGGCCGATCACGATATTGGTGAGGATGAAAAACCACGGCGCCGCAATGCGAAGTCGCCGGGATTCGGCGATGAGGAAAGGCCAGAAGACCAGGCAGGAAATGCTGAAATCAACCAGCGTGGCGGCCGCGATGGGATTGCCCCAGGCCAGCGACAATGCGCCGGATGCGCCGGGCACGTTGGTGAGGTAGCCGTAGTAAGTGGCATAAGGAGCGATGGCGCCGATGAGGGCGGCGAGAAAATAAAAACGTTTCATGACCGTCCGCGCTTTCGCTCCTGGTTCTAGACACCTAACGTGATTTTTGCCGCCACTCCAATCAAACTCCAGCACTGAAGCCGCTCTACAGCCAAAAAAGCCCGAAAACCCGCGCCAATGCTGGACTTTCAATTCCTAAACCTGCTCCCACGGCAACCCCGCCTTCCGCCAGCCACCCAGTTTCCCGCGCTGGTGCTTTTCATCCAGGTCGCCCTCGAAACCTTCCAGCACGTTGAACACGCGCTTGAATCCTGCTGCTTCCAGCGCGTGTCCCGCGTCCACGCTGCGATTGCCCGAGCGGCAGATGATCACCACCGGCCGCGCCATGGTTTGCGCGACGGCTTTTTTCACCTGGCCCACAAAATGCGGATTGACGTCCCAGTCGGGCCCGTCGTTCCACGGGATCATCATCGCGCCGACCGGATGGCCGACGAAAAGGAATTCCATTTCGCTGCGGCAATCGATAAACACGGCCGTCGGTTCCTGTTTCAGGAATTCGCTGGCTTGCTGGGGGGTGATGTGTTCCATGGATTTTCCTTTGGATCGATTATAGCCAGAGGCCGTCACTGCCACTTTGCCTTGGTGAGATAATGGCTTATCAGCTTGTTCCCGTCATTTCTTCCTCACGAAAGCGAATCGATGAACGCACCGGATGTTGTGGCCAATCTTGCCTTTTCTTCCAGAACGCCATTGGATGAAATCATCGCCGGTCACGCCGACCGCATGAACGACAAGGTCATCGCATGGCGGCGCGACCTGCACGCCAATCCGGAACTGGGCAACCGTGAATTCCGCACCGGAAAACTGGTTGCAGATCACCTGAAATCGCTGGGCTTTGATGACGTGCGCGAGCAGGTGGCGTACACCGGTGTGGTGGGCGTGTTGAAAGGCGGCAAGCCCGGCCCCTGCGTCGCGTTGCGCGCCGACATGGATGGCCTGCCCGTCACCGAAGAAACCGATGTCTCTTTCAAGAGCAAAGTGCGCACGCAATGGAACGGCGCCGAAGCCGGTGTCATGCACGCCTGCGGCCATGACACACACGTGTCGATCCTGATGGGGGTGGCAGAAATACTCGCCGGCATGCGCGCGGAAATCAGCGGTACCGTCAAATTCATTTTCCAGCCTGCGGAAGAAATGCCACCGATCGGCGAGGACGGTGGTGCGCGTCTCATGATCGAGCAGGGCTGCATGCAGAACCCGACCGTCGATGCGGTTTTCGGGCTGCACATCACCTCGAAACTCAACACCCACAAGGTCGGCTATCGCTCAGGCCCGTTGATGGCCAGTGCCGACCAGTTCCGCATTTTTGTGCGCGGTGAACAGACGCACGGCGCGCAGCCGTGGTCGGGTGTGGACCCTATCGTTGTCGGTTCGCAGATCGTGCTCGGCCTGCAGACCATCGTCTCGCGAAAAATGAATCTCACCGAAGAGCCATCGGTGGTCACGGTCGGCAGTTTCCAGGCGGGCAATCGCAGCAACATCATTCCCGATGAAGCGAAGATGGAAGGCACGATTCGCACCTTCGACGAAAAGCATCGCAGCGACATTCACGAATTCATCCAGAAGATCACCACGCTGATCGCGGAATCGGGTGGCGCGAAAGCCACGACCGAAATCGCGCACGGCTATCCGGTGACGGTGAACGATCCTGCGCTCACCGACTGGTGCGTGCCGATGCTGGAACGCGCGGCCGGCGCCGAGAACGTGGGTGTCTGCCCCAAGACCTGCGGCGCGGAAGATTTTGCGTATTACCAGAAGGAAGTGCCGGGCTTTTTCTTCTTCATCGGCTGCACGCCGCCGGAGCAGGATTGCAAGTACGCGCCGTCCAATCACAGCCCGCGTTTTTATGTCGATGAACATGGGCTGAAGGTCGGGGTGCGGGCGCTGACCACGCTGGCGCTGGAGTGGCTGGCAAATCCGCATCTGGCTTGATTACCGTCCGTCCGCAATCGATGCCTGTCCGAAGCAAGCAATCTCCGTTCGCCCTGAGCTTGTCGAAGGGTGGGATGAGCTGACGTTGGTTGATAAAAGCGAATGTGACTCCTCGGAACGCAAGTAAATTACCCAATATGCGTCAGCCCATCCGGCCCTTCGACAAGCTCAGGGCGAACGGTGATGGGCCGAGGTGCGTAGTGGAATTGCCCCGGCACAAGGCGTAAAATCCCATATGCGCCGATTTGAGCTACAGCTTGCGGGGCGCTGGGTGAGCAGTTTGGTCGCAGTTTGGTCCATGCAAACCCTGAATCCGGCTAAAGCGAGACAGTGGTTTCTTTCCAAACCTGTCCGTAATTGCGGACAGGTTTTTTCGTTTCTGGAGTGATGATGTCCCTTCATTTTTCGCGTTCCGCCACGGCATGCCTGGCGTTTATCCTTGCATCGTTGGCCTCGATCGCCTTTGCGCAGGCGCCGGCGTCCGCCGCCAAATTGAGCGAGGGTGAAAAACTCGCCGCCATCGCCGAACGCTTCTTCGAGGACAAGCTCGCGTT
This sequence comes from Betaproteobacteria bacterium, assembly GCA_040006575.1. Classification (GTDB taxonomy): domain Bacteria; phylum Pseudomonadota; class Gammaproteobacteria; order Burkholderiales; family Usitatibacteraceae; genus UKL13-2. The sequence goes on from JBDTWS010000102.1 coordinate 8,593, forward strand.
GAATCCGCTCGAGGGTTCGCAGATTACCGCCGACGCGAAATACGAGGGCGAGATGGAAATCACCATCGATCCCACCTATCGCGTAAAGGTGCGCAACCTGTACACGCGGGTGCAACGCGAGCAGGCCGCACTGGACGTGAAGAAACTTTCCCCCGCTGACCAGCTGACGTTTGCGCTGCTCGAGAATGACGTGAAATCGCGGCTGGAACTGATGCGCTTCCCGGGCGACCTGATGCCGGTTGATCAATACGGCGGACTGCCGGTCCAGGTGGCGCAATTCGGCAGCGGGCAGCAAATCCAGCCGCTGAAGACCGTCCAGAACTACCGCAATTACCTGAAGCGCCTCGACAAGCTGCCGAAGTGGGTGGACCAGGCCATCATCAACATGCGCGCCGGTATCGAGCGCGGCGTGGTGCCGCCCAAGGTGTTGATCGAGCGCGCGTTGCCGTCGCTGGAAGCGCTGACGACGAAGGACCTGGGCAAGAGCGCGTTCAACCTGGCGATTCGCAACATGCCGGCCACATTCTCGCCGGCAGATCGCGAAAAACTAGCCGCCGAATATCACGAATCAATTGAAACGCGACTCGCGCCGGCAATGACGAAACTGGTCGAATTCCTCAGCAAGGAATACCTGCCGAAATGCCGCACGACTTCGGGCTTCGATTCGCTGCCCAACGGAAAGGCCTGGTACGAATTCATGGTGCGTTATTACACGACCACCAAAATGAAGCCCGAGGAAATTCATGCGCTGGGCCTGAAGGAAGTCGCGCGCATTCGCGCTGAAATGGAAAAAGTAAAAGCGTCGTACAAGTTCAAGGGCACGCTCAGCGAATTTTTCAAATGGCATGAAGCGCTGCCGGAAAATCATCCGTTCAAGACCGAACAGGAAGTGCTCGACAGCTACGCCGCGCTGAACAAGAAAATCATCGTAAAACTTCCCGACCTGTTTGGCCGTTCGCCGAAAGCGCCACTGGAAATCCGCGCCGAGCCGGAACTGACACGCTCCACCGCATCTGACCACTACAGCAGCCCCGCTACCGACGGCTCGCGTCCCGGTGTGTTCTTCGCGGTCATCGAAGACCCGGCCAAGTACGTGACGACCGGCATGACCACGCTGTTCCTGCACGAAGGGCAGCCTGGTCACCACTACCACATCGCGATGCAGCAAGAGTTGCCGCTGCCACGTTTCCGCAAGCACGGCTGGAGCACGGCGTATGGCGAGGGCTGGGCGCTGTATGCCGAAACACTGGGACGTGAAATGGGCCTGTATGACGATCCCAATGCGTACATGGGCCATCTCTCGGATGAACTGCTGCGCGCAGTGCGCCTCGTCACCGACACCGGCCTGCACAGCAAGGGCTGGACCCGCGAAAAATCGATCGCCTACATGATGGAGATGCAGGGCTATTCGGAAAGCGAATCACGTCGCGCCACTGAACGCTACATGGCGTGGCCGGGACAGGCGCTGGCGTACAAGATCGGTTCGCTGAAAATCCAGGAACTGCGCGAGCGTGCCAGGACCAAGCTCGGCGCCAAATTCAGCCTCAAGGATTATCACGACCAGGTACTGAGCGATGGTGCCATGCCCCTGGTGCAACTGGAAGCGAAGATTGACAACTGGATTGCCACGCAGGCTGCCGCTAAATAGGAATGCTTGCCGCATGACGATGGCGGCAAGGCAGGAAAGAAATATGGACCACGCACTTTCAGATAATTCCACACTTGCCGCCCGTGCTACCCGTAGCGCCCGCACGGCGGCGCTCGAACGAGAACTGACCCAACGCATCCTCGTGCTCGACGGCGCGATGGGCACGATGATCCAGCGCTATCGCCTCACCGAAGCCGAATATCGCGGCAAGCGTTTCGCTGCATGGGAAAAGGACCTGCGCGGCAACAACGATTTGCTGACGCTGACGCGCCCGCAGGTGATCCGCGAAGTTCACCAGCAATACCTGGAAGCCGGCGCGGATATCCTCGAGACCAACACCTTCAACTCAACCACGATTTCGATGGCCGATTACGGCATGCAGTCGCTGGCGTATGAGCTGAATCGCGAAGGGGCCAGGCTGGCGCGTGAAGTGGCCGATGCGATGTCGCTGCAGTCGCCCACCAAGCCGCGCTTCGTGGCCGGCGTGCTGGGACCGATGAATCGCACGCTGTCCTTGTCACCGGACGTAAATGACCCCGGTTTCCGCGCGGTCGATTTTGATGAAGTGAAGGATGCCTATCGCGAAGCGACCAGCGGCCTCATCGACGGCGGCGCCGACATCATTCTCATCGAAACCATTTTCGATACGCTCAATGCCAAGGCTGCCATCTTCGCCGTCGAGGAAGAATTCGAAGCGCGCGGCATGCTGCACGAACACCGCCTGCCGATCATGATTTCGGGAACGATCACCGACGCTTCGGGCCGCACGCTGTCCGGCCAGGTGGTGGAAGCGTTTTACAACTCGGTGCGCCACGCCAATCCGCTGTCGATCGGGTTCAACTGCGCGCTGGGTGCGAAAGAATTGCGCCCGCACGTTGAAGAGCTGGCCGAGAAAGCCGATTGCTATGTGTCCGCGCATCCCAATGCGGGCCTGCCGAACGCAATGGCCGAGTACGATGAACTGCCGAAAGAAACAGCCGCGTTCATCCGTGAATGGGCCGATGCCGGCTGGCTGAACATCACCGGCGGCTGTTGCGGCACGACGCCACAACACATCCGTGCTATTGCCGAAATCGTCGCACCGTGCAAACCGCGCGTGATTCCGCAGATCGAAAAACGTCTGCGCCTGTCCGGGCTCGAAGCGGTCAACATTGGCGAGGATTCGCTGTTTGTGAACGTCGGTGAGCGCACCAACGTCACCGGCTCGCGTGCATTTGCGAAACTGATTCTGAATGGCGACTACGCCGGCGCACTCACGGTGGCGCGCCAGCAGGTGGAAAACGGTGCGCAGGTGATCGACATCAACATGGACGAGGCGATGCTCGATTCGCAGGCGGCCATGACGAAATTCCTGAATCTGATCGCCAGCGAACCCGATATCTCGCGCGTGCCGATCATGATCGACAGCTCGAAGTGGAGCGTGATCGAGGCGGGCCTCAAATGCGTGCAGGGAAAATCGATCGTCAACTCGATCTCGATGAAGGAAGGCATTCCCGAATTCATCGAGCGCGCCAAGCTGGCGCGGCGCTATGGTGCAGCAGTGATCGTGATGGCGTTTGATGAAAAAGGCCAGGCCGATACCTATGAACGCAAGACCGAAATCTGCGCACGCTCGTACAAGATCCTGACTGAAGAAGTCGGCTTCCCCGCTGAAGATATTATTTTCGACCCGAATATTTTTGCCGTCGCAACCGGTATCGAGGAACACGCCACCTACGGCATCGATTTCATCCGCGCCGCCGAGTGGATTCACCAGAACCTGCCGCTGGCAAAAATTAGCGGTGGTGTATCGAACGTATCGTTCTCCTTCCGCGGCAACGAGCCGGTGCGTGAGGCGATTCACACCGCGTTCCTGTATCACGCCAGCAAGGCCGGCATGACGATGGGTATCGTCAACGCCGGCCAGCTCGGTGTGTATGACGATATTCCCAAGGACTTGCTCGAGCGCGTCGAGGATGTGCTGTTCAATCGCAAGGCTGATGCGACCGACAACCTGGTCACGTTCGCCGAACAGTTCAAGGGCCAGAAAAAAGAAAATATCGAAGACCTGTCCTGGCGCGACCAGCCCGCTGAGGCACGGCTCTCGCACGCCCTGGTGCGCGGTATCACGCAATACATCATCGATGACACGGAAGAAGTCCGCGTCAAGATCAAGAACGCCGGTGGCCGTCCCATCAACGTGATCGAAGGCCCGCTGATGGACGGCATGAACGTGGTCGGTGATCTGTTCGGCGCCGGGAAAATGTTCCTGCCGCAGGTGGTGAAATCGGCGCGGGTGATGAAGCAGGCCGTCGCGCATCTCGTGCCTTACATCGAGGAAGAAAAGCGCCTGATGGGCAGCGAAAATTCCAAAGCCAAGGGCAAGATCGTCATGGCCACCGTGAAGGGCGACGTGCATGACATCGGCAAGAATATTGTCGGCGTGGTCATGCAGTGCAACAACTATGAAGTGGTCGACCTGGGTGTGATGGTGGCGTGCGACAAGATCCTCGACGCGGCCATCGCCGAGAAGGCCGATATCGTCGGCCTGTCAGGTTTGATCACGCCCTCACTGGAAGAAATGGCGCACGTCGCCAAGGAAATGGAGCGGCGCGGATTCACCATCCCGCTGCTGATCGGAGGTGCTACGACATCACGCACGCACACGGCGGTGAAGGTCGAGCCCAATTATCACGGCCCGGTGGTGTGGGTGCCCGACGCGTCTCGTGCAGTGGGTGTGTGCAGCAACCTGCTCTCCGATGAACTGAAAAACGACTACGTCAAATCGGTGCGCGACGATTATGTGAAGGTGCGTGAACTGCATGCCAGCAAGAAGGGTGTGAAGCTCATCCCGCTGCCGACGGCGCGCGCCAATCGTACGAAGATCGAATGGAATAATTACGCCGCGCCCAAGCCTTCGTTCACCGGCGTGAAGCAATTGAAAAACTATCCGCTGGAATCGCTGGTGCCGTACATCGATTGGTCGCCTTTTTTCCAGACCTGGGATTTGTGGGGAAAGTATCCGCAGATTCTCGATGACGCGACGGTCGGCGGTGCGGCGCGCGAAGTATTTGCCAATGCGCAGAAAATGCTCGACCAGGTCATCAAGGGACGCTGGCTCACGGCCAACGCGGTGGTCGGTTTCTGGCCGGCCAACAGTGTGGGCGACGACATCGAAGTCTATTCCGACGACACGCGTTCAAGTGTCCTGAACCGCTTCCACAACCTGCGCCAGCAGAACGAAAAACCCGGCGGCAATCCCAACCAGAGCCTGGCTGATTTCATCGCACCCAAGGACAGTGGCGTGGCCGATTACCTCGGTGCGTTTGCCGTCTCCACCGGCATGGGCTGCGAAGAACGTGCCAAGGCATTCGAAGCTGCCAATGACGACTACAGCGCCATCATGATCAAGGCGCTGGCCGATCGCCTGGCCGAAGCCTTCGCCGAACATTTGCACTGGAAAGTGCGGCGCGAATACTGGGGCTACGCCAAGGACGAAAGTATTTCCACCGATGAAATGATCGCGGAAAAATACGTGGGCATCCGCCCCGCGCCCGGTTACCCCGCGTGCCCCGAACACACCGAGAAGGGCCCGCTGTTCGACCTGTTGCAGGCGCCTGACAAAGCCGGCATCACGTTGACCGACAGCTTCGCCATGTGGCCGACAGCGGCAGTGTCGGGATTTTATTTTTCGCATCCGCAGTCGCAATATTTCGCCGTGGGCAAGATCGATCGCGACCAGCTGGAGGACTATGCGAAACGCAAAGGCTGGGACCTGCCAAAAGCGGAACGGTGGTTGTCGGCCAACACCTGATGGGCCACAATCACAACGGGGAAAATTTGACAGGACCTGCATTCCGGCAAAACCAACGATAGAATTTTTCAAAAAATTCACATTGAAAAGCGCACAATGACAACTAATGTAAATACCAATAAAGCCAGCGGCTCCTATTCTTTATTTCCGTCACCCATGAAATCCTATTTCCTCAGCGTCGTCGCCATCGTCGCCGCAGCCGGACCCGCCGTCTGGCTGGCGTGGCTCGCGATGACTGCCGTTGGGCTCGAAGGCATTCCGCTGGCGCTCGCGACGGCGGTGCTCGGCATGGTCCTCGCCGTGCTATTTTTTGCGACGCTTGTTGCTGTCGGCAAGGCGATCAAGTTCGTCAAATAGCGCGGATATTTCCGGCAATGCCAAAGGCAGGTTTGCAGGTTTACTTGGCAATTGAACATCAAACTCCAGCAGGGGCGCGGTTCCCAGATCATAAATGGCTGGAGAAGCGCGCCGGTGCTGGAGTTTGTGTATTTGTTTTTCTGCTTTTGTGTGCATGTGCAAATTCTCCGGCGCTTGTCGACTCGATCGACACGCCACTCACCAGCGTGCCCGGCGACGCCAGCCTCGGCCGCGAAATTTTCATCTCGCGTGAAGGCGGCAACTGCGTGCTGTGCCATTCCGCGCCGGGTGTGAAGGCATCCGGAAACGTCGCGCCACCGCAGGATGGCGTGGGCTCCCGCCTCACTGCGGCGCAGCTTCGTTTACGCGTGGCCGATATCACGCGCATCAAACCCGACGCCGCCATGCCGGCGTTTCACCGCGTGAACGATCTCTCGCAGGTCGCGTCCCAATATCGCGGACAGCCGGTGCTGAGCGCGCAGCAGGTGGAAGATGTGGTCGCGTTCCTGGGAACATTGAAATGAAAACGGTTGCATGAAAAAAGTCGCAACGAAGGCACGACGCGATGTGCTGGCACTGCTGGCGGGCTCTGCGCTGATGGCGATGACGTCGCGGCCTGGTCGCGCATTGGCGGATGAAGACATTCCCGCACTGATTCGCAGCATCACCGGTGGCGCGCCGTTGAAGGACGGCCGTATCCGCCTCACCATTCCGCAATTGGCGGACACCGGCTTTTCAGTGCCTGTGAATGTTGAAGTAGAAAGCCCGATGACCGCCAATGATTTCGTCAAAAGCCTGCACCTCATCGCGCCACGCAATCCGCGTCCACTCATTGCCACCTTCAGTCT
>JBDTWS010000103.1:0-15126 GCA_040006575.1 Betaproteobacteria bacterium
ATGCAAATCCCCGCCCTACTCCAGTTCCTCAAGGAACTCTCCGAGAACAACAACCGCCCCTGGTTCCTGCATAACAAGCCGAACTACGACATCCTGCGCGAGGAATTCACCGAACTGGTGGCCGACATCATCCAGCGCATCGCCAAGTTCGATGAACGCATCGCCCATGTGGAGCCGAAGAAATCGCTGTTTCGTATCTATCGCGACGTGCGCTTCTCGCATAACAAGGAGCCCTACAAAACGCAGTTCTCCGCGATGATCGGCGAGAAGAAGGATCACAAGGCGGTGCCGGGCTATTATTTCCAGATCAATGCGCAGGGCATCCTCGGCATGGGCGGGGGCGTGTACATGCCGGAGCCGGATACGCTCAACAAGATTCGCCACCAGATCCTCGCCTATCCGGATGAAGTGACGAAGCTGATGAAGAACAAGCGCTTTATCGGCACGTATGGCGGGCTCTCCGAGGAAGACCGCATGATGCGCGCGCCGAAAGGCTACCAGCACCTGCCGGTCGATCATCCGATGATGGACATGATCAAGAGCCGGCATTACTTCAGCTTCCTCGAGGTCGACCTGAACAAACACAAATCGAAAGACCTGGCCAAGGAAATCGCCGGGAATTTTGAGGACCTGTATCCGCTGATCGCATGGCTGCGGGTGGTGCTGGAACAGTAGGCGGTAGCAGTAGGTGGAGGCCACATGAATAGCATTGCCGGCATCTCGTCGAAAATGCGTTTTCCATCAGCGGAAGTCAAGCGCTGGTGCGGTTCCCAGGCTAAAAATGGCCGGAAACGCCCGTCTTTGCTGGTGTTTCCCTCCATGACGGTGGCATGCGCACCGGTATTTTCGGCAGTCGTGGGCAAGATTGACAGCATGTATTCCAGGACCGCCAGGGCAATTTCGTCATCGTCACAGTGCGCCCGACCCAACTTGATTACGAACCTTGATTTTGAACGGTTGCGCCCGATCTGATCGTCAATCCCCACAACGGCCACGAGCATGAACAAGATCAATCTCGACGACAAGTTTTCCCTGTTCAACGAACACTGGCGTCCGAAAAGTATCGCCGAGCTGAACGGGCAGGAAGTGAAGGTCGTGAAGGTGCAGGGTGTATTCCCCTGGCACCATCACGAAACCGAGGACGAAATGTTCCTGGTCTGGCGCGGCCGGTTTCGTGTCGAGTTTCGCGATCACGTGGTTGACATGGGTCCCGGTGAATTTGTGGTGGTACCGCATGGCGTAGAACATCGCACCGCCGCCGATGAAGAAGCCGAAGTGATTATTTTTGAGCCGGCCGCAGTTCGCAACACCGGCAATGTCGAAGATGCTACCTACACCGCGCCGATGGGCGTAAAAATCTGATGGCTGCGAGTGCTACCGCACACTGCTGTAGCGGCCACACATCCCCGGCAACGGCCGACGAGGCCTGAGTGGAAAAGATCACCGGGCTCATCCTCGCCGGGGGACGCGGCATACGCATGGGCAATATCGACAAGGGCCTGAAACTCTTCAATGGGATTGCTCTGGTCGCACATGCGGTGCAGCGGTTCGCGCCGCAAGTCGATGAACTGCTAATTAACGCCAATTGCCATCACGAGGAATATGGCGCGTTCGGTCATCGCGTCATTGCCGATGCCAACGCGGATTTCGCCGGGCCGCTGGCAGGGCTGCTGGCGGGTATGACCCATGCTCGCCATCCGCTGATCGCCTGCGTGCCCTGCGATTCTCCGTTGCTGCCTGCCGACCTGGTGTCGCGCCTGCTCGCGGCACTGCAACGCGATCATGCCGACGTTGCGGTCGCTACAACGCACGCCCGCTCGCATCCCGTTTTCTGCCTCGTCAATACCAGCCTCGCCCCGCACCTGCAGGCATACCTCGACAGCGGCCAGCGCAAATTCGAAAAATGGTACGCCGACCTGAAAACGGTGGAAGTTTCCTTTGATGATGATGCCGCCGCGTTTTCCAATATCAACACGATCGACGAGCTGGCCGCACTCGAACAATCGTCGACTGAAAAGTAGCCGGCGTCCATGCCGGGAAAGCGCAACGTCCGCAAACTGCACCTGCGCCCGCCGCTACCGCGCCGCGCCATCGTCTGGTTTCCGCCCTTCCCCATCGATTCGCCGATCGAACCTTTCCGCCGCCGCCATGATCCGCTGGCCGACGCCCTGCCCGCACATGTGACGCTGGTGTTTCCGTTCCCCACCAATCTCACCGTCATACAACTGGCCTCGCACATCCGCCGCATCGTCGGCAACTGGCCGTCGCTGCCGGTGAGCTTTCGCGATATCGAAGGCATCATGGAAGAATGGATGTTGCTGATGGTGCGCGAACGCGCCGATGCCATCGTCGCCCTGCACGACAAGCTGTATCGCGGCATTCTCAGGAATTATTTGCGCAACGACATTCCCTACCTGCCGCACGTGACCATCGGCCGGGTGCCCGATGTTCCCGACAGCGCCGCCTACCAGGCCATGCACGATGCGGCCACCCGCGAAGTGCGCGGCGAATGGCGCTGCATCCTGCGCGAGCTGGCGATCGTCACGCTGCATCAAGACGGTACAATCTCCATAGACAAAACCATTCCGCTCAATTTCGCCTGAACTGGACTGATGAATAAACCCCACACCATCGCCGAAGCGTCCTGCGCCGACGATTACGATCCTAATTCCATGCCGGTGGACAAGGCGCGCGCGTTCATCCGCAGCTTCCTGTCGCCCGTGACGGGAATTGCCCGCGTGCCGATTCGCAGTGCGCTGGGGCGCGTGCTGGCGGAAGATATAGTTTCGCCGGTCAATGTGCCCTCGCATGTCAATTCCGCGATGGACGGCTGGGCATTGCGCTCGCAGGATCTCTCCGCAGATGCGGGCGTCGCACTAAAAGAAATCGGCACGAGTTTCGCCGGTGCACCATTTGCAAAACCGGTGGGCGCGGGCGAATGCGTGCGCATTTTTACCGGTGGCGTGGTGCCGCAAGGCTGCGATGCCGTGGTCATGCAGGAGAAGGCATCTGCCGATGGCAAATCAATCCGCTTCAATCCCGGCGTGAAGGCAGGCCAGAACGTGCGGCACGCCGGCGAAGATTTGAAAGCGAGCTCAATCGCATTGGCGAAAGGCCGCACGGTGCGTCCCGCCGAAATCGGCCTGCTGGCTTCGCTGGGCTTCGCCGAAGTGGGCGTCTATCGTCCGCTGCGCGTGGTGTTTTTTTCCACCGGCGATGAGCTGGTGTCCATCGGCACGCCGCTGGCTGAGGGCCAGATCTACGACAGCAATCGCTACACCCTGCACGGGATGCTGACGCGGCTGGGCTGCGATGTCATCGACATGGGTGTGGTGCGCGATGATCCCGCGCTGCTCGAAAAAGCGTTCAACGAAGCCGGCGCCATTGCCGATGTGGTGATCACGTCGGGTGGCGTCTCTGTGGGCGATGCGGATTTCGTGAAAACCATGCTGGCCAGGCTGGGTGAAGTGGTGTTCTGGAAAATCGCCATGAAGCCGGGCCGTCCGCTTGCGTACGGAAAAATCGGCAATGCGCATTTCTTCGGCCTGCCGGGGAATCCGGTGTCGGCCATGGTGACGTTCTATCAATTTGTGCGCGATGCGCTGCTGGTGTTGCAGGGCGTTGATCCGCTGCCGGTGCAGCCGCTGCTGAAAGCCGTGTGCACCTCAGCCATCAAAAAGGCGCCGGGGCGCACAGAGTTCCAACGCGGCGTGCTGTACCTGGACGACGGCGTGTTCAAGGTACGCACGACGGGCGAGCAAGGCTCGGGTATCCTCAAGTCCATGTCGGATGCGAACTGCTTCATCGTGCTGCCCGATCACGTCGGCAATGTGGATGCCGGTGCGATTGTCGATGTGCAGGTGCTGGAAGGTGTGGTTTGAATAAGTCGGTGAAAACGGCGATGAATAAAACGCCGGAAACTTGGGTGGAAGGTTCGCCAAGTTTTCCCGTCAGCCGATGATTCCCTGGCTTGACCGCGCCGCCGGTTTTCCCGACGCGGACAAGGCGCTGGCCGAACCCAACGGACTGCTCTGCGCCGGCGGCGATCTCGAACCGCACACCATCATTGCCGCCTACTCGAAGGGAATCTATCCCTGGTTTTCCGACGACCAGCCGATCCTGTGGTGGAGCCCCGATCCGCGCATGGTGCTGTTCCCGGCCGGGTTCAAGGTGTCGAAGTCGCTGGCCAAAACGCGGCGTTCGGGCAAGTTCGATATTCGCTTTGATTCTGCCTTCGCCGACGTGATCGCCGGTTGCGCAGCCCCGCGCGAGCCCGGTGGCGGCACCTGGATCGTGCCGGAAATGCAGGCGGCTTATATTCGGCTTCATGAACTCGGCGTGGCGCATTCGGTCGAAAGCTGGCAGGACGGGAAACTGGTCGGCGGCCTGTACGGCATGGCGCTGGGGCGCATGTTTTTCGGCGAATCGATGTTTTCACGCGAGACCGACGCTTCCAAGGTGGCGCTGATGGCGATGGTGGAGAAATTGCGACGCGATGGCTTCGGCCTCATCGACTGCCAGCAGGAGACCCGCCACCTCGCCAGTTTCGGGGCGCGGCCCATCGCGCGGCGGGATTTTGTGCAACACCTGCGGGAATTGATAAACTCTGGCAAGCCCTCATCCAGCATCACGTCTCACTGGCGCATGGAGAATGTCGAAACTTAACGACCTGCCGTTTGCGAACCTGCAGTTTTACGCAACCGCACCCTACCCCTGCAGCTACCTGCCGGGACGACTTGCGCGGTCGCAGGTCGCAACGCCCAGCTACCTGATCGATTCGGGCACTTACAGCCATTTGGTGGCGTCGGGTTTTCGCCGCAGTGGCGCGTTCACGTATCGGCCTTATTGCGATCATTGCCGCGCCTGCACGCCGGTACGCGTGATCGCCGCCGAGTTCGCCCCCACTCGCTCGCAAACCCGTGCCGTGAAGGCCAATGCGCATCTCGTCTCACGCGTAATGGAACTGAAGTTTTCGCACGAGCACTACGCGCTTTACCGCCGCTACCAGTCGACGCGCCATCCCGGCGGCGGCATGGACCACGACAGCCGCGAGCAGTACTCGCATTTCCTGCTGCAAAGCAACGTCAACACGCGGCTGGTGGAATTCCGCGAACAGGGCCACCTGCGCATGGTCAGCATCATGGATGAGCTCGAGGACGGGTTGTCATCGGTCTACACGTTCTTCGATCCCGAGCGCACACGCCAGTCGCTAGGCACCTACAGCATCCTGTGGCAGATCGCGGAGGCGAAGCGGCGCAAGCTGGCTTACGTTTATCTCGGTTACTGGATCGAGGAAAGCCGCAAGATGAGCTACAAGACGGACTTCAAGCCGGTCGAGGGCCTGGTGCGCGCGAACTGGGTGCGGCTGGGTGACGAGGCGGCGGAAAATTAGTCTCTCCAATTTGCGTGCGCTTGCGGCGTCGCACTGAAAATGAAATCGCTATATCAAATCGTCCTGGGTGACGCCTGGGATCGACTGCCGGCGGCCGTTCGCGAGTTGCATGGACATACCGAATCGGCGCGATATCGCGGACGCGGCTCAGTGGAACGCGGGCAGGGTTTGCTGTCGAGAATCGTCGGCGTGCTGATGCGTTTTCCTCCTGCCATGGAAGACACACCTGTCTCTGTCGATTTCGATATCCACGATGGCGAGGAAACGTGGACGCGGACGTTTGGCCGCCATTCATTTCAAAGCACACTTTCGGCAAAAGGAAAATACCTGCGCGAATCTTTTGGCGCGGTAAAAATCCTGTTCATGCTGGAAACGGATGCGAATGCGCTGCGCATGTTGCCGGTGCGCTGGACTGCACTAGGCGTGCCAGTGCCGAAAATGCTGTGGCCGCGAATCGTGGCGCATGAAATTGAATCGGGTGGACGATTCAACTTTCATGTGGAGGCGTCGATGCCCGTGGCGGGGCTGGTGGTGCGGTATCGGGGATATCTGGTTAAAAACACCGAAATTAAAGGCTGAAGTCCAGCATTCATGCGGTTCTCCGACTTGTTTTCCGCCAGGAGCCGCGCCCAGCCTTGTGTTTGTACGCTTGGGACTCTCAAATCCGAATCGCCGTTCGTGGTGATCCTTCGACTGGCTCAGGACTTGAGGCAAGTCGAACCACCTTCCGGTACAAGGGGGCATTCCCTAACATCCATACCCTTCGACGGGCTCAGGGCGAACGGGGAAGTTTATGGACTTCGAACGGGGAAATTTATGGACTCTTATCCTGTTTCGCGACGCGGCTGGACATGCACTTGAACTGTGTTCTGGCCGTGGCTCCGCAAAGCCCGTAAGTTAAAATATCCTCCTCACACCCGCCGGTACGCCCCACCGTGTTTTATCCCATCGCCCGCAGCGCCCTGTTCGCACTTGATCCCGAAGTCGCCCATCACCTCGCGCTGCGCTCGCTGAAAAAACTGCACAAGCTGAATCTCTCCGGTTTCATCGGCAGGCGCCTGTCCGCCCCGCGAAACGTGATGGGGCTGGAGTTTGACAATCCGGTCGGCCTCGCCGCCGGCCTCGACAAGAACGGCGAATACATTGATGCGCTGGCCGCATTGGGTTTCGGATTTATCGAAGTAGGCACCGTGACGCCGCGCCCGCAACCGGGCAATCCCAAGCCGCGCATGTTCCGGCTGAAGGAAAACGATGCGCTGATCAACCGCCTCGGTTTCAACAACCAGGGACTGGAGGCGTTCGTCGCCAATGTGAAGCGCGCGCAATACAAGGGCGTGCTGGGCCTGAACATCGGCAAGAATTTCGACACGCCCATCGACAAGGCGGTCGATGATTACGTGGCTTGCCTTCGCGGTGTCTATCCGTTCGCCAGTTATGTAACGGTGAATATTTCCTCACCGAACACCAAGGGTCTGCGCGACCTGCAGGCGGCGGAGCAGTTGCAGAGGCTGCTATCCACGCTGAAGGCGGAGCAGACGAAGCTCGCGAAGAAACATCAAAAGCACGTGCCGCTGGTGCTGAAAATCGCACCCGACCTTGACCTGAAAGCCATTCGCGAAATTGCTGCGCTCACACTTGAAAATAATTTCGAAGGCATCATCGCCACCAACACCACCATTTCGCGCGACGCGGTGCGCGACCATCCGCTGGCGAAGGAGGCGGGCGGATTGTCCGGCAGGCCGCTGTTCTCGCCGTCGACTGAAGTGTTGCGCGAATTGAGCAAGGCCTTGAAGGGAAATATTCCGGTGATCGGCGTCGGCGGAATTCTCTCGGGTGCGGATGCGAAAGCCAAGATGAATGCCGGCGCTTCGCTGGTGCAGATCTACACCGGCTTTATTTATCGCGGTCCCGACCTGATACGCGATGCCGTTCAGGCCATTCAGAAAAAATAACGGCGCCGCATGATCATCGGTGTGCCTAAGGAAATAAAAGATGGCGAGCGGCGCGTGGCGCTGGTTCCCGATGCTGTTGCATTGCTGGTGAGCGCTGGGCATGTGGCGCGTGTCGAGTCGAACGCTGGTGCTGGAGCGGGTTTCGGTGATTCGCTTTACGCGGGAGCCGGTGCGGAAATAGTCGCGGGCCCCTCACAAGTTTTCGATGCTGATCTCGTCGTCAAGGTCAAGGAAATCCAGCCAGGCGAATGGCAGCGGCTGAAACCGGGCGGCATGCTGTTCTGTTTCCTGCACCTGGTCTCGGATAAGTTGATGGCGGAAGAATTGCTGGCTCGCCGAACTACGGGGATCGCTTTTGAAACTGTCGAAGATACGGCAAGGAAATTGACTGTGCTGGCGCCGATGTCGAGGATAGCGGGACAACTGTCGATTCCAGTTGCAGCCAACCTGCTGATGACGCCCAATGGTGGAAGAGGCATCGCGATCGGCGATGCGCGCGTGGTGATTGTTGGTGCGGGGAATGCGGCAGAAGCGGCAGCAGAAACAGCCATCGCCCTGGGCTCTGATGTGACGGTAGTTTCACGCGCTGGTCTCAAGCTGCAATCACTCGCTGGAAAATTCGGCGATCGCGTTAAATGCGTTCCGTTCCAGGGCAACGTGCTGGCTGACGCAGTCCAGGACGCCGATGTCGTGATCGCCGCCGTGAATATTCCCGGCACCGCCACGCCAAAATTACTCACACGCGATCACATTGCCGCGATGACATCCCGCCACGGGCCCGGCGCCGTGCTGGTTGAAATCTGCATCGACGGCGGCGGGATTTCAGAAACTTCGCATCCCACCAGCCTGTCGTCGCCCACGTACGTTGCGGAAGGCGTGACGCACTATTGCGTGGCCAACATGCCTGCGGCCGTGCCACGCTCCGCCAGCATCGCATTGTCGGCCGCCATCGCGCCGCATGTACGAGCCTTGGCGGACAAGGGCTTGACGCGCGCGCTGCGCGACGATGACGGGCTCGCAGCCGGCCTGCAAATTCACGGTGGACAAGTAACGCACGCCGCCATGGCTGAAGCGCTGCAGCGCCCGTATCGCGACCTCGACGCCATGCTCCATTCCTGCTGATGTCGCCGACACTCGCCATCGCGATAGACGCACTGCTGCCGCAGACCCAGTGCACGCAATGCGGCTATGAAGGCTGCATGCCGTATGCCGAAGCGATTGCCGCAGGCCACGCAGAAATCAATCGCTGCCCGCCCGGTGGAGATGCCGGTGTGGCGGCGCTGGCAGCGCTGCTGCATCGCGACGTGATCCGGCTCGATGTGACTTGCGGCACCCACCAGCCCTACCGAATCGCCGTCATCGATGAAGCCATCTGCATCGGCTGCGCGAAATGCCTGGCACCCTGCCCGACCGACGCCATTGTCGGCGCCAGCAAGTTCATGCATTCGGTGGTGGCCTCGCTTTGCACCGGCTGTGAATTGTGTATCCCCCCCTGCCCGGTCGATTGCATCAGCATGCAGGAAAGTGCGGAGCACCCGGTGATGATGGACAAGGATGATGCGCGTGAACGTTTCCGGTTTCACACGTTCCGGCTCCAGCGAGAGCGCGATGAACGCGATGCGCTGCTGGCCGCGCGCGAGCGGGCCGTATTGAATTTGCCGGGGGATCTTTAGTGACCACGAAGTCTCGCGTGATGAAGTCCGCCGAGCGCCACGAAATGTTCCGGCGCCTGCGGGAGCTGGATCCGCATCCGCGTTCCGAACTCGAATACGCCTCGCCGTTTGAGCTGCTGGTCGCTGTCATCCTGTCGGCGCAGGCAACCGACAAGAGCGTCAACATCGCCACGAAAAAACTTTTTCCGGTGGCCGCCACGCCGCAAAAAATACTGGCGCTGGGTGAAGAAAAACTCATTCCCTACATCCAGACCATCGGCCTGTTCCGCACCAAGGCAAAAAACGTCATCGCCATGTGCCGCATGCTGATCGAGCAACACGACGGCAAGGTGCCGCATTCACGCGAGGCGCTGCAGGAACTGCCCGGCGTGGGCCGCAAGACTGCCAATGTGGTGTTGAACGTCGCATTCGGCGAACCGACCATGGCGGTGGACACGCATATTTTCCGCGTGAGCAATCGCATGGGTCTCGCGCCCGGCAAGGACGTGGTCGCGGTTGAGGAGAAACTGCTGAAGGTGGTGCCGCAGGAATTTGCGCTGCACGCGCATCACTGGCTGATCCTGCACGGCCGTTACACTTGCGTGGCGCGCAGTCCGAAATGCGGCCAGTGCCCGGTGTTCGACCTGTGCGGATTCAAGGAAAAAGCGAAGTACGTGGAATGAATACGGGCGCGCGCCATGTTTAATCCCACCCGTGACCAGTCGCGTGATTTCCTGTTCGAGTCATGGCGCAAATATCGCGCGGCTGAAGCACTGACCGGCATGGAATCGATCGCCGTTGAAGTCATCGCGCTGCATCCGGAATATCACGCGATGTTCGAGGACCGCGACCGCTACCTGGAAAAATTCCGCGATCGCGACTACCCGCCCGAATTCGGCGAGACCAATCCCTTCCTGCATGTGGGGATGCATATCGCGATTCGCGAACAGATCGCCGTGGACCAGCCGGCCGGTGTGCGAGGGTTTCACCATGCGTTGACGGCAAAGCTTGGCGACGTGCTGGCCGCAGAACACGAGATGATGGATTGCCTGGGTGAAATGATCTGGCAGGCGCAGCGCAACCGTACCGCGCCGGATGCGCAAATTTACCTGGGTTGCCTGCAACGCAAGCAGGACGCGTAATTTGCCCATAAAAAAAACCCGCAGCAGCGGGCTTTTTTTGGAAGCGATCCAGACAATCAGTATTTGGTCTTCAAGTCCGATTTCTGCGCGGCAAAATACGCCGCCAGGTCACGAATATCTTCCGGTTTCAATGCGGCCGCGAAACCGTTCATTGACGCATTCTTGCGCTTGCCGGCTTTGTACTGGTTCAGCGCGGAAACAAGGTAGTCGTAATGCTGTCCGGCCAGGACCGGATAGTCCGGCTGGATCGGCTTGGCACCGGCTTCACCGTGACAGGCCTTGCAGGTCTCGGCTTTTTTGGCACCGGCTTCAGCGTCACCGCTTGCGGCCATGGCCGGCACGGAAATAGCCATGCCCATGACGACGGCGGCAGCGATGGCGAATGTATTTTTGATGTTCATGTTTTTGATCTGTCCCTGTGCGTTTCTATTTCTGGCCGTAGTAGGCGGCGATATCCAGGATTTCTTTCTCGGTCAACGCGCTGGCGAGACCTTTCATGGTCTGGTTAAAGCGGTTACCGGCGCGATAGGAACGCAACGCGGAGACGATGTATTCCGTGTTCTGCCCACCCAGTCGCGGTACGTTGTACACCTCAGGATACGCAGTGCGAATGCCGGGCACGCCGTGGCAGCCTGAACAGATGGCAATGGCCTTGGTCTTGCCGGCGGTGGCGTCGCCTTTGGCCGCTGTGGCGGGCGCAGCGGCAGGCGCGGCAGCGGCCGGTGCAGCCGGCGCTTGAGCAAAGGCAAACGCGGGAAGCGCGCAGACGATCAGTGAAAGTGCGATTTTTTTCATATTTATCAAGGGCATTTAGCGAGTGACCATCGGCAGAGCGTGGCGATTTTCCTAGGAAAATACGGTTAGGTCCCTGGGAAAAGACTGTTCCGCCACGCTTCGTAAAATCGGCAAAATTATAACATGGCCCAGCGGGAATCAGCCATCCACCAGGCTGGTCCAGACCGCTTTTCCACCGCTGGCCTGGTTGATCCGGTCGATTATTTCGAGGTGGATGCGGGTTTCCTCTTCGCTGGCCCGGATCACTTTCAGCACCGGCGGGCGCTCAAACGGAATGGCAGCCTGCCCTCCGTCGGCACCACGACCATTGCTGCCAGCCTCGATGCCGATGGCGAGGCTGTCCTGCCCGCGCGTCATGGCGATGTACACATCCGACAGCAACTCGGCGTCGAGCAACGCGCCGTGCAAGGTGCGTGCGCTGCTGTCGACCTCGTAGCGGTCGCACAGCGCATCCAGCGAATTTTTCTTGCCCGGGTGCAGGTCGCGCGCCATGGCGAGCGTGTCGGTCACGGTACAGATCTCCGTGATGACGGCGCGCTTCAGGCGTTTCAACTCGGCATTCAGGAAACCCACGTCGAACGGCGCGTTGTGAATGATCAACTCGGCACCTGTTGCATAGGCCAGGAATTC
Organism: Betaproteobacteria bacterium; assembly: GCA_040006575.1. GTDB lineage: Bacteria > Pseudomonadota > Gammaproteobacteria > Burkholderiales > Usitatibacteraceae > UKL13-2. The sequence goes on from JBDTWS010000103.1 coordinate 11,564, forward strand.
ATCGACGATTTCGGCAAATTTTGGCTCGTGTTCCAGGTCTTCCAGGCGGATACCGTGCACCTGCGTGGCGCCCGCGTCGATCTCGCGTTCGGGATGAATGCGCTTGTAGAAATTATTGCGCGTGAGACGCCGGTTGACCATTTCCACGCAGGCGATTTCGATGATGCGGTGACCCTGCACGTGATCGAGCCCGGTCGTTTCAGTATCGAGAATGAGTTGACGTGCCATCGGCTTCAGGTCCTGGCCAGGATCGATTCGACGCCGCGATTGGCGAGGCGGTCGGCGCGTTCATTTTGCGGATGCCCTGCGTGGCCCTTGACCCAGCGCCAGTCGACGTGATGTTGCTTCGCCAGTTCATCGAGCATCACCCACAGGTCGGCGTTTTTCACCGGCTTCTTGTCCGAGGTTTTCCACCCGTTGCGCTTCCAGCCGTGAATCCACTCGCTGATGCCCTTTTGCACGTACGAAGAGTCCGTGTAGACCACGGCATCGCAGGTGCGTGTCAAGGCGCGCAGGGCTTCGATCACGCCCATCATTTCCATGCGGTTGTTGGTGGTATTGGGCTCGCCGCCAAACAGTTCTTTTTCCTTGATGCCTTCTGCCGTCTTGTAGATCAGCAGCGCACCCCATCCGCCGACGCCGGGGTTTCCCTTGCAGGCCCCGTCGGTATAAATTTCAACGCTGCTCATTTCACCAGTCTTAATTGTGTAGAAGTTCGTGCAGCGTGGTCGCGCCGGGCGGTGGCAAATTCGCGCTCGGGAATTTTCTGGTCACTCCAGGCCGGGGCGATAAGCCGCATGCCCTGCACCCGCTTGATGGCTTCGAGCATGTACACGCCGCCACCCACGCCCCACCAGCGGTCGCCCATCGACTCCATAAACCGCCAACGCTTTTGCCACACTGCCGTTTCGCACGGCGGGATATAACAGTCCAGCCGCCCTGACGAAGGCTCGAAACCCAGCAATTGCAGCCAGTCTTTCATGCGCACCAGCGACACGAACTGTCCTTGCCACGGATAGCCCTTCGACGCGAACAACCGGCGCGTACCGAACAGGCTCCATGGATTAAAACCGAGGATGAGGATGCGGCCTTCCGGTCGCATGATGCGATCAATCTCGCGGAGTATTTCGTGCGGGTTGCTGCTGAACTCCAGCAAATGCGGCATCACGCACAGATCCACGCTCTGTGCATCGAACGGCAGCTCATGCCATTGCGCCAGCACATCGGCGGCGCCATCGGGATTGACGGTGACTTTATGGACAATTCTCGATTCACGCAGCAGGTCAAACTGCGGCAAGCCCAGTTGCACCGCGTGGTAACCGAAAATATCCGGCACGACTTTGTCCAGCCAGGCCTGCTCACGCTCAAGCAGGTATGCGCCCAATGGCGAGGTGAACCAGTCGTGTAAACTCGTTTGAATCATCGGCCCATTTTAATCGAATCTTCGTGCTTCACGTTCATCCTGTTCCCGCGTTTTCCGACAATTACCTGTGGGTGATCCATGATGGCAAAAACGCCGCCGTGGTCGATCCCGGCGACGCGAAACCGGTCCTCGACTATCTCGCCGCCAACGATCTCACGCTGACCGACATCTTGTGCACGCATCATCACGCGGACCATGTGGACGGGGTCGAGGCGATACTGGATTTCCTGGGACTGCGCGGCGCCATTCCCGTATACGGGCCCGCCGGTGAGCGCATTCCTGCACGAACGCAGGCATTGCGTGAAGGTGACCAAATTGCCTTGCCCGCACTCGGGCTGGAACTCGATGTTCTCGACGTACCGGGCCACACCGCAGGACACATCGCCTATGTCACGCGCGACGGCGGCAACGACCTGCTGTTTTGCGGCGATACGCTGTTCGCCTGTGGCTGCGGCCGGTTGTTCGAAGGCACGGCGGCACAGATGACCGAATCGCTGGGCAAGCTGAAAAAACTGCCCGGCAATACGCGCGTGTATTGCGCGCATGAATACACGATGGCCAATATCAAGTTTGCAGAGGCAGTCGAGCCGGACAACGCTGATCTCAAATTGCGCAAGGCGTTTTGTGCGGCCAAGCGTCATCGCAATCAACCCACCGTCCCCTCCACTATCGCGCTGGAGCTGGCTACCAATCCCTTCCTGCGCTGGGACAGCAAGGCGGTGATTGCCGCCGCCGAACATCGCGCCGGCCATGCGCTCAACAGTGACGTGGACGTGTTCGCCACGATCCGCGAATGGAAAAACAACTTCTGACCCCTATGGAAAATTTCGCCATCCGCGCCGCTACTGCAGGCGATGTCGCAACAATTACCGGCCTCATCCGTGAGCTCGCCGTTTACGAAAAGCTGGAACACATGATCACGGGCACCGACGCGATGATGCATGCCGCGTTGTTCGGCGCACAGCCATCATGCGAATGCGTGATCGCTGAAGAGAATGGCAAGCCCATCGGCTTCGCGCTTTACTTCACGACGTTTTCCACTTTTCTGTGTAAGCCGGGCCTGTACCTGGAAGACCTGTTCGTGATTCCCGCCATGCGTGGCAAGGGTTATGGCAAAGCACTGTTGAAGCATCTTGCGGCGCTGGCGAAATCGCGCGATTGCGGGCGCTTTGAATGGCGCGTGCTGGACTGGAATGAGCCGTCGATCCAGTTTTATAAATCGCTGGGAGCGAGTGTGATGCCGGAGTGGCACCTGGTTCGCATGACGGAAGCGGAAATCGCCGTACTCGCCGCATAAATAGGCAAAACTCCAGAATTGGCGCGTGTCGCAGGGCGAAAGAGGCCCGGGAACCGCGCCAATCCTCGAGTTTAGAATTGGATTTCGAAGTTCTTCAGTGCAGCGACGCGCGGATATCACGCTGAGAGCGCATTTCCTACCAACAAAAGCCGTCGCTCACCGGCTGTCACTGCCTTGCTAGTTCGGCAGGAACTTCATCGGATCCACCGGCTTGCCCTGCCGGCGAATCTCGAAATGAAGTTTGACCACATCGGTATCGCTTGAACCCATCTCGGCGATCGGCTGTCCCTTGCGGACATCCTGGCCTTCCATCACCAGTATCTTTTCGTTGTGGGCATAGGCGGACAGCCACGTTTCATTGTGCTTGATGATGACCAGGCGTCCATAGCCGCGCAGCCCTGCGCCGCTATACACAATCTTTCCTGGTGCTGCGGCCAGTACCGGTGAATTTTTCGCGCCGCTGATATCGATGCCTTTGCTCGCTTCCGTAAACATGCTGAGGATTCTTGACTTGGGCGGCGCCGGTTGGATCGGCCACGCCCAGTCGACGTCGGTGCCGGCGCTGCTTGCGACAGGTGCAGTTGTTGCGGGTGCAGCGATCACAGCAGGTGGCGAACCCACAGGGGGTATAGCCGGTGTGATGGTTACAGGCGTCGCCACCAGCGGTGCCGACGACGACGTGCTGGAAGCGGCCTCTGCCGATAACTTCGCATATGCCGCATCGCTGTAAGGCACCTTGCCTGCCTTGGGCTCGGTCTTCATCTTGTCGGTATTGCCCGGCGATGTACTTGCGCTTGGCACTGACGTGATGATCAGCGGCGAGGTCACCGGTTCACCCGGCTT
>JBDTWS010000104.1:0-14896 GCA_040006575.1 Betaproteobacteria bacterium
TTTTCCGTGATTGCAACCGCACCCGAGCGGCGCCTGTCGATCAAGACTTTTGTGAACACGCAGTCTGACGGGATCATTCGCGAAGCGGTCTTGCGCGAGCTGAAACGCGGCGGCCAGGCTTACTACCTCTACAACGAAGTCGAGACCATCCAGAACCAGTACGAGCGGCTGGTGAAGCTGCTGCCCGAAGCACGCATCGCCATCGCACACGGACAATTGCCCGAGCGCGAGCTGGAACGCGTGATGCGCGATTTCTATCACCAGCGCTCAAACATCCTGCTGTGCTCGACCATTATCGAAACCGGTATCGACGTGCCGACGGCCAACACGATCCTGATTCATCGCGCCGACAAATTCGGTTTGGCGCAGTTGCACCAGTTGCGTGGCCGCGTCGGGCGCTCGCACCATCAGGCTTACGCATACCTGCTCACGCCGCCTGAGGAAGCGTTGAACGCCAATGCGAAAAAACGCCTCGAGGCCATCCAGATGATGGAAGACCTGGGCGCCGGTTTTTATCTCGCCATGCACGACCTGGAAATTCGCGGTGCCGGAGAAGTGCTGGGCGATTCGCAGTCGGGCGGCATCCAGGACATCGGCTTTACGCTTTACTCGGAGATGCTCAACACCGCTGTGAAATCATTGAAGGCCGGCAAGGAGCCCGATTTGCTGAAGCCATTGAATGTAGCAACGGAAATCAACCTGCACACGCCTGCACTGCTGCCGGAAATTTATTGCGGTGACGTCCACGAGCGGCTGGTGATTTACAAACGCCTCGCCAATTGCGACAGCGAGGATGCACTCGAAGGCCTGCACGAAGAATTGATCGACCGCTTCGGCCTGCCGCCCGAGCCCACGCAAACGCTGATCGAATGTCATCGCCTGCGCATCCTGGGCAAGCCGCTGGACCTGATCAAGATCGACGCCAGCAACCAGGCCATCATCGTTCAATTCGGCAGTGATACGCCGATCAATCCGCAGCGCGTGATTCAACTGGTGCAACAGAAGCGCCAATACAGACTGGCGGGACAGGACAAGCTGCGCATTGAGAAACCGATCGCCAACATGCGCGATCGCGTCAACGAGATCAAGTCGATATTGCGTGAATTGACGCCGCCCTCGGCTGCACCTGCCGCTTCGAAAGCGGCAGCGTAGTGACGATGACGAGGACGATGACGATGGCGACCACGACCGATCTCGTCATCCAGGCTGAAGACATCGCCACGCCGCAGGTCAAGGCGCTGCACACGATTTCGCAAGCCGGTGACATCAGGCGCATCGATCATATCGGCCACCAGGCTTTTCGTTTAAGCAGCGCCAACTTCGCGGCCCGCGATGAGGTTGCCGCCTATTGTGAAAATGCAGCACTGGATTTTGCGTTCGTGCCTGCAGCGCAGCGCCTCAGCGATTTCGGCCTGCTCTCGATGGACATGGACTCCACACTCATCACCATCGAGTGCATCGACGAGATCGCCGATTTCGCCGGATGCAAGGCCGATGTCGCTGCAATCACTGCGAGTGCCATGCGTGGCGAGATCGACTGGCCGGAAAGTTTGCGCCAGCGTGTGCGCCTGCTGGCAGGCCTCGATGAATCGGTGTTGCAACAGGTATATGAAACACGCTTGCGGCTATCGGCAGGAGCGGACGAGTTGCTTGCGGCCAGTCGCAAGGCGGGACTGAAAACCCTGCTGGTCTCCGGCGGATTTACTTTTTTTACCGCGCGCCTCAAGTCCCGGCTCAAGCTGGATTTTGCCTATTCCAATGAACTCGCAATCGAGAACGGCAAGCTGACCGGTCAAGTATTGGGCCCACTCTGTGATGCGGAAGGAAAGGCACGGCACCTGCGCGAAACGGCGGCGGCGCTGGGTATCCCGGCTGAACGGTGCCTCGCTATCGGCGACGGGGCAAACGACCTGAAGATGATGGCCGCGGCCGGCATGTCGATTGCCTATCACGCCAAGCCGATTGTTCGCGCGCAGGCCACCGCGGCGATCAACCATGTCGGACTCGACGGCGTCCCGGCTTTGTTTAACTAGTTTTTTCGGCAGGAAACTCCAGCGCCGGCGCGCCTTGCAGGCCGAAAATGGCTGGAGGTCCTCGCCAATGCTGGTGTTTAAGGTAGCCGGAGACCGGCGCGAGCCCGCGCGGCCGTCACGCTGGCATCATTGATGGTCCCGGAAGCAGTCAAGTCATAACGCGCATTGCCGACGTCCACAGCCGAGCCGGAGCGAGCCCGCAAAGCGGCGATATCGGCAGCGCTGACGGCGCGCGTATCACCCACATCGCCCACCAGGAAACCCAGCGAAACGGCGGCATTGACGCTGCCATTGACGCCCGCCAGTGACACGGTCACGCGCTGGTTATCGGGAATCCCGGCGAGCCTGACTTCTACCGTGCTGCCGTTTTTTAGCGCGGTGGCGGTGCCGACCGGAATGACCTGCACGGTTCCCGCGTTGTTGATGGCGCCGCTGAATGTGAACACAATCAGGTGCCCGTTAAAACCGATGCGTGGCTCCACACTGACCGCGCCGCCAATGAGCTTGGTGATATCGAGGGGAATCTCGAAAAGGCCGGGCAGGTTGCCATGTGCCTTGAGCGATTTTGCCGAGACAAACGTGACCGGTGGCTGGGCAGCAATGACAACCTGGGCGATAACAGCATCAAGATTGGCCGGCGTTGTTGCGGCGGAAAACGATGCGTTGTCCGTTATTGAAGCGATGAAGGCCGCGCCAACCGCGAAGGGTGCCGCGCTGGAATAGGCCATGATCTCCGCAGCGGTATCCAGCGCCTGGGTGAATAGCGTCGCGGCTAAAAGCTTGAGTGTCACGACATTCAGATCCGCGCCCGTGACATTGTTGATTATGAACAACACCAGGGTGCCATTATTCAGGGCGCCAGAGGTGAGTTGCGCTGACAGGAAACTATTGTCTGGCGCACTTGCCACATGGCCGAAAAGATTGGTGAAGACTTTGTCGACAATCTGTGGCGCCGACAATCCAACGTTTCTGCTAGCAAATGCGGTGCCGGTCGAGGTGGCCACCAAATTGAGCGGCTGGCCGATATAGAAAGCCAGCGCGTCAAAGTCCGCAGGACGGCCGAACAGGCCGACGTGCAAGCGTTGTATGTCTTGCGTCTGCGCGGTCTGCGCTTGTGCCGCGAAGGAAGCAAGGCTGCCTGCCAGCAACAGGGTGGCCGTGCTGATGCCCAGGACAAACTTCCGGAAAGTCTGCATGAATTGAATCCCCACTTGTTGTTTTTTTAATTTTTACCGCATCCATGCGGACCTGCATGGTATGAACAACTCGCGCGCGGAATTAGTTTACGGACGATTCCCGGACCCTGTGCGGACCAGAATTACAGCCAGGCGAACAAAGCCGCCTAGTCGGCTTTCGGCAACGGAAAATATGCGTAGGCCTGCTTCGGCGCTTCCGATTCTTCCTGACGCCTGATTTCCTGCAGATCGAGTTTCTTGTCCCACCAGGTGGCGCGATTTTTTTTCTGCAGTTCCTGCAACTGCGGATTTTTTTCCATCAGGTCGCGGACAAAGCAGGTGATCTCGGATTCGTAATTGGCCATGGTCTTTCCTTATTTACCCTTTTGAGTCTTTCACCCTGTCGCCGACGCGCGCATGACGCGTACGACGTGCACTGCCTGCGAAAAATATCCAATGATTTTATCATTGGGGTAGTTCAGACTCCCAGTCTGGCATAACCCTTGCTGTTAAGGTCAGGCATTACAAGAATGACAAAGCAGAAAAACGATAAACCGCTAATGGAATTCCGTTACCCGCGTTCCTTCCTGGGACTGCTGCTGGTTGGTTTCTTTATTGTGGCGCTGCCGCTGATCGCGGGCATGGTGTCGAATGCGTTCGCCATCGAAAAGCTGTCCGAGCAGAGCCAGAAGGCGGTTTACAACGCCACCATTGCCACGCAAAGCGCACGGCAGCTCGCCGGGCTCAGCCTGGCCATGGAGCGGTCGGGCCGTTTTTACGCGGTGTCTGGCGATCGCGACCTGATCGAAACCTACAAGCAGTCGCGCGAAAGCTTTTTAAAACTCAGCGGTGAATTCAGCGCGCTGCCGCTCAATGCCGAAATGCGCAGCGCGGCCGAGGCCGTCCAGCAGCGCGAGGCCGAAATATTTGCGGCACTGCTGCGCCGCAGTCCCGCACCTGAATTCGCAAAGCAACTTGAGCGTGACTTCACCGACCTGTCGCAACGCACGCAAGCACTCAATACGCTCGCGAGCCAGGTAGTCGACCAGGAAGTCGCCGCGTTGCGCGCCTCATCTGCCAAGTCACGCAACCAGGTGTTCTGGCAATTGCTGGCGATGATTCCCTCGGCACTGCTGATGATTGCCGGCTTCACCTACCTGCTGGCACGGCCCATCCGCGATCTCGATGCGGCCATTCACCGGCTGGGCGAAGGCAAGCTCGCCAAGCGCATCCATGTCAGCGGGCCGCGCGATATTGAAATGCTGGGCGAGCAGCTCGACTGGCTGCGCCAGCGGCTCATCGCGCTGGAAGACCAGAAGACGCGTTTCTTCCAGCACGTGTCGCATGAGCTGAAAACGCCGCTGACCGCGCTGCGTGAAGGCTCGGATTTGCTGGGCGATGAAATTGTCGGCAAGCTCAATGACGAGCAACGCGAAGTGGCGCGAATACTGAAGCACAATTCACTGACACTGGAAAAACTGATCCAGGATTTACTCACTTATTCGCAGACCCAGTCTGCCGACCGGCTGGATAAAAAGGTGGCATTCGATGTGAAGCCCCTGCAGTTGAAAGACCTGATCGACGAAGTGGTGGAAATGCAGAAGATTGCCATCGTGGCCAAGTCGATCACCGTGCGGCGCGAGTGCGAGAAAACCTCGTACCAGGGGGATCCCGAAAAGCTTCGCGTGGTCATCGACAATCTCCTGTCCAACGCAATCAAGTATTCCCCGGTCGGCGGCACCATTGTGCTGCGGCTGGGCAAGCACAAGGAAACCGCCGTCATCGAAGTGATCGACAATGGTCCCGGCATTCCGCAGGAAGACCGCGATCGCATCTTCGATCCGTTTTACCGCGGCAAGGCGGCAACCAAATCAGGCACCAAGGGCACCGGACTGGGCCTCGCCATCGTTCGAGATTATGTGGAAATGCACCAGGGGTCCGTCAAGGCGCTGGCTGCTGCCGGCGCGCACTTCCGTGTGATCCTGCCCAAAGTGACCAACTCTCCTGCACTCACCTAGACCAGCAATCTCAAAAAATATGAGAACCAAACTAATCCTCGCACTCTTCTTCCCCGTTTTGCTCGCCGCATGCGCTGTCGAACCGAAGCGTATTGAAACGCCGCCTGAAACGCGTTTCGTCGTGCAGCCCGCGTTGCCGTCGGAGGCCGACCAGTTGCTTGCCTATGCGACGAAGATGCGGAAACTCGAAGCGCGCGAATTCGCGGCTGAGCGGGAAAGCGCACGCAACCAGTTCATGCGCGAGAAAACAGATTTCAATCGCATTCGATACGCGCTGTTGCTGGCGCAATTTTCCGGCCATGCAGCGACTAGCGCACAGGACGATGCCGAACTCATCAGTGTGATCGAACCGGTTGCGGCCGGGGCTGCCGTGCCCGACTCCGATGTACGCACGCTGGCTGCAATCCTGTACGGCGTCGTCAATGATCGCCGCAAAGTCCGCGAGCAATTGCGCGAAGTACAGGGCCGCCTGGCAGTAGCAAAGAAGGAAGATACACGCGACGCCGAGGCACGTGCGCTGCGCCAGCGTGTCGAAGAACTTGAGACCAAGCTGAATGCCCTTAAATCGATAGACCGCAGCGTGAACCGGCGTACAGAGTCACCAAAATGAGCACCACCATCGGTGCCGACATGAGTACCACCAAGTGAGGCAGAAATGAATACGATGATCGCCAATTCCACCACGCCTTCCGGCCCGGGCCTGCTCACAAAGGGCAACCTGCTGCTGGTCGACGATGACGCCGACATTCTCAAACTACTGGCCATTCGCCTCAAGGCCAGCGGCTACCAGGTGATGACGGCCAATAGCGGCGAGCAGGCGCTGTCGATGGCGGCGGCGGAGCGGCCCGACCTGGTCGTGACGGATTTGCGCATGGCGGGGCTGGACGGCATGGCGCTGTTTCATGAAATCGAGCGGCGGCATACCGGATTGCCGGTCATCATCCTCACGGCGCACGGCACCATTCCCGATGCGGTAGCTGCGACGCGCCAGGGTGTGTTCGGTTATCTCACCAAGCCGTATGACGCCAACGAACTGCTGGCGCAGGTACATCGTGCGCTTTCACTGCATGGCGGTTCGGTGCCCAGCAAACGGGCGGACCAGTCATGGCATTCAGAAATCATTACCAAGAGTCCGTTGATGGAAGAGTTGCTGCTGCGCACCGAGCGCGTCGCGCAGGGCGAGGCCAGCATTCTCATCCAGGGCGAGAGCGGCACCGGCAAGGAATTGCTGGCGCGCGCGCTGCACAACGCGAGCCGCCGGGCTGATAAACCCTTTGTCGCGATCAACTGCGGCGCGATTCCCGAAGCGTTGCTCGAGTCGGAATTGTTCGGCCACAAGAAAGGATCGTTCACCGGCGCCACATCGGATCATCCCGGGCTTTTCGTGGAAGCGCATACCGGCACGCTGCTGCTGGATGAAATCGGTGACATGCCCGTTGCCCTCCAGGTGAAACTGTTGCGCGCCCTGGAGGCCCGTGAAGTGCGGCCGGTGGGCTCGACGAAGACCACACCCGTGGATGTGCGCGTCATTTCCGCCAGCCACAAGGACCTGAACCAGGCGAAAGCGGAAGGCACTTTCCGCGAGGATCTTTTCTATCGCCTTAATGTGGTGACACTGAAATTGCCGGCGTTGCGTGAACGTCGCGAGGATATTCCGTTGCTGCTGTCGCATTTCCTGAAGCGACTTTCGGAGAGTTATGGCAAAGGCGTGAATGCGTTTTCGCCCGAAGCGCTTGAGATGCTGATCGCTGCTCCATGGCCGGGTAATATTCGCCAGCTATACAACGTGGCCGAGCAAGTGGTCGCATTGAGCAGCGGCGAAATCGTTTCCACAAAAGTGGTCGAGCAGGCGATGCAACTGGAAATGCAGCGCATCGATTCTTTCGAGGATGCACGACGCCGGTTTGAATACGACTATTTGACGCGGTTGTTAAAGCTCACACAGGGCAGCGTGACGCAGGCAGCAAAGCTGGCGAAGCGTAATCGCACGGAGTTCTACAAACTGCTGCAACGCCACAGCATTGAAGCCGCGCATTTCAAGCCGCCGGCAGCTTAATGTTTGGTAAAGCGCGGAAATCAGGGGTTTGCGCAATCGAATTTAGGTGTTTGGCGCGTCGTGAGATTGAGACACGCAATGCTCTTTTAAATCAATTACTTACGAAATAATCGCAAATTTGTCGCCAGCCGACGACAAAATGTCTGTGAAACGGCGCGGTGCGCATCCTGTAAATACGACGTAAGCCTTTGTTTTTATTTAATGCGTGCAACTTGGCACAGCGGTTGCATATAGATTCGCGAATGCTTGTGGATCGCCCTCCCTCCCTGGGCGCTTTGAAACCGGTTAGGTCCCCGGTCTTGAAGGTTCTCCTCCACGAGTATTCGAGAGTGCGCCTTCAGGGGTCGTCGAGAGACGGCCCCTAATTTTTTGTGCCGACGCTTTTTTGCTATTCGGGAAAAACGAACCTATTCGGCTTCGTCGATCCAGGCCATCTGGATGGCCTCCAGGATTTTTTCACCGGAGCGATCGGGCGCATCGTCGAATTCGGGCAGTGCGACCACCCACGCGTGCAGGTCGGTGAATCGGATCGTCTTCGGATCCACATCGGGATGCGCTTCCGCAAGTTGTATCGCGATCTCAAGGGTGTCGGTCCACTTCATCAATGTGTCTCCCGCGCGTGATTGATGGTGTACTTCGGAATCTCGATCACCAGTTTTTCATTTCGCGTCTTGGCCTGGCACGACAGGCGCGAATTGGGCGTGAGGCCCCAGGCCATGTCGAGCATGTCTTCCTCTTTTTCCTCGGCATCGTCGAGCGAGCCCAGGCCTTCACGCACGATCACGTGGCAGGTGGTGCACGCACACGATTTTTCGCAGGCGTGTTCGATCGCAATTCCGTTGCGCAGCAGCGCATCGCAAATCGATTCGCCAATCGGAGAATCGAATTCGGCGCCGGCGGGACAGAGGCTTTCGTGGGGCAATACTTTAATGGTTGTCATCAGATTTTCACGTCTTCAAGTTTTTTACCGCGCAGTGCATCGGCCACACTGCGGTCCATGCGCCGCGCCGCAAAATCTTCGGTCACCGTTGAAAGCTGGGCGATGGCGTCCTTGATGATGTGGTGATTGGCACCGGTTGCCGCAGCCGCAAGCGATTTCATGGCGGCCTCAATGGTCGTGCGTTCATCGCCGGACAACAGCGTCACACCGTCTTTAGCCAGCGCGGCCTGCAATGCTTCAATCATGCGCGCTGCATCCACGCGCTGTTCCGACAGCGCACGCGCCTGCATGTCTTCATCGGCGTGACTGAAGCTGGCTTTGAGCATGTCGGCGATTTCAATGTCGCTGAGACCGTAGGAAGGTTTGACTTCAATGCGCGTTTCCACGCCACTTACTGTCTCGCGCGCCGAGACCGACAGCAATCCATCGGCATCGACCTGGAACATCACCTGGATGCGCGCCGCGCCGGCAACCATCGGCGGGATGCCGCGCAATTCAAAGCGGGCCAGTGAGCGGCAGTCTTTCACCAGTTCTCGCTCGCCCTGCACCACGTGAATCGCCATTGCAGTCTGGCCGTCCTTGAACGTGGTGAATTCCTGCGCGCGCGCCATCGGAATGGTCGAGTTGCGCGGGATGACTTTCTCCACCAAACCACCCATTGTCTCCAGTCCCAGTGAGAGCGGGATCACATCGAGCAGCAGCAAATCATCGGCCGCGCGATTACCGGCCAGGACGTTGGCCTGGATGGCAGCGCCCAGCGCGACGACCTTGTCCGGGTCGAGATTGTTGAGCGGCGTTTTGCCAAAGAAATCGGCGACCGCTTTCTGCACATGCGGCATGCGCGTGGCGCCACCGACCATGACGATGCCGTCGATATCGGCAATCGTGAGTTTTGCATCGCGCAGCGCTTTTTTTACCGGCTGCAATGTGCGTTGCACCAGCGCAGCCGTCATCGCCTGGAATTCCTGGCGCGAAAGTTTCAGGCGGAATTCCTGGCCGTACGACAGTGGCAGTGTCGCTTCGGCATTTTCCTGGGTCGTCAGCAGCTCTTTCACTTCGCGCGCTTTCATCAAGAGGCGTCGCGTATCGCGATGACTGGCCGAAGCGATGCCGTTGGCGTTACGCCAGTGCGCACCGATGGCCTGGTCAAAATCGTCGCCACCCAGCGATGAATCACCATTGGTGGCAAGTACTTCAAAGATACCCTTGGCCAAACGCAGGATCGAAATATCGAAGGTCCCGCCGCCGAGGTCGAACACTGCGTAGGTGCCTTCGCTGGCGTTGTCGAGACCATACGCAACTGCTGCAGCCGTGGGCTCATTCAGCAATCGCAGCACATTGAGGCCGGCCAGGCGTGCTGCGTCGCGCGTGGCCTGGCGTTGCGCATCGTCGAAATAAGCGGGGACGGTGATCACCGCGCCGACCAGTTCGCCGGCGAGCGATTCTTCGGCCTGCACGCGCAATACCTTGAGTATTTCCGCTGACACGTCCACCGGCGATTTGACGCCCGCAGCCGTTTCAATTTTCACCATGCCGGGTGCATCGATAAATCGATACGGCAATGCGCCATAACGCGCGACGTCGGCGATGCCACGGCCCATGAATCGCTTTACGGAAACGATGGTGTTTTCGGGATCGTCTGCCTGTGCCGCTTTAGCTATAGCGCCGACTGTCGCCGGGCCGGATTTTTCATAGCGGACCACCGAAGGCAACAGCAATGTGCCATCGTGATTGCGCAACACTTCCGCGACACCGCTCTTCACAGTAGCGACGAGCGAGTTTGTAGTGCCGAGATCAATCCCCACCGCCAGCCGGTGCTGGTGTGGTGCGGTGGCTTCACCGGGTTCAGCGATTTGCAAAAGTGCCATGTCGGTTGTCTTGGTTTCTTGGTCGGGCGGTCAGGCCGTTATTACTTCGAACGCTTCATCGATTTCCTCGCCCAGCTTTTCGAGGAAACGCAGTTTGCGAACCGTCAAGCGCGCATCAGGCAGTGCAGCGGACATCGAGAGTTGCTGCGCCAGTTTTTCGAATAATGATTTCTCTTCCGCAATGCGCTGCGCGGCAAGTTCATCCAGCTTCGGTTCATCGCGTGCGGCTTTCGCGTCAACCACCGCTTCGCGCCATTCCATCTGCTGCTCGAGAAATTCGATGGGCATCGCGGTATTCGATTCTTCCTCGGTCTCGATGCCATTGATGTGCAGGAAATATCTTCCGCGCTTCAAGGGCGACTTCAACGTCAGGTAACCCTCGTTGGCGCGCGTGGCCCACTGCGCGGCCAGGCGCTTCTCGGCATCGCTGGCGGCGGCAAATCGATCCGGGTGCACTTCACGCTGAAGGTCGCGATACGCGCGCTCCAGCGCTGCCACGTCGATATCGAACGATACCGGCAACGCGAACAACTCGAAATGGTTCCTGCTGAAGTCGGCATTCATAACTTGTTCGTGAAAAAGGGCGACGTTTTTGTCGCCCTTGCTTTGCGCGCCACCGGCTGGGGAGGCGCTCTTGCTTTCCGCCCCGTCGAATGTGGCCGTGGAGGTCGTGGCGCTACGAGGGAACTAAACGTTGAAGCTCTCGCCGCAACCGCATTTATCTTTTTCCTGCGGATTGTTGAACTTGAATCCTTCGTTCAATCCTTCGCGCACAAAATCGAGCTCGGTTCCGTCGATGTAAACCAGGCTTTTCGGATCGACAAACACTTTCACGCCGTGGCTTTCAAACGTCTGGTCTTCATCACCGGCCGCATCCACAAACTCAAGCTTGTATGCCATGCCCGAACATCCCGTCGTGCGCACGCCGAAACGCACGCCGACGCCTTTGCCGCGCTTGGTGAGATAGTTCTGCACGTGCTGGGCCGCGCGATCGGTAAGTGTGATGGCCATGATTATTCCGCCGCTTCTTTCAATACGTTACCGTTATGCCGCGATTTGTAATCGGCAATGGCCGCCTTGATCGCATCTTCGGCCAGGATCGAGCAGTGGATTTTCACCGGCGGCAATGCCAGCTCTTCTGCGATCTGCGTGTTCTTGATGCTGCCGGCTTCGTCGATCGATTTGCCCTTCACCCACTCGGTGACGAGCGAAGACGACGCAATAGCCGAACCGCAGCCGTAGGTCTTGAATTTTGCGTCCTGGATGATGCCGTCCGGACCGACCTTGATCTGCAGCTTCATTACGTCGCCGCAGGCCGGCGCGCCGACCATGCCGGTCGCAACACCTTCTTCATCCTTGCCGAACGAGCCTACGTTGCGCGGATTTTCGTAATGATCGATAACTTTTTCTGAGTAAGCCATGATTCAACTCCTGGTTGAGCGTCGGGACGCATGCAATTAATGTGCGGCCCATTGAACGGTGCTGAGGTCAACACCATCCTTGTACATTTCCCACAACGGCGACATATCACGCAATTTCTGGATGCGCTCTTTTAATAACTTGATGGCGAAATCCACATCGGCCTCGGTCGTGAAGCGGCCAATTGTAAAGCGAATCGAGCTGTGCGCGAGTTCATCGTTGCGACCCAGCGCGCGCAATACGTACGAGGGTTCCAGCGAGGCAGACGTACACGCGGAACCGGACGACACCGCCAGCTCCTTGATGCCCATGATGAGCGATTCGCCTTCAACAAAATTAAAGCTGACGTTGAGGTTGTGCGGCACACGGTGATCGAGATCGCCGTTGACATAAACCTCTTCCATGTCCTTGATGCCGTTGAGCAGGCGATCGCGCAACATGCGGATGCGTTCGTTCTCGGTCTGCATTTCCAGGCGCGCGATACGGAACGCTTCGCCCATGCCGACGATCTGGTGTGTTGCCAGCGTGCCTGAGCGGAAGCCGCGCTCATGACCGCCACCATGCATTTGCGCCTCGAGGCGGATACGCGGCTTGCGGCGCACGAACAAGGCGCCCATGCCTTTCGGGCCGTAGGTCTTGTGTGCGGAAAAACTCATCAGGTCGACCTTGAGCGCCTGCAGATCCACTACCACTTTGCCGGTGGCCTGCGCGGCGTCAACGTGAAAAATGATTCCTTTCTCACGGCAGAATTCACCGATTTCAGCGATGGACTGGATCACGCCGATTTCATTGTTGACGAACATGATCGAGACCAGGATCGTATCGGGGCGGACCGCCGCCTTGAACACATCCATGTCGATGAGCCCATCATCTTTCACGTCAAGGTAGGTCGCTTCAAAGCCCTGGCGCTCAAGTTCACGCACCGTATCCAGCGTCGCCTTGTGCTCCGTTTTCACGGTGATGATGTGCTTACCCTTGGTCTTGTAGAAATTGGCCGCACCCTTCAACGCCAGGTTGATCGACTCGGTGGCGCCTGACGTCCAGACAATTTCCTTGGCATCGCAATGCACCAGCTTCGCGACTTCCTCACGCGCATTTTCAACGGCCTCTTCCGCCGTCCAGCCATAGCTGTGGCTGCGTGACGCGGGATTACCAAACTCTTCAGTCAGGTAGGGAATCATTTTCTGCGCGACGCGTGGGTCAACGGGAGTGGTCGCGGAGTAATCGAGATAGATCGGCTGTTTCATATTCGTATATTGATTAGACAGATACGGGTTTATCGAGATGAATCTGGCGCTTGGATTGACCGGCGCGCAGCTTGACCACGCTGGAGCCGCCGGGGGTGGGCTTGGCGCGCTGCTGCTCGACCAGGTCGGACAACTTCACACCGGCGAGATACGAGATCACCGTGTCGTTCAGGCTTTCCCACAGGTCGTGCGTCATGCAGCGGCGGTCGCCCGCGCAATTTTCCTTGCCTTCACACTGGCGGGAATCGATGGGTTCTTCGACGGCGATGATGATGTCGGCCACGCTCAACAAGTCGGTGCTGCGCGCCAAATGGTAGCCGCCACCGGGACCGCGCACGCTCTCCACCAGGTTGCCGCGGCGCAGCTTGCCGAACAGCTGCTCAAGATAGGAGAGCGAAATTTTCTGGCGCTCGCTGATGCTGGCCAGCGCCACCGGGCCTTTGCCCGTGCCGGTATTCAGCGCCAAGTCCAGCATGGCGGTGACGGCAAAACGTCCTTTGGTGGTCAGTCTCATTGCTACCTCATGCGCCTCGTTTGTGCCTCATATGTGGCCAGTTTCAGGTTTTTGCCTAGCCCGGAACATAGTCCAAAAAGTTAAACCCGACAAAACAACTCAAGTATATTAAACCCGAGTGGATTTATCAACTATATGAGGGAGATAAAGCGTTTCTCAAGGACGGGGTTTGGAACGGGAAGTCCATATCTGGCGCGGCTTGCCAGCCATTTTCGGCCTGTAGGTCTCGCCAGCTCTTGAGTTTACTTTCCAGAGTGGCGTTTCAAGGCGCACGGGGCGACAATTAGAACCCCGTCGTCCACGCAAAGACGGGGACCCAGCGGCGTTTGCCCGCGCGGCGCGATTTTCAACGAAGGACGATGGGTTCCCGCTTAGCTTAGTTAAGTAACTAAACGGGGACGACAGCGACTAAACGCTGCCTACCCGCTTTTGCGGAACCACACGTTCCTGATCGGCCAGCTTCGCTTCCAGTTCATCCAGCCGATTCAACAACACGGCCAGTTGTGCCTCCGACTGGTCGGAACGCCCGGCAATCGTCTTGAGAATGGCGTTAAGCGGATCATTCTCATTGGTGGTAATGGCATAGGCCGAGAACGCCTGGCCGACAATGCCGTTTTCCAGTCCTTCCACAATCCGCGCCGGGATGCCGACCACGGTTGCGCCGGCAGGCACTTCCTTCACTACTACCGAATTTGAGCCGATTTTTGCACCGGCGCCAACGAGGAACGGCCCGAGAATCTTGGCACCCGCACCCACCGTTACGCCATCACCCAATGTCGGATGCCGCTTCCCCTTGTTCCAGGAAACACCGCCCAGCGTGACGCCGTGATACAGCGTGCAATCGTCACCGATCTGCGCGGTCTCACCAATGACAATGCCCATGCCGTGATCGATAAAGAAACGCCGGCCGATGGTGGCGCCCGGGTGAATTTCCACACCGGTAAAAAATCGCGCGGCGTGCGAAGTCACGCGGCCCAGCCATTTGAGGCCCATGCGCCACAACGGTCCCGACAGATAACGGTGCCACCAGATCGCGTGCATGCCTGGGTAACAGGTCACGACTTCCCACCAGTTGCGTGCGGCGGGATCGCGCGCGTAAACGCCGTGGATGTCTTCGCGAAGTCGGGAGAGCATGGTTACACCATCAATAAACGGGACGGAATAAATCGGTCGGAAACGGATTTCGCCTGCAGCGAATTCCGTTGGGTATTCTCCCACGTTCGGCCGCAAGGCCGAGTTTCAAGAGCCCGGTTCGCTGCGACGCCGGGTTTTTTCAGCAATCAATGCGGCCAGCACGCCGCGCAGGATGGCGATTTCTTCGGGCTCCATGCGCGCGCGCATGAACAGCCGCCGCATGCGCGTCATGAAGCGCTTGGGTTCGGCGGGATCAAGAAAATCGGCGGTGACCGCAGCGGCTTCCAGGTGCTGCAGGAAGCCTTCGATTTCTGCGAGGCTGGAGGCCGGGCGCGCAGGTTCGTCGTTCACCGTAAACGCACTTGCCGCCATCATCATTTCATACGCGGCCAGCTGAATCGCCTGCGATACATTGAGCGAGCTGTAAACCGGATTGGCTGGAATCATCGCGATCATCTGGCAGCGATCGACTTCCTCATTCGACAGCCCGAA
>JBDTWS010000105.1:0-14784 GCA_040006575.1 Betaproteobacteria bacterium
GGACACGATCCAGAATATGCAGAAGGTGGAGGATGCGCTGGTGAGTTTTGTGTCGACCACACAGCGCTTGCCGTGTCCGGCGGATGGGAGTTTGGACAGTGGCAATGGCAATGCGGGGCTTGAACAGCGATCTGTAGCTGGCACGTGCGATGCGATGACTACCGGTGTTGTGCCGTGGCGCAGCCTGGGCATAAATGTGGCCGATGTGCTCGATGGATGGCAGGGGATGCTCACGTATCGTGTAAAGCCGCACCTGACCATCGATGGCGGAATGAATATGGCGAATTGCGATCCGGCCGGTACCGGTCCGGTTGCGTTGGGCACATCGCCACCGTTGCATCTTTGTGCGGCACCGCCGACGTGTGTGGGAACGGCCCTGAACAATTGCACACCGCCTGCCACTTTCCTCACCGGCAAAGGCTTTGAGATTCGTAATCTCGCTGGTGCCAAGTTGGCCGATCCCGCAGCGATCCCGCCGACCGGTGCCGCCTTCGTCCTCATCAGCGCCGGACCAACGCTGGGGCCAGCCTACAACGTCAGCGGCATCCTGATCCCCACGACGGCTGTCGTCGGCACCGGTGAAACCACCAACCAGAATAACCAGGCATTGCAGGGCTATTACGTGGATGACCAATTGAACGTCACGCCCGACGCCACGCATTTCGACGACATCGTTCGCCGTCCTTCCATCTCCACCATCGTTACCAAGGCGAACCTGGGTCCGCGAGCGCATTTCTAAATGAACGGCGCCGGTAAATCAGTTCACCAGCGCGGATTCGTTCTCCTGTCGATATTTTTGCTGGTGCTGCTCGCGCTGGGTATTTTGGCATTCACGAGATTAAATTCAACTTCGGTCCGCACTGCGGCGCAGGAAAGCGAAGGGCGCGCCAGCCAGTCAAAAATTCGCGATGTGCTGGTGGCTTTTGTCAGTTCGTATGGTTACCTGCCGTGTCCTGCCGATGGCGCGGCCGCGACCGGCGCGGCAGTACCTGCAGCGGCCAGCGCCACCTGCACCAACCCGGCCGGCGTGGTGCCGTGGGCCGCGCTGGGGCTCACCGCAGCGGATGCCATTGACGCCTACCAAAACAAGATTTCGTATCGCGTGTATTCCGGCACAACCGGCCTCACGCAGGCGCGTGGCGCAACGCTGGTGGACTGTGACGCCGATCGCGCTCCCTTGCCGGTGCCGCAGCAGTTAGGCACCGAGGCAGGAACCGGGTTGTGCAGGCTCGATCACGACACGTCGAAAGATCAGTTCCTCGCGGGTAAGGGCCTCACCGTGAATGTGTCGGGCTCCCCAGTCAATGGTGTCGCGTTTGTCCTGGTCTCACATGGACGTAATGGCGCCGGCGCGTTCAATAGCGCCGGTGTGCAGAATGCGCTTCCGGACGTGGCATCGGCGGAGTACCGCCAAACACAGGCGCCGGGGCCGTTCGTGGCGGGCGCGTCGAACACAGTGGAGCTGGCTCCCAATGCCCCAGCCTACTTTGACGATGAGGTGAGCTACATGACCATTGTCGATCTCACCAACCGCGCAGGTACAGTTGCGCGGAACTGGCCTGATCCGCCGGCACCATGATGACGGCACCCGTGAACATAATTGATGAGGGCTGGGAACAACGCATCGCCGCACTGTGGCTCGCAATCGACGATCACGAGCCCGCTGCGTTTGTCGCCCTTATCGACACGATGGTCGGCGAGTTACCTCCCGGTGAAACAGAAAAAGCCATCGGCCTTTTCGAACAAGCCTGCGCCCGGGATTCCACCGGGCACCCTGATCTCGCTGTGCCGAAATACCAGGCCGCACTGGATATCGGCCTCACCGGAATCCGCCGCCGCCGCGCCGTGATCCAGATGAGCAGCTCGCTGCGCAACCTGGGCGAAGCCGCCACTGCGGTGAAACTGTTGACGGCTGAACTCGACGCACCTTCGGACGAGCTGGACGGCGCTGTGCGCGCAGTGCTTGCGCTGGCGCTGGTCAGTGCAGGTCGCGAGCGTGAGGCCGTCGCGCATTGCCTGATGGCGCTGTCGAAATATTTACCGCGCTACAACCGCTCAATGGCGCGTTATGCGCAGGCACTGACCGACCCACCTGTTCACGGTTAGCAAAATAGCAGCTCGCGCTCGCGCACAAGCGAACCTCATACCACCCCACCCACGACCTCACAACTTCCCACCATTTTCCAAGGATGCCGACATGCAAATCACCCGCGCACAAATAGCAGGCAGATCTTTTTTCACCAACGTCACCGCCGCCGCCGTACTGGCGTTTTGTTTCTTCACCTCTTTCGCCGCCACCGCGCAAACCAAACCCAAACTGCTCGATGTGGGTATCACCCCAACCTCGGCCATCTTCATCGGCAACAGTTTTTTCTATTACAACAACAGCATGCACGGACATGTGTCTAGCCTGCTTCGATCGGCGGACCCCGCCAGTAATTTTCGCAGCGTGTCTTCCACGATCAGCGGCTCGGGTCTGGACTGGCACGATGTCGAAACCCTCTTCCGCCCGAACGCGCTCAGCTCCTACAGCTTCGACAAGAACAACAAGATCGTCTTCAACAAGCTGGACCGGCTGTTCGATGTGGCGATCATGATGGACTGCAGCCAATGCCCGATTCATCCGCAATTGAAAACGGTCTTCCGCGAGTACGCGAAGAAGCACAGCGATACGGTGCGCAAGCATGGTGCCAAGCCGGTGTTCTTCATGTCGTGGGCTTACGCAGATGTGCCGGAAATGACGGCGCAGCTTTCCGAGGCGTACACCCAGGCCGCCAACGACAACGGCGCGTTCGTGATTCCTGCCGGGCTTGCATTCGCGCGCTCGGTGTCGCAAAAACCGGAACTCAACCTGTACGCGCCGGACAAACGCCATCCAAGTTTGCCGGGCACCTATCTGGCCGCGTGCACGGTGTATGCATCGCTGTTCAAGAAGTCGCCGGTGGGACTGGCGTATAACGCGGGACTCGATGCGGCGACGGCAAAATTCCTGCAGACAGTGGCGTGGGAAACGGTGCAGGAATATTTCAAACCCTGATTGGGTTTAGTGCGATTCGTAGCTATTTTCATGAGCGGGTAAACGAAAAACTCCAGCAAATACGGGGTTCTCCAGTCATTTATGGCTGGAAGGCCGCTCCAATGCTGGAGTTACTGTTTAAAAATCGACGGGCAAGATTCGCCGCTGCTTCGGCTGTGAACTGCAATGTGCGCACGGCGCGCGCTCAATATTTGACCTGGCACCGCGTGCAGTAATACGCACGCCGCCTGGTTTTTCCCAGTACCGCCGTCTTCAACGCAATGTGGCAGCGCGGGCATGTCTTCTGCTGGTGTGCCAGCAGGTGTTTTTTCAGCACGCCCTTGCGTTTCCATTCCAGGAATTCAAACGAATAGTCGCGTGCCTGCTTCACCATCTCGCGCAGTTTCGGCGCGGGCATGCCGCCCACCCTGGCTTGCGGATGCACGCGGATGCGGAACAGGGTTTCGTTCTTGATGATATTGCCGACGCCCGCGAATATGTCCTGGTCCAGCAGCGCATCGCAGGCGATGGTGGCAGGAGCCGCACGCAATTTTTTCAGGGCGGCGGCTGCGCTCCATTGGTCCGCCATGACATCGCCGCGCCAGTCGTACGTTTCGTCCAGATTGCCCTCGATGATTTTCACCGAGGACGCGTAGAAGTTTAGCTCGCCCTTCGCGAATGTCAGCGCAAGGCTCGGCTTCTGCTTGCGTTTTTCATTGATGCGGTAGCTGCCGAACAACAACAGGTGCACGCGCACCGCGAAGCCATCGAGCTGCATGAGGAAATGTTTTCCCCAGTTGCGGATCTCAAGTACGCGTTTGCCGGCAAGGCGCGCCATGTCGATATCCGCCTTGCCCTCGGCGCGAACTATTTTCTTGCCGACAAAGTGGGCGGTCTCCTGCGTGAGCAGGAATATGGTCGGGCCTTCAGGCATAAAATCAGCTCCGGAAATTTAACTCACATGAACCTGCGAACGCAGTATGACCCCGCCCATCGTTCATGGTGCAAGCCTCGGCATCGCCAGAGTGAATTTTGAAAATCGCCGACATTGCATTTCACCTGATTCCTACTTCGCTCGCTCGCGGCACAGCAAACACCGTTACCTGACCAAGTTATTTTGAAAACGCCGGGTCGTCATCTCCGCGATTAATTCGTAAAATAGCGGTTCAACCACCTTCCCGCCCCGCAACCGGGCGCGTCTCATGCTGCCCGTATTCCGATTTTTCGAAAAACGCGTCAACCCCTATCCTGATGGCGCACCCACGCCCACGCCGAAGACGTTCTTCGCGTTCATGTGGGCGGCCTCCGATGGCCTGCGTCCCTATCTGCTGTTCATGACGCTGTGCACCGCCGCAATCGGTGTGTTCGAGGGATTCCTGTTCAGCATGCTGGGGCAGGTGGTGGACTGGTTGTCGAAAACGGCGCCGGCGGATTTGTGGACCACGCAACGGCATGGCCTGTTGCTGCTGGGCGCCATCCTGGTTGCGAGCCCGCTGGTGGTGGGGTTGCAGGCATTGCTGAAACACCAGGCCATGGCCGGCAATTTCCCGATGCGGCTGCGCTGGAAATTCCACCGCCTGATGCTTTCGCAGAGCATGGGTTTTTACCAGGATGAATTCGCCGGCCGCGTCGCCACCAAGGTGATGCAGACGGCACTCGCCGTGCGCGATGTGTGGATGATCGTCGCCGACATCCTCGTGTTTGTGATTATCTATTTCGTCACGCTGATCCTCATCGTCGGCAGTTTCGATTTGTGGGTGGTGGTTCCGTTCGGCGCGTGGCTGGTGCTGTATGCCTTCGCCATCCGTTTTTTCGTGCCACGGCTGGGCAAGGTTGCGCAGGAGCAGGCCGATGCGCGTTCGCTCATGACCGGGCGCGTGACCGATGCGTATACCAACATCGCGACGGTGAAACTGTTCTCGCACACTAACCGCGAGGCGGGCTACGTGCGCGCGGCGATGCAGGATTTCATGCAGACCGTGTACCGCCAGTGGCGCATGATTACCACGTTTGAAGTGGTGAACCAGGTGTTGAGTGTGCTGCTGATTGCGTCGACGACCGGTGTGGTGCTGTCGCTATGGATGCAGGGCAAAGTTGCAGTCGGCGGCGTGGCTGCGGCCACCGCGATGGCGCTTCGGCTCAACGGTATCTCGCACTGGATCATGTGGGAATTCGCGGCGCTGTTTGAACACATCGGCACGGTGCGCGATGGCATGACGGTGCTGTCACGTCCGCATACGGTGGTCGATGCGGCGGACGCCAAACCGCTCACCGTGTCGCGCGGTGAAATTCGTTTTGATGACGTCACGTTCGCGTATGGCGCCGCGCCAAGTGCCGCGGAAAATACCGATGCACGCACCGACATACCCGTTTCCGCCAACGACGACACGCGCGCCAACGTCATCGAGAACCTGAACCTCACCATCCGCGCCGGTGAAAAAATCGGCCTGGTCGGTCGCTCCGGTGCGGGCAAATCCACCATCGTAAACCTGCTGCTGCGTTTTTATGACCTGCGCGAAGGCCGTATCCTGATCGACAGCCAGGACATCGCGCATGTCACGCAGGACAGCCTGCGCACCAATGTCGGCATGGTCACGCAGGATACGTCGCTGCTGCATCGTTCGGTGCGCGAGAACATCATCTATGGTCGCCCGGACGCAAGCGACGCCGACATGATCGCCGCCGCCAAACGCGCCGAGGCGCACGAATTTATCCAGACGCTCACCGACCCCGCCGGGCGCCAGGGCTACGACGCACACGTCGGTGAACGCGGCGTAAAACTTTCCGGCGGCCAACGGCAGCGCATCGCCATCGCGCGCGTGAAATTGAAAGACGCGCCGATCCTGTTGCTGGATGAGGCGACGAGTGCGCTGGATTCCGAAGTCGAGGCCGCCATCCAGGCCAGCCTTTATAAGCTGATGGAAGGCAAGACCGTCGTGGCCATCGCCCACCGGCTCTCCACCATCGCCGCGATGGACCGTCTCATCGTGCTCGACGAGGGGCGCGTGGTGGAAGAGGGCAATCACCAGACCCTGCTGGCGATGGATGGGCTCTATGCGCGGCTGTGGGCGCACCAGAGTGGGGGATTCCTGGGCGATTCGCTGGATGAGTCGGAATTGAAGGCGGTGGGGCGGACTGCGGCGGATTGAGTTACCCCGCCCCGCAAGGCGCAGCGATTGACGTTTATTTCCGCAGGTGTTACCTTGGTGTCACCGCATGCTGATTCCGGGCTAAAGAAATGTCGACGACCACACTGAAAATTTCCGAAGCGCTCAAGTTGCGCATTGCCGATGTCGCACAACAGGCTGGAAAATCCGCACACGCATTCATGGTGGATGCGCTTGAATCCGAAACTCGCCGAGCCGAGATGCGATCGGAGTTTGTGCAGTCCGCATTGAGGGCAGAGCAAGAAGTGGCGCAATACGGCGAGGTGTATGCAATGGACGCCGTTCATCAGTATTTCAGCGACAAGCTCGCGGGAAAAACAGCCAGGCGTCCGAAGCCCTCCATGCTGAAAAAGCGCAGCTAAACCTATGGCTGTGGTTGTGTATTCGTCACGCGCGTTGACGGAAATTGAGCGGCTTGCCGATTTTCTGCTGGAACAAGATCCGCAAGCGGCCGTTTATACGGTGTCGATCCTGATGGACGCGATTGCCATGCTCGCGCAAAATCCGCTGGTGGGTCGAATCGTCGAGCAGGGGCTGCGTGAACTGGTTATTTCCCGCGGGCGATCGGGATATGTTGCGTTGTATCGATACGATGCGGGCACGGATCAGGTATTCATCCTTGCATTGCGTCATCAGCGTGAGCTGGGTTAACTCACCACATTGTAAATAGTCGGAACGCATATAAACCTCAAGTTGTCACCCGACTCGGTCGAACTTCTCAAGGCGCTCTTTCGGACGCGTTGTGTTCAGGCTGCTGGGATTTTCGTCGGAACCCACAGAACGGAGCACAGGCGGTTTGCTTAGCGTGTCACCCGTGCTTTTCGAGCAATGTCCGCAAGTGCTTCGTCAGCGCAAAGTTCAATGCCTTGGGTTTCACAATCCTGAAATCCAGTTCCAACCGCGACAATTCTCGCGCGAACCACGCGAGATCATCGGCCTGTGCATCCAGCCGGAGCCCGTCTGCTTGTTCGGTCACTTTGCCCAGGCTAGGCGCGATGGCATTCCGGACTGCGGCAAGTGGTGCATCGAACATCACCACAATGGCGTGCGTTCGCCCCAGCGTGGCAATCGATTCACGCAGGTGTTTCAGCACGTCGAACGCGGCCGGCATGCCGAATGATTTCGGCAGCGCACTGACACCGTGCACGCGATCAAGGCGGAATGAGCGCAGGTCGCGACGCGTGTGGCAGTAGCCGACCAGGTACCACGCGCCGTATAAATAACCGACACCGTAGGGATCCACCTCGCGTTCGCTGACGCTGCCGTTGGCGGCGCGATAGTTGATGGAGATGGTCTGCGCGGCGCTGGCGCATTGCGTGATCTTGGAAAAAAATTCACTGCCACTCACGGCTTGCGGGCGCCGCAAATCCAGTGACACCACGGCGTTGAGATTGCCGATTTTTTTCTTCAAGGCTTTCGGCATGACGCGATCGAGTTTTGCCTGTGTGCTGGCGACCGCAGGCGTCATGTGGCTCAACCCCAGGTCGCGTGCGACGCGCAGGCCGATCGACAGCGCCAGCGTTTCTTCATTGTTGAACATGAGCGGCGGCAGCTTGTAGCCCGGCATGAGCGCATAAAAGCCATCACGGCCGCGAGTGGCACGGATCGGTACGCCCAGCTTTTCCAGTTCCACGATATAGCGGCGCACGGTGCGCCGCTCCACGCCCACCCGCTCGGCCAACTCGGCCCCGCTGAGGCCGGGATGCGCCTGCAGCAGTTCCAGCACGGTGAGCACGCGGTGTATCGGTTTTTCCATATCGACATCATAGTCGAATCGCATCCGATATAGGGCGGGTTATGACCTATATCGAAACTAGACTGCCACATCTTCAACGCACACCGATCTTCATCAACACTCGTCAACACATAAGGAGCAATGCAATGGCACTCGATTTGTGGCTTTACTTTCTCGCGGTCCTGGCCGTGATCCTGTTACCGGGCATGGACATGGCCTACGTATTGGCCAGCAGCGTTTCCGGCGGCCGCCGCGGTGCGGTGGCCTCGGTCCTCGGCATTGCCAGCGGCGGCGCCATTCACGTGGCCGTCGGCGCGACCGGCATTGCGGCGGTCATTGCCGTGTTTCCGGGGCTCTATCACCTCATCCTCAGCATCGGCACGCTGTACCTGGTGTGGATCGGCTGGAATATTTATCGCAGCGCCGATGCGCCCATGCCGCTGGAAGAAAGCGTTCCGGTGTCCAGTGCAATCATCTACCGCCGCGCCGTGACTACATGCCTGTTGAACCCCAAGGCCTATGCATTCACGCTGGCCATTTTCCCGGCTTTTGTGCACAGCGATGTGCGCAGCATGGTGGCGCAGACGCTGGCACTCGGGATGATTACGGCCGCGACACAGATCGTCGTCTACGGCTCTGTCGCAGCACTTGCCGTGCGCTCCAGGCAATTCATGAATGCGCGCCGTAAAACCATCTCGCGAACGATGGGCGCCCTGCTCATTGGCGCCGCCATGTTGACCGGGACGCAGGCCTGGTCGGTATCGGCTCAAGAGCCATCGAAGTCCATCAGCATCAACAAAGGAGAGATAACCAGCATGACTACCAAAATGCAAATTTCCAACGCCAATGAAAAACCGGGCCGCAACGGTTTCGATTTCGAGGTTGGTGACTGGCACGTCGAGAACCGTCGCATCGTCAAGCCCATGCAGGAGGGTTCGCCTTGGGAAACCTTCACTTCCACCGTGCATATGGAAAAGCTGCCGGGCGGCATCGGCAATTTTGATACCTTCGTCGCACCCGAGTGGCGGCCCAACTGGATGGGCATGGCGATTCGTGTGTTCAACGGTGAGACAGGGCTATGGAGTATTTTCCTGCTGAACAGCAAGACCGGTGGCATCGTCGGTCCTGTCGGCCATCTCGATGTACCCGTCGTTGGAAAATTCGTCAATGGCACCGGTGTGTTTGAAGGCGATGACAACTGGGATGGCGTCGCATTCCGCTGCCGCTATACCTGGTCGGATACGTTGACCGATCACCCGAAATGGCAACAGGATTTCTCGTTCGACGGTGGCAAGACGTGGAAGCCGAACTGGTACATGGTGTACACGCGCATCCGCAAATAAATTCGCAAGCGGATCGTTGATGACCGGGCCGGGAGGGCGTGACTGCACTCCTGGCCCGTTACCTTTGTGAGGCAGCTATGCGGACAGGTACTCGACAATACGCTGCTTCACGATGGGCGAAAACGTGTGGCCGTGGTGGGGCAGCACGGTGACTTGCAGGTCCTGCTTCTTTTCATCGGCAGCGTGCACCAGCGCACCCGAAGTTTTTTCCAGGCAACCCGCATCGTGTTCGCCGTAAATAATCCGCACGGATTGTTTTTTGGCCAGTGTTTCAGCCACCACATCTTCAAGATCGAAGTAAGCCATGCCGTTGAGCGGATAAAAAAAGTAGCCGTGCACCCGCGCCTTGCCTTCCGCCAACAGGTCTTTCACCGACGCACATGAGCCGATCGCGATGGTGGTCGCGATGTCCGTTCCCAGCAGGGGCGCGAGGTACGCGAAACATCCGCCCATGCTCCAGCCGACGATATGTATTTTCCGGTCTTGCCCGATATGCCGGCGGATTTGCGCTAACGCAAACTGCAGCTCCGCCACCATTTCGCGCCACAGGCAGGTTCCCAGCACCGGCAGGATGCGGCTGTATTCTCGCTCGGCGGAATAAATCGATTTGAGTCCCTCGTAAAGGCCATGGTCGCGACGTGCGCCCTGCAGCGGCCAATCCCATCCTGCCAGGCCCATGCCGAGTTTTCCGGCCACAGCTGTCATGTTGTGAACGTGGTCTCCCGGGAGAAAGACATTTTCAACGGCAGAAATATTGCCCGGCAGATATACGATCACGGCCTGCTGGTTTTCCGCCAGCTTGAGTCGGAGGCATCCCCCGGCGAAAATGCGGCTCGAGAAATCGAGCCGCATTTCACCCGAGGCGCTGTCGTGGTACCAGTCTTTCCCAACGGCAATTTGCGCCAACGCCGGATAGTCTTCCAGGTAGCGATGAAAGCCCGCCCTGTCTGCCGGCCGCTTCGCAAGCTGCAGCAGTTGGTCGAAGATGCGGAGGTTGGCGGGCACGCGCGACTGCAGCCAGGTTTCGCGCAGGATTTCGTAGGCGGATTTGACTTTGCCAAGCATGGACGTTCCCCGGTCTCAATTTTTCGCGGTGCCGCTGCGTGATATTGCATGACCGCGAGAAAAAAACCTAGTCGGGCCCACGCCGATTTTCAGGGCAGGGTGCGTCCCGACCGGGCCTTGGCGGCGATGACATCCTGCGCGTCAATCTGCCCCGAGGTATCGACGTCGAACAGGAAGTTCATGGCGTTGATCGGCGCGCTATCGCGGGCCTTGATGCTGCTGATATCGCTGGCGTTGACGGCATAGGAATTGTTGATGTCGCCTGGGAGGAAACCGAGTGCCGCGTTGTGGATGACGGACGAGCCGTTTACGCCCGTAACTGAAACCTGCGCGCGGGTGCCGTCCGCCATTGACGGCAAAGTGACGACGACCGTGTTGGTGCTGCCGTATGAGGCCACGCCCGTAATGGCGGCGCCCGCGCCATCCACAGCGGTGACAGTTCCTGCGGTGATAACAGGCCCGTCAAAGGAAAACACCAGCATGTGCAAGCCCTGGCGTGGCTCGACGGTGATCGCACCGGAAAGTGCGGAGGGCGCAATCAGCAGGCTTTGTATACCGGCGCTGCCGTGGTTTTTGGGAGACGTCACGTCGACCAGGTTGACCGGCGGAATCGCCACATCCACGACGAAGTGCGTGAAGGATTTCTTGCCGTAGCTGTCCTCCGCCTTGAGCGTGAAGAAGTGGGTGCCGTTGGCGAGGCCTTGTAATTGCACGGCGCCACTACCGATCGCGGCGCCAGCCGACGCTGCTAACGGTGACACCAGCGACACGATCGGCGATGCGCCATCGGCATCGGCTGCGGCAAAGGGCACGCTGGCCTTGCCGTCACTGGAGGTTAAATACGTAGCGCCGGATAGAGACAGCGTCGGTGCCGTGTTGCCATCGAGATCGGCGAGCCGTGATTTCACGCTGCCGCGGAATTTGGTTTCCACCAGGAAGGGCACCTGGAAGCGATGGCGAACCGTGTCGATCTGCTCGGCATTGGCGAAATGCCGGGCAGATTGTTCGATGCCGCTGTAGACACTTTGAATTTCTGCAAAATCGCGCGCGACGTAAACAAAGCCGACTCGGAATTGTTTTTCGCTCGCTTGGTAGCCGGGTACGCGTGGCCCGTGCTTGTTGAGCACCCAGGCGTGATCATATTTGGCCACGCTGGAATAGGAAACCGAGTGATCGGGATTCAGCACCGGATTGGCCAGCACGTACGCATCCGGAAAAACGGCGTTCAATCCCATCGCATATAAATCCTGGTCCGAGAAGATTTCACTGTCGTTGCGTAGCAGGTTGTCGATGGCGGTCCACGTAAAGCCGTTGACCGGATCACCGTTGATTTGCTGCGCCGTGGTGAATTGCGCATCGAAATAATTGTCGGCCATCTGGCCGTGCACCGTGCCTTCCTTCAGCCAGTGGCCGATGCCCAGCTGCATGCCGATCTGCACGCCCCAGTTGTGGCCGATCTCGTGATCGAACACGGCAAACGCGCCGGTGGAAACATTGGGACTGGTGCCCAGGTGAAAGCGGCAGATATTGGCAATGCCGGTGCCGGTAATGCTGTCCTGGCCGATGCCGGTGGCGAGGTGGCGGCGGGTGATGACGCTGGGCACCGCCGCCGGCATCAACTGGTTGGCGGCGACCACCACCATCATGTAGTCATCGGGAAATGCGTTATTCAACTGGGCGATGTAGCTATCGACGTTGGCTGTCGAATAAATACTGTTCCAGTCGGGAAACGTGACCTGCGCCGGATCGGCAATGAGGAAAAATGCATTTTCCGTATGCCAGGTGGTGGCGCTCAGCGGCTGCAGCGCGATCAAATTGACTTGCACGCTGGCGGTCACGTTGCCGCTGGCATTGCTTGCGGTGAGTGTGTAGCGCGTGGTGGCAGAAGGTGAAACTGAAAACGTGTTTACGCCGGTGACATCACCGATGCCCTGGTCCATCGAGACTATTGTGGCGCCGCTGGTGGTCCAGTTGAGGACGACGTTGTTGCCACTGATGATGTTGTCGCGGCTGGCGGTGAAAGTGGAGATGACCGGCAGCGCGGCGAGTGCGTTAGCTGTCGCAAACAGGGCGATGAAAACGGGCACCGCGTGCAGCAGGCAGCGGAAAATCTTCTTGCGCGTTGTGGCTAGCAACGAGTGCAATTTCATGGCAAGCGCGCAATTCGTTCTCGAAAATGAAGAAGGAATTCTTCTACAGATCGGGCGTTGCCGATGAACTTTCAGACAGACGGAGTTTGACGGGTTCGGGGTCTTGGCGAGTTAATTTTGAGGGACAAACCCCAGCAATGGGGCGGCTTGACAGGCATTTATAGCCTGCGAGCCGCACCCCTGCTCGAGTTTTGTCGAGATATCGATATTTTCCCGGCGATCAGCGCTAGAAAAATCCGCGAACGCTCGTATAGTGCCGGTCACGCGATTTACGATCCATCCTGGATTCAACCACGGTAGAAATAGGGATTGAGCACACTCACTTCGGTAATGCTGTCCACCGGCAAACCATTGCGCGTGGCGACACGGCGGATGGCCTCGGGATTGGCGCCGTCATAAATACAGAAAGTCTTGGTGCGCGGCGTGTTGACGTAGGAGTGGACCCAGGTGACGCCGTCCTCCGCGTTGTTGGCGACGACGGTGCTGCACACCTTTGCGCCTTCTTCGTTTTGCGGGATGGACAGGCCTTGCGGGAAAGTACGTTCGATCATGTAGCGTGGCATTGAAGTCTCCGTTGGTTTCGAAAATGCCGCGATGGCGGCATGGGAGACACGATACGAAAATGCTCGTAAGGGCGAATGCGCAGATCTACCTGTATTGCACGTTGCGGCTACCTATTTTGCGAGTGCTGCTCATGAGGCAGCAGGCCCATTCGCCGCGCGATGGCGACCGCTTCGGTGCGCGATGTGGCGGCGAGTTTGGATAATATCGAGGCCAGGTGCTGGTCCACAGTGCGCGATGAGCGCGAGAGTCGCGAGGCGATCTGGCTGTTGGCGCAGCCTTCGGCGACAAGCTCCAGCACCTGCATTTCGCGCGCGGTCAGACCGGCCGCATTGTCCCGCGTGGTTTGGCGAGGGCCGCGTGGAATGCCGCGCATGCCCTGGCTGCGCATGAAGGCGCGGGTCCAGTCGGCTATCGGCCGTGCACCCAGTTTTTCAAAAATCGCCAGCGCCTCGCGCTGTGCGTCGATGTCGCCGTCGATCAATGCACGGCCGGCCTCGTACGGACAGCCCAGCGCTTGCCACGCCTGCGCGGCTTCGCGCCATTGGCCGTTTATCTGCAGTGCATACGGCGTCGCACAGGCGGCGGGTGCGGTTTCCAGTTCGCCTGCACGCCATCGCCAGAACGCCATCTCGCCGATGAACCATGCATGCTGCTTGCGTTCAGCCAGTTCGAATGCGGCGGTTGCCTCAGTGATGACGCGTGGCATGTCGCCCGCAAGCCACGCCTGCTCCGCGCGCAGGCAGCGCACCGGTGCGATGCGTTGCAAGGTGCCGCTGCGGTGGGCCAGTTCCAGTGCTTCGTCGAGCAGGACGTCGGCGCCGGGATCGCCGCGACGAATCCGCAAACACGCCAGCGCGATCAGCGCGCGAATGCGATTGGTGGAGCCGAACGATTCGCGCAGCAGCAGCGCGTTCGCGCGTTCGCCGGCGGCGTCCCAGTCACCGCTGTGGACATCGAGCAGCGCCTGCCAGGCTTCCATGTAGCTGCCCAGTCGGTCAAGGTCATGCGCGCGTGCGAACGCGATGCCTTCTGCCAGGTAGCTGGCGGCCTCCCGAAGGTGAAACACTTCGGCCGAACCCGACCCCAGCATCACGTAAGCTTCCGCTACTGCGACGCCTCCGTCAGCGAGTTGCTTGCCGATACGCATGCTGGTCAACGCTTCTTCGCAGGCATTTGGATAGTCGATGAACATCATGGCCGCGCCGATGGAGTTGTGCGCGGCGGCAAGAATGGCGTTGTCGTGGAATTCGGTTGCGAGCGCGATGGCCTTTCTGCCCCACATGACCGCTTCGTGGCAATCACGGTTGAGCATGCGCAGATAGGCTTCGGTTTCGTACGCGCGAGCCAGCGTGGGGCCGGCGGGCAGTTGTTCCGCGATGGCGATGGCTTCGGCGCTGGCGGCGTCGGCATCGGCATTGCGCAGGGCGCGCACCAGCGGCATGGCGTGTGCGGCCAGCGCTTCGCTCTGGCGCGCCAGGTTGCCGCATTTGCCGAACAGCGCAATGGCCTGCTCGCGCGCCGGGATCGCCGCCGCAAGATCGTTGAGCTCAAAGCAGTGGCCGGCGTATTCCTCCAGCAACGCGGCGTGCGCCTCGTCATCCAGCTGCGTGCTGAAGGCGAGCGCAGCTCGACAGTGTGCGGCTGCCTCACGCCGCGCGCCGCGTGCGACGGCTTCGCGTGCGGCCTGCGG
This sequence comes from Betaproteobacteria bacterium, assembly GCA_040006575.1. Classification (GTDB taxonomy): domain Bacteria; phylum Pseudomonadota; class Gammaproteobacteria; order Burkholderiales; family Usitatibacteraceae; genus UKL13-2. The sequence goes on from JBDTWS010000105.1 coordinate 14,731, forward strand.
CGCCAGGCGCAGCACGGCTGCGCCATCGCCGGCGTGGTAGGCGTGGTGCACCAG
>JBDTWS010000106.1:0-14530 GCA_040006575.1 Betaproteobacteria bacterium
CCGGATTTGGCGAACTGGTGCCAGCGGCCGATGATGAACGCCATCACCGCGTTGGCGAACGCATTGGCGTCGAGCGAAGAATGCAGCGCGCCATCGGTGGCGGCCACACGCGCGCTCTGGCGCAGCGAGGCTTCGAGCCGGTCATGCAACTGGTTCATGCGGGCCTGCAGGCGCTCATCTTCATTGACCAGCGCATCGCCGATCAGCACGCGCGTCATGCCCTGGTTTTTTTGCGCGAACGACAGCAGCATCGTGACGATGGCCTCGACCTGTTTCATGCCGTTGGTTTCTTCGGACTGGATCTTGTTCACCAGCGAAAACACGGTCTCCTCGATGAATTCGATCAGCCCTTCGAACATCTGCGCCTTGCTGGCGAAATGACGGTACAGGGCGGCCTCGGAAACATCGAGCCTGGCCGCCAGCAGTGCAGTCGTAATCTTCTGGCCCTTGGGGTTTTCCAGCATATGCGCGAGCGTCTGCAGGATTTCCTTGCGACGTTCGCCCGGCTCTCTTTTTGCCATGTTTATGTTCTCCCCTTGGTTGCCCGCTGCTCTTTGCTACCTGCTACCGAATCCAGCGACCGCTGGTTATTTCTTGCCGCCCAGAATCGAACCCAGCACGCCACGGATAATCCGCCGTCCTGCTTCCGACGCCATCGCGCGCGCGGCACTTTTCATGGCAGCCTCAACCACACCATCGCGTTTGGAGGAGCCTCCGGAAGGAAAGCCGATTTTTTCAAGCATGCCACCCAGGCCACCGCTGCCGGCGCCGGGCGAAGGTGTCGCGGCATCGCCACGGCGGCCTTTCAGTTTCTCGAAAGCGGATTCGCGATCCACCGTTTTTTCGTATTGCCCGGAGACCAGCGAATTTTGCAGCAGCAATTTGCGCTGGTCCATCGTGATGGGGCCGATTTGCGAATTGGGCGGACACACATAAGCGCGCTCGACGATGCAGGGCTGGCCCTTGGCATCAAGAAACGACACCAGCGCCTCGCCGACGCCGAGCTCGGTGATGACCTGCTCGACTTTCAACTTGGGATTGGGGCGGAACGTTTCCGCGGCAGCGTGCACCGCCTTCTGGTCGCGCGGGGTATAGGCGCGCAAGGCGTGCTGGACGCGGTTTCCCAGCTGGCCCAGCACGGTATCGGGAATATCCAGCGGATTCTGCGTGACGAAAAAAACGCCGATGCCCTTTGAGCGCACCAGCCGCACCACCTGTTCAATCTTGGTGAGGAGTTCCTTCGGCGCTTCGTTGAACAGCAGGTGCGCTTCATCGAAGAAAAACACCAGCTTCGGCTTGTCGAGATCGCCGACTTCCGGGAGATTTTCAAATAATTCGGAAAGCATCCACAGCAGGAATGTTGAATACAGGCGCGGACTGGACAGCAGCTTGTCGGCGGCGAGGATATTGATCACGCCCTTGCCATCGTCGGTCTGCAAAAGGTCGTCGAACGACAACGCCGGCTCGCCAAAAAATTTGTCGCCGCCCTGTTGCTCCAACGTGAGCAGGCCACGCTGGATGGCGCCAATGCTGGCCGTGGAAATATTGCCGTAGTCGGTAGTGAACTGGCTGGCGTTTTCACCCACCCACGACAGCAGCGAGCGCAGGTCCTTCAAGTCGAGCAGCAGCAGGCCCTTGTCATCGGCGATCTTGAAAGCGATGGAGAGCACGCCCGATTGCGTGTCGTTGAGATTGAATATCCGCGACAGCAACACCGGACCCATTTCGGAAATGGTGGCGCGCACCGGATGTCCCTGCTCGCCGAATACGTCCCATAGCGTGACGGGATACGCCGTCGGCGTGTGATCCAGGACCAGGAGCTTGACCCGTTCATCGATCTTGGTATTGGGTTTGCCCACCTGCGAAATGCCGGTGAGGTCACCCTTCACATCAGCCATGAACACCGGCACGCCGATGGTCGAGAAATGCTCGGCCATCACTTGAAGGGTAATCGTCTTCCCCGTTCCCGTCGCCCCTGCAATCAACCCATGGCGATTCGCCATGGCCGGCAAAAGGCACAACTCCGACAAAGTCTTGTCACTGGTCTTGGCGATCAGGAGTGGTTCGGCCATGGCTGGAGCGGTGATTAGGCTTAAACGAGGGGGTGAGTGAATGTTAACATTACATATTGGAATTTGGGACAGATCGGGGTCCCGATCTATAACGTACGCAAAGGTCACCAAGCGCCGCGCGGGCTAGGCGCAACGAGCACGGAATGAGGCGTTGCCTTTTTGGCAACAACGAATTCCGCGCGGAGTTGCAACGCCGCCCCCGCAAGCGACTGACCGTATTCGCGAGAAAGAAGAAAACCAAATGGCGGGACATAGTAAGTGGGCGAACATCCAGCACCGCAAAGGCCGCCAGGACGCCAAGCGCGGGAAGATTTTCACGCGCCTCATCAAGGAAATCACCGTGGCTTCGCGCATGGGCGGCAGCGATTCAGGCGCCAATCCGCGTCTCCGCCTGGCTACCGACAAGGCGTACGAGAACAACATGCCCAAGGACACCGTCGAGCGCGCCATCAAGCGCGGCAGCGGCGAGCTGGAGGGGGTGAGCTACGAAGAAATTCGCTATGAGGGCTACGGCATCGCCGGTGCGGCCGTCATGGTGGATTGCATGACCGACAACCGGGTGCGTACCGTGGCCGAGGTGCGGCATGCATTCTCGAAGTACGGCGGCAACATGGGTACCGACGGCTCGGTGGCGTTTTTGTTCAAGCATTGCGGGACGTTGCTGTTTGCGCCGGGTACCAATGAGGACAAGCTGATGGAAGCGGCACTCGAAGCGGGCGCCGAGGATGTGACCACCAATGAAGATGGTTCCATCGAGGTCATCACCGGGCCGTATGAATTTTCCAATGTGAAGGTTGCGTTGGAAAAAGGCGGCTTCAAATCGGAATTCGGTGAAGTCACCATGAAGGCGACGACTGAAACCATGCTCGCCGGCGACGACGCGGTGAAAATGCACAAGCTGCTCGATGCGATCGAGTCGCTTGACGATGTGCAGGATGTGTACACGTCGGCCGTGATGGATGAGGTTGAGGCCTAGTGCCGGAATCGAACGCAAACGCATTTGTTGTTCGCAAGGCGCGCTGATGGACGCCCGGCAAGGCGCGTTGCTGCTGGATATCCCCGAGGTCATCGTGACCGAACGCATGTTGCTGCGTGCGGTGAAAGCCAATGACGGACCGGCCACCTTTGAAGCGGTGCTTGAATCCGTGAACGACCTGGAACCGTGGATGCCCTGGGTGCACCCCGAACCGCAATTGGCGGGCTCGATCGACTTCAACGCCAACGCGCAGGCCAAGTGGTACAGCCGCGAAATGCTGGATTTCCAGTGGATCGACAAAACCACCGGCCGCCTGGTCGGCAAAGGTGGTTTTCATACGATTGACTGGAGCGTGCCGAAGATGGAAATCGGCTACTGGGTGCGCACTTCGATGGCCGGAAAAGGCTTCTGCAGCGAAGCAGTCAAGGCGCTGGTCGAGTTTGCCGGCACGGAACTGGGCGTGAAGCGCCTCGAGATCTGCAGCGATCCGCGAAACCTGAGGAGCCGCAACGTCGCCGAGAAATGCGGTTTCACGCTCGAAGGAATTTTGCGGCGGAACATGCGCGACCCGCGCGGCGGCATTCGCGATTCGTGCATGTACGCGCGCATTGCAGCATGAGAATCCTGGGCCTGGATCCCGGCTTGCGGATTACCGGCTATGGCGTCATCGAAAAAACCGGCTCCACGCTGGTCTACGTAAGCAGTGGCTGCATCAAGTCGCCCGACGGCGAATTGCCGGATCGATTGAAAAATATCCTGAACTCGGTGCAGGAAGTGATTGCGCGTTTTTCGCCGGGCGAAGTGGCGGTGGAAAAAGTATTCGTCAATGTGAATCCGCAATCGACATTGCTGCTGGGGCAGGCGCGTGGAGCAGCTATTTGCGCGGCGGTTTCGCAGGATTTACCGGTGTCGGAATATACCGCCTTGCAGGTGAAGCAGGCGGTGGTCGGCAATGGCCACGCGAAGAAAGAGCAGGTGCAGGAAATGGTCAAGCGATTGCTGAAATTGCCGGGCTACCCGAGCCCCGACGCGGCCGATGCGCTGGCCTGCGCCATCTGTCATGCACATGGCGGGGCGCTGGGTGAAATGAGCACTCGCGGATATCGCGTTAAGGGTGGGAGACTGGTGAAATGATCGGAAGAATTACAGGCGCGCTGCTGGAAAAAAATCCGCCGCAGGTGCTGATCGAAGCCGCTGGTGTCGGCTATGAAATCGATGTGCCGATGAGTACGTTCTATAACCTGCCGCGCATCGGTGAGAACGTCTCCCTGTTTACGCACCTCGTGGTGCGCGAAGATGCACAGCTGCTTTACGGTTTCGGCACGGAGGCTGAACGTGCGACGTTTCGCCAACTGTTGAAAGTCAGCGGCGTGGGACCAAAAGTCGGCCTCGCTGTGTTGTCCGGCATGAGCGTGAACGACCTCGCCGAAGCCGTCGCCACCCAGGAAAGCGGTCGCCTGACCAAGGTCCCGGGGATCGGCAAAAAAACCGCCGAACGCCTGCTGCTCGAACTGAAAGACAAATTGAAAGTGGACGTGCGGATTTCCGTCGGCGGCGAAGTGCCGGCGCCTTCGATCGCAGCTGACGTCCTGAATGCGCTGATTTCACTCGGCTACAACGAGAAGGAAGCGCTGTTCGCCATCAAGCAGTTGCCCAGGGAGGTCACCGTCTCGGATGGCATCCGCCAGGCATTGAAACTGCTGTCCAAATCCTGATGTCCTCGAGCAAACAAGGTTTCTGGAGCCGTCTCGTTGTCAGTGCCGGCGTGTTCCGCATCGTCATGAATTGCTGGCCGCCGTTCATCGGCATGCGTATTCATATCATGAGCATCGCCCCGGACTGGCGACAGGTGCGCATGCGCATGAAGCTGGGCCTGCGTAACCAGAATTACGTGGGCAGTCATTTCGGCGGCGGGCTGTTCACCATGACCGATCCCTATTTCATGATCATGATGATGCATCAGCTGGGCAAGGGCTATGTGGTGTGGGACAAGTCGGCGCACATTGATTTCGTCGCCCCCGGCCGCACCACGGTGTATGCGAATTTCAACCTCACGCAAGAGCAAGTAGACGAGGTGCTGCGCATGACGGCCGGCGGCGAAAAGTTTGAACCGACCTACAGCGTTGATGTGGTCGACCCGGCGGGCGCCATCATCGCCCACGTCGAGAAAACCCTCTATATCCGCAAGAAACGGGAAAAAACGAAGGCTGTCGCGTAAAATTAGCCCATGATCGAGGAAGACCGTCTCATCTCTGCCGGCAAGGCTTCCACGCAGGAGGAAGCGCTGGAACGCGCACTGCGCCCGAAGCTGCTCAACGAGTACGTCGGGCAGGAAAAAATCCGCAGCCAGTTGTCGATATTTATCGAGGCTGCGAGAAGGCGCAAGGAGCCGCTTGACCATACGCTACTGTTCGGTCCCCCTGGCCTGGGCAAGACGACGCTGGCCCACATCATCTCGCGCGAGATGGGAGTCAACCTGAAGCAGACTTCCGGACCCGTGCTGGAGCGTGCGGGTGATCTGGCTGCGATGCTGACCAACCTTGAGCCGAATGATGTTCTGTTCATCGACGAAATTCACCGCCTGAACCCGGTCGTCGAGGAAATCCTTTATCCGGCGCTCGAGGATTACCAGATCGACATCATGATCGGCGAAGGCCCCGCCGCGCGATCGGTGAAACTCGACTTGCCGCCGTTTACGCTGGTGGGCGCCACCACCCGTGCGGGCATGCTGACCAATCCGCTACGCGACCGTTTCGGCATTGTGGCGCGCCTGGAATTTTATTCGCCGTCCGAATTGAAATTGATCGTCGCGCGCTCGGCCAACCTGCTGAATGTGCGCGTTGACGATCATGGCGCGCAGGAAATTGCGCTGCGCTCGCGCGGCACGCCGCGCATAGCCAACCGGCTGCTGCGCCGCGTGCGTGATTTTGCCGAGGTAAAAGGCGACGGCCACGTGGACAAGGCGACGGCGGACGCGGCATTGCTGATGCTGGACGTCGACCAGATCGGACTCGACGTGATGGATCGCAAGATGTTGCTGGCCATTATCGAGAAATTCGCCGGCGGCCCGGTGGGCGTGGACAACCTCGCCGCGGCACTCAGCGAAGAACGCGACACCATTGAAGACGTGCTGGAGCCGTACCTGATCCAGCAGGGCTACCTGCAACGCACGCCGCGCGGCCGCATCGCCACCGCGCTGGCGTACCAGCATTTCGGCCTGGTCGTTCCGGCCCGCAGCCTTTCGCCGGAACTTTTCTGATGGCCAAGCTCTCTCTGAAGAATGCCCAGCAGACCACGCTCTTCACCTTCGATTTCCCGCAGCGCATTTATTTTGAAGACACCGATGCGGGCGGCGTGGTGTATCACGCGCAGTACGTGAAATTCCTGGAGCGCGCGCGCACCGAATGGCTGCGCTACCTGGGCTTCAGCAACAGCGAACTGGAACGCAAGTACAAGATGTTGTTTATCGTGGCCGAGATCGCAGTGGAGTTTGTGAAACCGGCCAGGCTCGATGATTCGGTCAATATCAGTGTTGCCGTGGAAAACCTGGGGCGCGTGCGCTGCACGTTTCACCAGGAAATCCGGCGTGGTGAGGAACTGCTGGTGAAGGCGCGCGTGCTGGTGGCGAGTGTTTCTGCCGATGGTTTCAAGCCGATTGAAATTCCCGCCGATGTGCGCAAGAAAATGGAGGCAACGGTTTGAATCTTTCAAGTGATATGGGCTTCCTGCAAATGATTTTGCAGGCCTCGATCGTCGTCAAGATCGTGATGGGCATACTGATCATGGCGTCGATGATGTCGTGGTGGTACATCTTCGTGAAAATGTTTTCGGTGCGGCGCGCCAAGTCGCAGGCCGACGAATTCGAGCGCGAATTCTGGGGCGGCTCCGACCTGGTCGGGCTGTACCAGCGCGCCAACTCCGGCCAGTACGAGCCGGCCGGCATGGAGAAGATCTTCGAGGCCGGTTTCAAGGAATATTTGAAATTGAAAACGCGCACCGGCGCCGATATCGGCGCACTGATGGATGGCACGCGCCGCGCCATGAAGGCAACATTCCAGCGCGAACTAGATTACCTCGAATCGCACCTGTCGTTTTTGGCAACGGTTGGTTCGGTCAGCCCGTATATCGGCCTACTGGGTACCGTGTGGGGAATCATGAATGCGTTCCGCGGCCTTGCCAATGTGGCGCAGGCGACACTGGCCCAGGTCGCGCCGGGCATTGCGGAAGCGCTGATCGCGACGGCCATCGGCCTGTTCGCGGCGATTCCTGCCGTCATCGCGTACAACCGCTACACCGCGGAGATCGACCGCCTGGCCAATCGCTACGAAAGTTTCATGGAAGAGTTCACCAACATCCTCCAGCGGCAGGCGACGCACTGAACATGAATTTCACGATTGAAACTCTAGCGCTGGCGCGGCTTCCAGGCCAAAAATGGCTGGAGAATCGCGCCAACACTGGATTTAGCCATTTGAAATTCGAGCCGAACGCATGAGACGCCCGCGCAAAGCCATGGCCGATATCAACGTCGTTCCCTACATCGACGTGATGCTGGTGCTGCTCATCATTTTCATGGTGACCGCGCATATCCAGCCGGGCGAAATCGATTTGCCCAGTGTGGGTCAGTCACTTGCGCCTACCGTCGCGCCGCTCGAAATCCGGCTGAAGAAAGACGGGACCATCGCCATCGCCGACCTGCAGCAGGGTGGCAACGAACAATTCGTGCCGCGTGAGAAATTGCTGGCCGCCGTGCGCGCCGTGCAGGCGGGGCGTCCCGACCAGGCTGTCGTCATATCGGCCGACAAGAACCTGAAGTACGACGACGTGATCCGTGTCCTCGACATCTTGCAGGGCGGCAAGATCAAGCGCGTGGGCCTGCTCACGAAACCACTGGCGCGCTGAACATGGCTGCAGCATTGCCCCCACGTCCCTCCACTCGCATGGCTCCCTCGCGGCGCTCGCCGCTGGTGGCACGCAAGGAACCCGGCAAGGTACCCGCCGCGATGCTGGCGCTGGTGGTGCATGCGGGATTTTTTGCGGTCATCCTGTTCGGCATTTCCTGGCAGGTGAAGCGACCCGAGCCGGTGCTGGCCGAGCTGTGGGACCAGTTGCCCACGATCAGCAAGGTGACCGAATCTCTGCCGCCGCCGGTACCTGTAGTGGAGCCCCCTCCGCCCCAACCTGAAGTGAAGAAAATCATCGAGCCGCCGCCGGCCAAACCGTCGCCGCCGCAGCCGACCAAGGCGGATATCGAACTAAAGGCCAAGAAAGAAAAGCAGGAAAAACTCGAGCACGAAAAAGCGGTGAAGCTGGAAAAAGACAAGGCCGATCGCGAGAAAGCTGAGAAGCAAAAACTCGCCGACGCCGAGAAGAAACGCAAGGAAGAAGAAGCGCAGAAGAAAGCCGCCAAGGCCGCCGACGAAAAGGCGAAAGCCGAGCAGGTGGCGCGCGACGCCGCCGCCAACGCCGCACGCAATGCCGCGCTGCAGGACTACGCCGGCAAGATCGCCGCACTCATCCGCAATCGCGCCAATATCCCCGACACCGTCTCCGGAAAGCCGCTGGTGACGGTTCGTTTGCGGCTGCTGGTGAACGGCGCCGTATTCGACGCCAAGATCGTCAAACCGTCCGGCAACCCTGTGTATGATGAGGCCGTCGAACGCGCCATCAACGGCATCCAGCAATGGCCCCTGCCGCAGAATGCGGAACTTTTAGGGGGTAAGCGTGAACTTAACCTTAATATCGAACACGAGCGCTGAACACAATATGACTACACCCATCCTGGCCGCGCTGACACCTCGCAAGGCAAATACGTCCAACCCACATGAGCAGAAGCGGGAGAAATCGACTCTGCATGCCCGCGCACTTTTCGTATTCGCGCTGACGGCCCTGGTGGTCTTTGCTGCGTCCATCCCCGCTCGCGCCCAGCTCACCATCGACGTCACCACCAGCGCGGGGCGCCAGGTGCCGGTGGCGATTGTCCCGTTCGCCAATGAAGTCAATGCGCCACAAAACATCACGCCGGTGATTTCCAGCAATCTCGCGCGCACCGGCCTGTTCCGCATCGTCAACCTCAACGGAATCGCGCAGTTGCCCACCGAGCCGTCGCAGGTGAATTTCCTTGACTGGTCCAGCCGCAGCACGGAGGCGCTGGTCATCGGCAGCATCAACGCCATGCCCGATGGCAAATTCGATGTGCGCGTGCGCCTGTTCGATGTCGGCAAGCAAAGCCAGCTCGCTACGTTTTCCTATGTGGCAACAGCGACGCAATTGCGGGCTACGGCGCATCGTATTTCCGATGACATTTACGAAAAACTGATCGGCGAGAAGGGCACCTTTTCAACGCGTATCGCCTATGTGCTGAAACGCGGATCGCAATTTGAATTGCAGGTCGCCGATGCGGACGGCTTCAACCCGCAAGGCGTGTTGAAATCACTCGAGCCTATCGGTTCGCCGAAATGGTCGCCCGACGGCACCAGGATTGCCTATGTCTCGTTTGAAAAACGCAAGTCGGCTGTATTCATCCAGAACCTGGTAACGACCCAGCGCACCCTGGTGGCCAATTTCAAGGGTGACAACTACGCGCCCAGCTGGTCTCCCGATGGCAGCAAACTGGCGGTGACGCTGTCAAAAGACGGCGTGTCGCAGATCTACATCGTTCCTGCGACTGGCGGTGAGGCGGTGCGCATCGTGGAGAGTGCTGCGATCGATACCGGCCCGGCATTCACGCCGGATGGCAAGACCATTATTTTCTTTTCCGATCGTTCGGGCGGTCCGCAGTTATATAGCGTTCCCGTTAGCGGCGGCACGCCGAAACGACTGACGTTCGAAGGCAATTACAACACCACCCCGCGCTTGAGCCCGGATGGAAAAATGGTGGCATTCGTGAATCGCGAAGGCGGTCGCCTGCGCATTGCCACGCTGGAGCTCGCCTCGGGCCAGGTCAATTACCTGACCGATGGTCCGCTCGACGACAGTCCCAGTTTTTCGCCCAATGGCCGGACGATCCTGTACGAAGATAAATCCGCCGGCCGTGGCAAGCTCGGCGCGGTATCGACTGATGGCCGCATCAAGCAAAAACTTTCCTCACAGGCGGGGGATGTGCGCGAGCCGGCGTGGGGACCATTCGGAACCTCCACCACGCGATAGCGTGAGGGGCGTTCGTAGCCTGCCGTTGTAAAACCCTACCCAGCCAAAACGGCTAAACTTGCAGGGCCGCTTGTGCTTGCAGCACTTGTTGATTCTCCCGGAGGAACCAAAATGAAAAATTTGATAGTGGGCGTGAGCCTCGCGCTGTTACTTGCTGCCTGTGCGAGCAGCGATCCGATCAAGGAAACGCGGGTGGAAGACCGTTCGCCACCGACGACAAACGTCAACAAGCCGGGAGACGGTCCCACCACGCGGCCCACCGACGATACACGCGGCGGCATCCGGGGCGGCGCTGTCGACCTGGCAAAAGATCCGGTGCTGTCGAAACGCGTGATCTACTTTGAATACGACAAGGACTCGGTGAAGCCTGAATACGCCGCGCTAATCCAGGCGCATGCGGCTTACCTCAGCCAGAATCGCGGCCGCAAGGTTCGCCTCGAGGGCCATGCCGACGAGCGTGGCTCGCGCGAGTACAACATGGCTTTGGGCCAGCGTCGCTCCGATGCCGTGCGCAAGGCGACCGCCGCGCTGGGCGTGGGCAACGAGCGCATCGAAACCATCAGCTTCGGCGAAGACAAGCCCAGGGCGAATGGCCACGATGAAGCGGCATGGGCGCAAAACCGGCGCGTTGAAATTGTCTACGACGGCGAATAATTCTTGCAGGTAAATCTGATGGCACGCATTCCACATTTTGTTGCAGCACTCCTGATGGCGGCATTGAGCTTCAATGCCGCCGCGGGTATTTTTGATGAAGACGCACGCCGCGAGATTCGCGAACTTCGCGCTGAACTCGACAAGAAGGACCGCGAACTGGATGCGCGCCTGGTGCGCCTTGACGATGCGATCAAGAATATCGGCATCATCCAGTTGCTGAACCAGATCGAGCAATTGAATGCGGAGTTGTCCAAGCTGCGCGGCCAGAATGAAGTGCTGGCCAACCAGAACGACCAGCTGACCAAGCGGCAGCGGGACTTCTACCTCGACATCGATACGCGTTTGCGCAAGCTTGAAGGACTGCCGCCGGAGGGGGCGCCTGCAGGCTCCGTCCCACCAGTGCCGGCAGCCGGCCCGATGCCGTCTGCATCTGCTGTGTCCGGTTCTATTTCAACGCCGCCTCCGGTTGCACCACCCGTCGTCACGGCCGCGTCGCGTGAGCAGGAAAATCGCGCTTATGACGTCGGCTCCAACCTGTTCAAGCGCGGCGATTTCCAGGCGGCCATTCGCGCGTTCCAGACTTTCATGAAAGATTTTCCCGCGAGCCCGCTGGTATCCAACGCGCAATACTGGATTGGCATCTGCTATTCCAACCTGAAGGACTACGCTAACGCCCGCTCGTCGCAGGAATCTTTGCTGAAGATGTTCCCCGATTCACCCAAGGCGCCCGATGCCTTGCTCGCCATTGCCAGCATCCAGATGGAGAGCGGCGATAACGGGTCTGCCCGTAACACGCTCGAAGACATCATCGCGCGCTTCCCCGCGTCCGATGCCGCCGCCAAAGCCAGAACCCGGCTTGCGCAAATAAGGCGGTAAACGATCCATGACCACGGTAAAAACGATTCCCGCTGCGATCCCTCGCAAAGCCGAAGGGAAGGGAGCGGACGCCAGCGCAAGGGCGGCGACGCCGCGGGATCGTGCGAATGAATTGCGAATCAACGAAATCTTTTTTTCGCTGCAGGGCGAATCGACGCGTGTTGGGTTGCCGACTGTATTTGTGCGACTCACAGGATGTCCGCTGCGTTGCGGTTACTGCGATACGGAGTATGCGTTTCACGAAGGCAAGACACGCCTGATTGCCGATGTGCTGGCAGAGGTGGCGAGCCACGGTACGCCGTACGTGTGTGTGACCGGCGGTGAGCCGCTGGCGCAACGCAATTGCCTGGTGTTGCTGGAACAACTCTGCGCGGCAGGTTATTCGGTATCGCTTGAGACCAGCGGCGCGATTGACGTTTCGGAAGTTGATCCCCGCGTGTCCCGCATCATGGACATCAAGACGCCAGGCTCAGGCGAGAGTGACAAGAATCTCTGGAGCAACCTGGCGCATCTCAACGCGCGGGACGAAATCAAATTCGTGATCACCAGCGAAGCGGATTACAACTGGGCAGTGAGCGCATTGCGCGAGCGCGCGCTCAACACCATTTGCACGGTGCTTTTCTCGCCATCCTTTGGTGAAGTGCAACCGGAGCAGCTGGCTGCGTGGATTCTGCGTGACCTTGTTCCCGTGCGCATGCAGTTGCAACTTCACAAGATTCTCTGGGGCGAAAAGCGCGGCGTATGACAGCGGATACCAAAAACGAAAGAGCCGTAATCCTGCTCTCCGGCGGCCTGGATTCGGCAACCGTGCTGGCGATGGCGCGCGAGCAGGGCTATGAGTGCTATGCGCTTTCGTTCGACTACGGACAGCGCCACCGCTCTGAATTGCAGGCCGCCGCGAGGGTGGCCAAAGCACTGGGCGCCCATGAACACCGCGTGATCAAGTTCGATCTCACCGGGTGGGGCGGGTCCGCATTGACGGACAGCCATATCGGCGTTCCCACCGGACCTACGACCGGTATCCCCGTGACGTACGTGCCGGCGCGCAATACCATTTTCCTGTCGCTTGCACTCGCATGGGCGGAGACCCTGGCCGCGAACAATATTTTTGCAGGCATGAATGCGGTCGATTATTCCGGCTACCCGGATTGCCGGCCTGAGTATGTCGCCGCGTTTCAAACCATGGCACGGCTGGCGACGCGGTCAGGTGTGGAAGGCGCACCGCTGACGATTCACACACCGATCATCAAGATGAGCAAGGCGGATATTGTCCGCGAGGGAACAAGGCTCGGCGTGGACTACGGCATCACCGTCTCCTGCTACCAGGCTGACGCAAACGGCGATGCCTGCGGCGTCTGTGATTCCTGCCGGTTGCGGCGCGAAGGGTTTCGCATGGCAGGCCTGGCGGATCCCACCCATTACGCGCAGGTCGCCTGATCCCTCCATTTCGCGCGGCATTGGTATGCCGAAGCGCAGCGCGTAAAATGGCGGTCTTCACACCCTTATGCCCTCCGCGCGCACGACATGAGCAACTCCTCCAATCTGGCCGTTATCGTCGCCTGGCTCAGTTTCGCTGTTGCCTTCGTGCTTGGCGCCATCTCGGCGCGAACGCAGTTCTGCACGCTTGGCGCCGTTTCAGACATCGTCAACATGAGCGATTTTTCGCGCATGCGCATGTGGGTGCTGGCGATGGCGGTGGCGATCATCGGCGCGCAGGCGCTCAATGCATTTGGCCTGATCGATCTCTCCAAGGCGTTTTACGTGCGGCCCAATGTCACCTGGCTCTCGTATCTGGTCGGTGGCCTGTTGTTCGGGGTGGGCATGACGCTGGCCAGCGGCTGCGGCAGCCGCACGCTGGTGCGAATTGGCGGCGGCAACGTGAAATCCGTCGTGGTGTTCGCGTTCCTCGGCATTTCGGCTTACATGACCATGAAGGGGCTGTTTGGCGTCTGGCGGGTTAATTACATCGATGCCGTGCGAGCCGATCTTACTCAACAGGGACTTGCCACGCAGCAATTGGGAACGCTCGTCGGCTCGGCGATCGGGGCGAACGCACGCGCGGTGCAGACAGTCATAGCTGGCCTCTTGGCTGCGGCCATGCTGGCGTTCGTGCTGGCAGGCGCCGATTTCCGCCGCAGTCTCAACGGCTGGCTGGGTGGCCTGGGGTACGGCTTCGCCGTTGTTGCAGGCTGGTACATCACCGCCCACATCGGCTTCGGTGAAAATCCCGACACGCTGGAAGAAGTTTTCTTCGGCACCAACAGCCGCGCGGCAGAATCGTTGTCATTTGTCGCACCCGTGGCCTACAGCCTGGAATTGCTCATGCTGTGGAGTGATAAGTCGCTCATCGTCACGTTCGGTATTGCATCGACGGTCGGAATGATCCTGGGATCGCTGGCTTATTCGCTGATCACGCGGCGATTCCGCTGGGAAGGCTTTGCGAATATCGCCGATACCCGTGCGCACATCCTGGGAGCCACCCTGATGGGCTTTGGCGGCGTCACTGCACTGGGCTGCACCATCGGGCAGGGCATATCGGGGGTTTCGACCCTGGCGGTCGGTTCTTTCCTGGCGTTGGCCGCCATGATCATGGGCTGCTGGGCCACCCTCAAGTACCAGTACTGGAAGTTGATGCAGGAAGAGTGAAAAACGCCGGTTTTTGCCTGTGCCGATTTTTTACGGTTGACCGGGAATGGTCGAAAAGTTATAATTTCAGGCTTTGTTGGGTCGTTAGCTCAGTTGGTAGAGCAGCGGACTTTTAATCCGTTGGTCGCAGGTTCGAATCCCGCACGGCCTACCATTTTCA
>JBDTWS010000107.1:0-14376 GCA_040006575.1 Betaproteobacteria bacterium
GGGCCTGTGTTCGGCATGAAGGGCGGCGCGGCGGGCGGCGGTTACGCGCAAGTGGTGCCGATGGAAGATATCAACCTGCATTTCACCGGTGACTTCTCCGCGATCGCGCTGGCCAACAACCTGCTGGCTGCATTGATCGATAACCACATCAATCATGGCAATGAACTGGGCTTCGACGTGCGCCGCATTGTCTGGAAGCGCGTGGTTGACATGAATGATCGCGCCTTGCGCGACATCACCATTGCGCTGGGTGGTCCCGCTAATGGCTATCCGCGGCAGGATGGTTTCGATATCGTGGTCGCGTCCGAAATCATGGCGATCTTCTGCCTGGCGACGTCGATCAAGGATTTGAAAGCGCGCATTTCGAAGATCGTCGTCGGCTACACCAAGGACCAGAAACCGATCCTCGCCAAGGACCTGAATGCCCAGGGGGCGATGACGGCGCTGCTGAAAGACGCGTTGCTGCCGAACCTGGTGCAGACGCTGGAAAATAATCCGGCCTTTATCCACGGCGGCCCTTTCGCCAATATTGCGCATGGCTGCAATTCCGTCATTGCGACGCAAACTGCATTGAAGCTGGGCGATTATGTTGTGACCGAGGCGGGCTTCGGCGCCGACCTGGGCGCCGAAAAATTCATCGACATCAAATGTCGCAAATCCGGGCTGCGTCCCTCGGCGGTTGTCATCGTCGCGACCATTCGCGCGCTGAAATACCACGGCGGCATGGACGTGAAGGAAGTTTCGAAGGAGAGTGTGGAAGCGCTGGAAAAAGGCATCGTCAATCTCGAGCGCCATATCCACAACGTTACGCAAAACTATGGCCTGCCGTGCGTGGTGTCAATCAACCATCGCACCCATGACACCGATGCCGAGCTGAAAGTGCTGGTCTCGCGCTGCGAAAAAATGGGCGCGAAAGTGGTGGTGGCGCGTCACTGGGCTGACGGCGGCAAGGGTGCGGCGGAACTGGCGAATATGGTTGTCGAGATGTGCGAACAACCGAACAACTTCAAGTTTGTCTATGAAGAAAGTGCCACGCTGTGGGACAAGATGAAAACCATCGCCACCAAGGTTTATGGCGCATCGGACATCACGGCGGATGCCAAGGTGCGGGGACAGATCAAGAAGCTGCAGGACGATGGCTACGGCCACTACCCGATCTGCGTGGCCAAGACGCAGTATTCGTTCTCCACGGATCCGCAATTGCGCGGAGCGCCGAGCAATCATGTGCTGACCATTCGTGAAGTGCGCCTGGCGGCCGGTGCGGAATTTGTGGTGCTGGTTTGCGGTGACGTGATGACCATGCCTGGCCTGCCGAAGGTACCAAGTGCGGCGGCCATCGACGTGAATGACGAAGGCAAGATCATCGGGTTGTTCTAGGAACTCGCAGCGGAAATAGCAGGCGAAAAACGCCGTGTACCCCGATCCCCTGATCGCGGTACACGGTGTTTTTTCATTTGGGGTACACTGCGGCACAAATAAAAGCTTGAAACATAGATTTTAAGTAGCTTGGCGTCGTAACTTGGGACAGTTGATTGGTTTTTGTAAGGGCCGTGGCCTTTGCAAAGACCAATCCGCTGTCCTTTTTCGTTTTTGGTTTTCGCGTTTGTTTTTTTGCGAATTTGAGCTTGGTGGACAGCAGGTAGAAACAAGGAAAGTTGTGATGATGAAATCAAATGAAAGAGTGTCGCTGGATGCATGGCGGCAGATCGCGGATGCGGCACTTGACCTGGGGCGCGTCGGCGATAGCCGTGGTGCGCTGCTGATGCTCCAGCGTGGCATCGACACCGCGCGGCTGGCAGGAGAGCCGCGCGGTGAAACGATCGTGTTGAACGGCGTTGCGTTGCTGCATTCGATACGCGGTGATTTCTGGGCTTCGCTGGCCTGCAGCGTAGATGGTTTTTTCCTCTCGCAGAAACATGGCGACCGCTGCGGCATGGCGCATGCGATGACGATGCTGGCGGGCGCATTGTTGCTGATGACGCCCATCGAAAGTGAAGTGGGATTGCTCCGGTCCGCGCTGGCGATCGCCGAGGATGAGCGCGACATGCGCCTGCAGGTACGAATTCACAACCTGCTCGGCATCGTGCTGGGCGACCTGAAGCGTTTCGACGAAGCTGAAGTTCATCTCGACCTGGGGCTGGTGCTGTCCGAATGCGACAAGAGCGGCTTTGATCGCTGGCGCGTCCTGGCCAACGTCGCGAACCTGCATCGCAAGCGCGCTGAAGCAGTGAGCGTGGAAAACGCACAGCTGTGTGCGGAATTCTGCGCCGGCGGCCTTGCACTGATCCAGCGCGTGGTGGAGCAATGCCGCGAGCACGGCAAGGTGCCGATCCTGCTGGATGCCTTGCGCATCAGCGCCATGCTGCAGGCGCTGAACGGGCGCGAAGACCTGGCGACTGCGCAATACGCGGCCGCATGGACGCTGGCGATGGAAAAGAAACAACGCTCGGTGTTGCCGTCGCTCGGCATCGAAATCGCCCGCCGTGAACTGGAAAGCGGGCGCCTGAATGGTGCTGAAACGACACTCACCGACGCCTTGCGCGAAGCGGCGCAGTATCGACCTTCACCCAAGGCCGCAAAGTTGTGCGAACTGATGGCGCAGTTGCATCGCGCGCGCGACGACGAGCGCGGTGAGGCGCACTGGATGAGCGAGGCCGCGCGGGCACGCGATGAATTTGAAGCGCTGAAACGCGAAGCCCGACAGCAACTGGCCCGCGTGGCACAATGCCTGCCGACCCTGGTGACGCGCTAGTCAGTCCAGCGTAGCGCCGGTGACGCGAATGACGTCACGCCATTTGATTGTTTCGGACTTGATGAGTGCCGCGAATGCGGCTTCCGTTCCGCCGCCGGCTTCAATGCCGGCGTCGAATAATTTCTGCTGTATCGCCGGGTCTGCCAGTATCGCGTTTACATCGGCGTTGATTCGCTGACGCACCGCGGCCGGTGTAGCTGCCGGCGCAACCAGCCCGTTCCACGCAATCGCTTCGAACCATTCCAGTCCCGGCGTAGCGGATTCAGCCACGGTTGAAATTGCAGCGGTGGGCGCAAATCGTTTCCGGCCCGTGGTCGCAATGGCTTTCAACTTGCCCGCCTTCACCAGCGCCAGCAGATTCGACGGCGCGGCAAACAACATCTGCACATCGCCCGCCACCACGGCTTGTGTGGCCGGAGGACCGCCGTTGAAGGGCACATGAACAATGTCCACGCCGGTGCGCTGCTTTAGCAGCTCCATCGACAAATGCGACGACGATCCATTCCCAACGCTGGCGTAATTGAGTTTTCCCGGATGCGCTTTCGCATAGGCGATGAGTTCCTTAAGGTTGTTCACGGGCAGCGCAGGATGCACCACCAGCAAATTGGGTTGCGAACCCGTCAGCACGATTGGCGCAAAATCGGCGGCCACATCGTAGCCCGGCCGCGAATACAGGGAAGATGCGGTGGCCAGCGGACCGTTGTAGCCCAGGAAAAGCGTGTAGCCATCGGCCGCCGCGCGTGCAACTTCCGCAGCGCCGGTAGTGCCCCCTGCCGCAGGTTTGTTGTCAACGACAATTGCCTGCTTCCACCGCGCCCGCAAGCCTTCTGCAATGACGCGCGCCACGATATCGACCGAGCTTCCCGCCGGTGCCGCAACCACGATGCGCACGGTTTTTTGCGGCCACGCGTCATCTGCCGCAAAACCGGGCCTGCCGGGCACGATGCCGGCGGCCAGCATAGCCATCAGGAATAGTCGGCGTATCATCTCGAATCGGGTATCCGGGCAGGTTTACACGCGCCCAGTTTATCGGCATATTTGATGCTATCCAGTGAATCGCGTGCCGACGGCGGTGGCAACAACACGGCACCACGCACGCGAAGACGAAAAAAGGTCGCTTCAATCCATGACTGACAGCACTCCCGCCATCGAGAATATCGGCAAGTATCGCGTGATCCGCGAACTGGGACGCGGCGCGACCAGTGCGGTCTACCTGGCCGAGGACAGCTTTAATAATCGCAGCGTCGCCATCAAGGCCATGACCACCGCACTGTTGCAGGACGCCGAGGACGGCGCCATGTATCGCAGCATGTTCCTGAACGAGGCTTCGCTGGCCGGCAAGATCATGCATCCGCATATCGTCGGCATTTACGACGCTGTGGTCGATGAGAGCATGAGCTACATCGTCATGGAATACGTCGAAGGCGGGACGCTGGAAAAATACTGCAAACCCGAGAATCTGCTCGACACACAGGTAGTCGCCGAAATTGTTTTCAAGTGCGTGCGCGCGCTGGCGTTCGCCAATACGCAGGGGTTGATCCATCGCGACGTGAAGCCCGGCAACATCCTTTATAAATCCGGCAGCGATATCAAGGTCGGCGATTTCGGCGCGGCGCTGAATCGTGTTTCCGACAAGACCCAGGTGGCCGCCGTCGGCTCACCCTTGTACATGGCGCCGGAAATTCTCACCGGCGAAAAAGCTTCCGTGCAGTCCGACATCTATGCGCTCGGCATGGTGATGTACATGCTGCTGGCGGGGCGTCCGCCGTTTGAGGCGTCGAACGCCGCGAGTCTCTCCTACCAGATCGTCAATCACGATCCGGAACCGCCGTCACGCTATCGCGCCGACATTTCTGCGCCGATGGAAGATATCGTCAAGCAGGCGATGGCCAAGGACGTGTCGCGGCGCTACCAGACATGGGAAGATTTCGGCAAGGACCTGGCCAGCCTCTGGCAGGGCGCGCAATCGCCGCAGCAGAACAAGAGCGAAGTGTCCGATACCGAACAGTTCAGCCTGCTGAAGACACTCGCGTTCTTCCGCGATTTTCCGGAGAACGAATTGTGGGAAGTGCTGCGCATCAGCAAGTGGCGTCCGTTCCCGGCCGAGACGACGCTGATCAGCGAAGGCGATGTCGGCGATTCTTTTTTCATCCTGGCCAAGGGAACCGTGCGTGTGACGCGCGGCAAGCGGCTGCTGAATGTGCTGGGCGCGGGAGATTGCTTCGGTGAAATGTCATACCTTGCCAAGCGCGACGGACCGCGTTCGGCCAGCATCATGACTGCCACCGATTCCATCGTCATGAAGGTGCGCGCGGGCGACCTCAGCAGCGCCAGCCCGAGTTGCCGCCGCCTGTTCGACCGTAAATTCCTCGAGACACTGGTCGAGCGCCTTGAGACCGCCAACCAGCAGCTGGCGGTAACGTGATCAGCGTGACGACGCTGCCGGTGGCCATCAGCGCGCTGTATGCGGGCCTGCTGGCAATACTGGTGGTGATGCTGGCCGTGGTGGTGATCCGTTTGCGGCAGACATTGCGTGTTGGTACCGGCGATGGCGGCAACCGTGACCTGGTGCGCGCCATCCGCGCGCATGGCAATGCGGTGGAAACCATTCCCCTGTTCCTGATCCTGCTGGCGTTGTACGAGATCAATCGCGGCAACGTGACGATGCTGCACGTCTATGGCGCGGTGTTCTTCATTTCGCGCGTGCTGCATGCGTGGGGTTTGTTCAGTTCAGGGGGTGCGTCACCGGGGCGGCTTGCGGGTACGGTAGGGACGTTCATCTGCCTGCTGGGTCTCGCGATCTCAAACCTGCTGAAACTGTTCAGCGCTTAGTTTTTCCAGTAATAACAAGCAAACTCCAGCGTGCGGGCGCTTCGCAGGGCATTTATGGCTGGAGAAGCGCGCCAGTTCTGGAGTTTCGGTTTCTATTTTTGTGAATTTCGCTTCCTGTACGCCGAGTTGCGCTACAGGAAATACGCAATCACAAATACGCCGATCATGGTCAGCGCCAGCGCCAGTTTTGCCAGCGCGCCAAACAGCAATCCCAGCCATGTCGCCAAGCCGACTTTTGCCGCCTGTCCCATTTCCTTGCGCGCAATCAGCTCGCCGATAACCGCGCCGATAAACGGGAAAACAAAGATTCCCACCAGCCCGAAAAATAATCCGGCGATGCTGCCGATGGTGGCGCCCAGCAGCGCAAGTCTTGATGCGCCGACTTTCTTCGCACCGAATAGGGCGGCCACCAGGTCGACGACGATGGCCAGCGCGGTGAGCACAGCGAGGATGGCCAGCGTCGGCCAGCCGATGCGCTGGAAATTTTCCACCCACGCGGCCACCAGCAAACCCATGAACACGAATGGCACGCCCGGCAATGCCGGCAGCAATGTGCCGGCGAGCCCAACCAGGACCAGCACGGCGGCCAGCGCCCACAGCAGGTAAGTCGTACTCTCGGCCAAGTTTCTTCTCCAGATTATCGGGATCTCGGTACAAGTGGCTTGCGTTCAGCGCGCGCGCGGCATTTCGGCAAGTTGGCCTATCATACGATGCAACGATTGCCGCCGAAACATCACCCCGTTACGAACTCATCTCCTTTTCCGTCATGTCCGCCGCGCCGCACATTCCACCTTCCGCTTCGCGATTGCCTTCATCTCCCGCACGCGAAAGCCTGATCTCGCAACTCGGCGACATCCTGCCTGATGGCGCGTTGCTGACGAAGCAGGAAGACCTGAAGCCGTACGAATGCGATGGGCTTTCCGCGTATCGCGCTTTGCCAATGCTGGCCGTGTTGCCGCAAACGGTGGACGATGTGCAGCGCATCATGCGCATCGCCGCGGCGACCGAAACAAAAGTGGTGGCGCGCGGGTCGGGCACGGGACTGTCTGGCGGGGCGACGCCGCTGGGTGACGGCATCCTGATGTCGATGGCGAAATTCAATCGCATTGTGTCCATCGATCCGCTCGCGCGCACCGCACGTGTGCAGCCCGGCGTGCGCAACCTGAAAATTTCCGAATCGGTCGCGCACCTGGGTTTGTATTACGCGCCGGATCCGTCATCGCAAATTGCCTGCTCGATCGGCGGCAATGTGGCCGAGAATTCCGGCGGCGTGCATTGCCTGAAGTACGGGCTCACCGTCCACAATATTTTCAGCATCGACGTGGTCACCATGGACGGCGAGACCGCCACCATTGGCTCCAACGCGCTCGATACGCCCGGCTACGATTTGCTGGCGTTGATGACCGGCTCGGAAGGCATGCTGGGCATCACCACGGAAGTGACTGTAAAACTGCTGCCCAAACCGCAGATGGCGCGCGTGGTCATGGCGAGTTTTGACGATGTCGAAAAAGCGGCCGATGCGGTAGCCAATGTCATCGGTGCGGGCATCGTGCCGGCGGGACTGGAGATGATGGACAGGCTGGCCACGGAAGCGGTGGAAGGATTCGTCCACGCCGGTTACGATCTCACGGCGGAAGCCATTCTGCTGTGCGAGTCCGACGGCACGACCGAAGAAGTCGAGGAAGAAATCGCCAAGATGGAGGCGGTGATGAAAGCGTCGGGCGCGACCGCCTGCCGTGTTTCCGGGAACGAAACTGAGCGGCTCAAATTCTGGTCGGGACGCAAGGCGGCGTTCCCGGCGGTCGGACGCATCTCGCCGGACTATTACTGCATCGACGGCTCGATTCCGCGCCGCGCGCTGGCGCCGATGTTGAAGCGTACCGAAGAGCTCACCCGGAAGTACGCGCTGCGCTGCGCCAATGTATTTCACGCCGGTGACGGCAACCTGCATCCCCTCATCCTGTTCGATGCCAATATTCCCGGTGAGCTCGATCGTACCGAAGCCTTCGCTGCCGAACTGCTTGAGCTATGCATCGAATACGGCGGCACCATTACCGGCGAGCACGGTGTGGGCATCGAGAAAATCAACCAGATGTGCAGCCAGTTTTCCGATGGCGAACGTGAAATGTTCTTCGCGGTGAAACGCGCCTTCGATGAAAAGATGTTGCTGAATCCCGGCAAGGCGATCCCGGCTTTGAGCCGTTGCGCGGAATATGGCCGCATGCGTGTGAGTGGCGGCCAGCTTCCGCACGCAGACATTCCGCGCTTCTGATGACGCGTTTGCCAGACAATGCGCTGCTGGAGGATTTGTCGCGCATCACGCCGCCGCTGAACGTGATCGTCGACCGCGAACGCCTGCGGCCCTTCGAGACGGATGCCTTTATTTCCCATCGCGCGGTACCGATGTGCGCGATCCTTCCCGAGAGCGAGGCGCAGGTTTGCGAAATCCTGAAATCGTGCAGTGCTCGTGGCGTGCCGGTGGTGACACGTGGTGCGGGGACGGGCATTTCCGGTGGTGCGATTCCGCGTGATGACGGTGTGCTGGTGGTGTTGACGCGATTGAACGCAGTGAAGCAGGTTGATCCACTCGCGCGTACGGCGCGCGTCGGTCCTGGTGTGCGCAATGTAGTGGTGTCGGAAGTGGCGGCACCGCACGGCCTGTTCTACGCGCCCGATCCGTCGAGCCAGCTGATCTGCTCCATTGGTGGAAATGTCGCCGAAAATTCAGGTGGCGTGCACTGCCTCAAGTACGGACTCACCACGCATAACCTGATGCAGGTGCGTGTTGTGCTGAGTGAGGGTGAGGTGATCACCGTGGGATCGCTGGCACTGGATACGGCCGGTTACGATCTGCTCGCCGTGGTCACCGGTTCCGAAGGCATGCTCGGGCTCATCACCGAAATCGTGGTGAAGCTGCAGCCGATACCCGAATACGTCGAGACCTTGCTGGCCGCGTTTCCCACCGTCAACGATGCGGCCGGCGCGGTCGGGCAGATCATCGGTGGTGGCGTTATTCCGGCTGCATTGGAAATGATGGACAAGATGGTTATCGAGGCGTGCGAGAAATTCATGTCGGCCGGTTTTCCGCTGGATGCGGAGGCGTTGCTGTTGATCGAACTCGATGGCGCGCGGGAAGAGGTCGCAGAGCAACTCGCGCAGGTGGAGCGTGTGTTGGTGAACTGCCATGCGCAGGAAATCCGCCGTGCGAAGGATGATGCCGAACGCGAAAAATTATGGAAAGCGCGCAAGGGCGCATTCGCCGCACTGGCCACCATTCGTCCCGATTACTACACGATCGATGGGACCATTCCGCGCCGCTGCCTGCCGGATGTGCTGGCGCGCTATGAAATACTGGCGCAGGAATACGGCATGCTGGTCGCCAATGTTTTCCACGCCGGCGACGGCAACCTGCATCCATGCATTTTCTACGATGCGACGGTGCCGGGCGAAATGGAGCGCAGCGAGGAACTGGGCGGCAAGATGCTGGAAATCTGTGTGGAAGTCGGCGGCACCATCACCGGCGAACACGGCGTGGGCATCGAGAAGCTGAGGCAGATGTGCATCCAATTTCGCCCCAATGAGATCGCCGCGTTCCATGCGATCAAGGCTGCGTTCGACCCGTCCGGCGTGCTGAATCCCGGCAAAGGCATTCCGGAACTGAAGCGCTGCAGCGAGTGGGGCGGCATGCATGTGCGCAACGGTCAAATGCCGCGTGCGGATATCCCGCGGTTCTGATAAAACGAAAAGCCATGGATACATTCATACAAGATTTGACGGAGCAGATCAGCCAGGCCAGCGCTGCGGGCCGGGCTGTCGCCATTCATGGCGGAAACACCAAGTCGTTTTATGGGGGCGCTGTGACGGGACAAGCGCTGGACATGCGCCCGTACACCGGCATCATCGATTACGAACCGAAGGAACTCGTGCTGACTGCACGCGCGGGCACGACGCTGGCGGAAATCGAAACGGCCATGGCGCGTGACAACCAGATGCTGCCTTTTGAGCCGCCCTATTTTGCCGAGGGCGCGACCATCGGCGGCACCGTGGCCACGGGACTGTCCGGTCCACGCCGTCCCTACACCGGTGCGGTGCGTGATTTCGTGTTGGGTACGCGCATCGTCAACGGCAAAGGCGAAGACCTGCGTTTCGGCGGGCGCGTGATCAAGAATGTGGCGGGTTACGATGTCTCGCGGCTCATGACCGGTGCCATGGGAACGCTGGGCGTGCTGCTCGATTTGTCTTTCAAGGTGCTGCCCAAACCGCCCGATGAAATCACGTTGCGCTATGAACTGGATGAGGCGACTGCCATCCTGCGATTCAATGAATGGGCCGGCAGGCCGCTGCCGATTTCGGCAACGTCATGGCATGAGGGTGTTGCGATGTTGCGATTGTCGGGTGCGATCGCGGGCGTGAAAGCCGCGCGTGAAAAACTGGGTGGGGACTTGGTCGATGGTGCGGACGCCGAAAAATTCTGGCGCGACCTGCGTGATCATCGACTGGCATTTTTTCAAACGGATGAGCCGGTGTGGCGGCTGTCGGTACCCTCGACCACGCCCGCACTCAATCTCGATTTGCCTCACTGGATGGAGTGGGGCGGTGCGTTGCGCTGGCTACGCGGTGCGACCGATGCGAAAACCTTGCGCGCGAAAGTGGAAGCAGCGGGCGGCCACGTGACTTTGTTTCGCGGTGGCGAAAAAACGTCCGGCGTGTTTCATCCACTGCCTCCGGTGCTGTCGAAAATTCACCGCAACCTCAAGTCCGCGTTCGATCCCGCCAACATCCTGAACCCAGGCCGAATGGACAATTTCTGATGCAGACCAACCTCGCCGACTGGATCAAGGACACGCCACAGGGCAAGGAAGCCGACAGCATCCTGCGCAAATGCGTGCACTGCGGTTTCTGCCTCGCCACCTGCCCGACCTACAACCTGCTGGGCGATGAACTCGACAGCCCGCGTGGCCGCATCTATCTCATCAAGCAGATTCTGGAAGGTGAGGAAGTTACCGAGAAAACACAGTTGCACCTGGATCGCTGCCTTACCTGCCGTGCCTGCGAAACGACGTGCCCGTCGGGGGTGGAATATGGCCGGCTGGTGGACATCGGTCGAGACCTGGTCGATAAAAAAGTGGGGCGTGGTTTCGGTGAATCCATGCAGCGCAGCCTGCTCAAGAATACGCTGCCACACACCGCGTTTTTTTCGACCGCGCTCGGGGTGGGGCGCGCGATGAAATCGATGCTTCCCGGCGCATTGGCAAAAAAAATCCCGGCGTTTCGCGACGCCGGTGTGCGGCCCGCGCCCAGGCATGAACGCAATATGCTGGTGCTCGAAGGCTGCGTGCAGCCGGCGATGTCGCCCGGTATCAACGCCGCGACGGCGCGGGTGCTGGACCGGCTGGGCATCTCGCTGGTGTCTGCGGAGGCTGCCGCTTGCTGCGGCGCCATTCCACACCACCTCAACGACCAGAAGCAAAGTCACGCATTCATCAAGCGCAACATCGACGCGTGGTGGCCGTATGTGGAGGCGGGGGCGGAAGCGATTGTCGTGACGGCCTCGGGCTGCGGCACCATGGTGGCGGAATACGGCCACATGCTGCGTGACGATGTCGGGTACGCGGAAAAGGCACAGAAGATTTCCGCATTGTTCCGAGATGTGAGCCAGGTGATCGCGAGTGAACAGGCCGCATTGTCGGCGTTGCTGGCGAGGACGAAACCTTCCGGCATGCGAGTGGCATTTCATTCGCCGTGCAGTCTCCAGCACGGATTGAAAATTCGCGGTGTGGTGGAAGGACTGCTGCGCGACGCGGGCTGCCAGTTGACCGCTGTTCCGGACGGACATCTTTGTTGCGGTTCAGCCGGGACTTATTCGATTTTGCAGCCGGTATTGTCGCAACAGTTACTGGCCAACAAGGTTGCCGCGCTGGAATCCGGTGAGCCGCAGATGGTGGCTACTGCCAACATCGGCTGTCTCGCGCATATCGAAAGCGGACTTGCAGCGAGTTCGAAAATTCCCATTCGGCACTGGATCGAGATCATCGATGAGCGGCTGGCGAATTCATAGCGGAACAAGGGAAAAATCTATGACTGGCGCGGGCTGCAGCCAATTTTCGCCCGGGAAACCGCGCCAGTGCTAGGGTTTTAAATGCCGGAACTGCCCGATATCGCCGTTTACTGCGAAAGCATTGAGCGCGTGCTTGAGGGCGCCGTGCTGCAGCAGATCGCGCTGCCCAGCATTTTTATTTTGCGCACCGTTGATCCGCCGGTCGCTGAATTCCAGAATCACCACCTAGTCAGTGCCACGCGCATCGGCAAGCGCATTGTGCTGGGCTTCGAGGGCGAATTGTTCGCCGTGATTCACCTGATGATTGCCGGCCGGCTCAAATGGTTTCCCGCCGGCAGCAAGGTGCCGCTTAATAAACTGGTGCTGGCGAAATTTGAATTCGATCGCGGCACGCTGGTGCTGACCGAGGCCGGTACCAAGCGCCGCGCATCACTGCATCTTGCGCGCGGCAGGGATGCGCTGGTTGGGTTCAATCCCGGTGGCGTTGATCCGATGACGTGCACGCTCGCTGAATTCACGTCTCAGCTGCAGCATGAAAATCACACGCTCAAGCGCGCGTTGACCGATCCGCGTGCATTCAGTGGCATCGGCAATTCCTATTCCGACGAAATCCTGCATCGCGCGAAATTGTCGCCGTTGGCACTCAGCCAGAAACTGCAGGTGCCGGAGATCGCGCGCCTGCATGCGGCGACGCGCGATGTGCTCGAGGAATGGCTGGCGCGATTGCGCCATGAGGCCGCGGAAAAGTTTCCCGAAAAGGTCACGGCGTTCCGGCCGGAGATGGCGGTGCATGGAAAATTCAGGCAGCCCTGTCCCGTGTGTGGCTCACTGGTGCAGCGGATTGTCTATGCAGAAAACGAGTGCAATTATTGTCCCCATTGCCAGACCGGCGGAAAACTGCTGGCCGATCGCGCGCTGTCGCGATTGTTGAAGGCCAGCTGGCCTAAGACGGCAGAGGACTTGTAGCGCTCAGGGTTTGCGATAGAGGCGCAGGCGTTCGTCGTTGTCGGCGGGCCGCGCGCCTTCCCATAGCAATTGCCATGCGGGATCGACCAGCGGAATTTCGGTGCGCGTGCCCTGTGTCAGCAGCCACGTGCATCTGGATGCGTCCGGCCGGTCCTGCGCAACGAAGCGAAGGCCGGCGAAATAGTCGAGCGACGCGCGCTGCGAATCACCCAGGTTCAACGAGGCAGCACACGCCGGTGGCTGCGCTTGTATGAAGCCGGCGATGGTCGCGGCTGTGCTCCGATAACTTGCGCGATAGTCGAGCGCCGGGAAGCCCAGCAAGGTCGCGATGACCCACACCAGCGTGATGCCGGCTGTCCAGTTGACGACAGCGCGCCGGTTGTTGCGATGTGCACGCACCACCGCATAGATCCACAGCAGTGTGAAGGCGAGGGCAACGCAGAACGGAATCAGCTGGAACGAAAAAACGAAGTCGGGCACCTGGCGGCCCAGCGACCGGGCGGCGACATCGGGTATGCCGGTAAGCGCAACCGTCCAGTAAAACCAGCCGGCCGCCGCAACGATGCCGAAGAACAACAGGCTGAACGAATCCATGAAACTGGCCACGCTGCGCGACAACCGATCGAGCGTGTGCGAGGCGGCCAGTGCGAGGGGCAGCAGCAGCGGCATACCGATGCCTTCGCTGGCTTTGCGCGTCAGCGACACCAGCACGAGCAGTGTGATGAAAACTGCAAACGGCATGGCCAGCTCGAAGCGCTCGGCGAGTTTGCTGCGATCCTTCGTCCACAGCCAGATCGCGAACGGTATGGCCGGGAGTCCGTACCAGGGCAGGATGCGAATGATGTACGTATTTTCAAGCAGGCGCCGCGTCAGCAGATCCTGGATGGGCATGCCCAGCAGGCACTCGGTCCAGGTGGTAAACGGTTCGGGCGATTTCAGTAACACGATCGCCGGAAACACCAGCATGAACGGTAGCGCGACCACCAATGCGGTGAGTATGCCCGCGCGGAAAGTGCGGTTGCGCCACTCTCCCAGTACACACATGATCACAACCGCACTGAGAATGGGCGCCAGCGCCGGGACGATGCCAATGGAAAGCGCGATGGTGCCGGCGCCAATGCCGGTGGTCGTCCCGCCCTTGGCTGGCTCGGAGCGAATACGTGTCAAGCCGTAAAGCGCGATCGCCAGGCCGGCGAGGCCCGCCAGTTCCGGATTCATCTGGTGCCCGCGCCAAAGCAGCCCCAGCGAGCCGATGGTGAGCAGCACGGCGATGCGGCCCGCGCGTTCGTCGAACAGGCGCGTCGCGGTCTTGTGCGTATACAGCAGCGTGATGCCCATGAACACGCCGGTGGCCAGCCGCGCGCCGTCGTGCAGCGGCAAGGCGAACGAAAGAATTTTTGCCAGTAGTGCAGCGACCCAGTAGTACAGCGGCGGGTAATCGTGGCTGGGCACATTGACGATGTGCGGGATCAGCCAGTGGCCGTCGTGAAGCATGCCGTAGATCACGCCGAACGCCAGCGCCTCGTCAGGCTTCCAGGGATCATGGCCAACCAGCCCGGGCAGTGTCCAGGCCATGCAAATAATGATGAAGAGCGCAGTCTTGACCGGGCTGCTGGTGCCGTCGAAAACGATGGGCTGGCGGAGGCTCGAGATCATGTGCTTGATATTTTACGCTGTGCCTTGCCACGGACACCAAAGCGACTGAAGCAGCAGCCGGATCATCCACAAGGAAACCTGGCCGATAAAAAAGGCAGCCGAAGCTGCCTTT
>JBDTWS010000108.1:0-14341 GCA_040006575.1 Betaproteobacteria bacterium
GAGCGTGCCGCTACTGTCGATCCAGAGTGAAGATGGCTGGTTCAGTGTTGCTGCGCTCGCAGCACCGCCGTCACCGGAGAAGTTGCCCGTCCCGGTACCCGCGAATGTGGTGATGATGCCGCCTGCGTCAATCTTGCGTACGCGGTGCGCACTGATGTCGCTTACGTACATATTTCCCGCGCTGTCGATGACCATGCTGGTGGGGGAATCCAGTTGAGCGGCCGAGGCCAGGCCGCCATCGCCGGCGGAGCCTTGCACGCCGGTGCCCGCAAAGGTTGAAATATTGCCGTTGATATCCACCTTGCGGATCTTGCGGCGCGCCGGAATCAGGATGTACAAATTGCCTGCGCTGTCGATGGTGATGTTTTGCGGATTGTCGAGATCGGCCAGCAGTGCCGAGCCGCCGTCGCCGGTGTCCGCTGGTGTGCCGGTGCCCGCTACGGTGGTGATGATGCCGCCCACGTCAACTTTGCGGATGCGGTTGTTGACCAGTTCGGCAATGTAGAGATTGCCGGCGGCGTCAACGGTGACGCCCCAGGGATCAATGCCCGCGCTGGTGGCCTGTCCGCCGTCGCCCGTAAACGTGGACGAGCCCGTGCCCGCGACCGTGGTGATGGTGCCATTGGGATCGATGCGGCGCACGCGGCTGTTGCCGGTATCGGCGATGTAGAGGTTGCCCGCGTTGTCGATGGTCATGCCGCGCGGCTGGCTGATTTGCGCAGCCGTGGCAAGGCCGCCATCACCCGAATACCCGGAAGTGCCATTGCCGGCAATGGTGGTGATGATGCCTGCCGGCGTGATCTTGCGGATGCGCGCACCGGCCTGTTCGGATACATAGAGATTGCCGCTGCTGTCCATGGCGATGCCGCGCGGCTGGTTAACGGGTGCGGTGGTGGCCAGCGCGTCATTGCCGGCCGGATTGCCGCCGGCGAAGGTGGTGATGACGTAGCTGGTGGCACCGAGCACGATGGTCTGCGTGGCCTGTGGCGCTGCACTGAAACTGGCGTCGCCCGCCTGGTTGGCGGCGATGGTGCATGTGCCCAGCGACAGCATCGTGACCGTGCCGGCGGAAACGGTGCAGGTGGCAGACGTCAGTGTGCTGAAGACCACCGGGCTCGATGAGCCGCCTCCGCTGGCGTTGACGTTGAACGTGCCGTTGACCACAAAGGTCGGGGAGGGCAAGGTGCCGAAAGTGATGGTCTGCGTGCCGGTACCGATGGTGATGTTCTGCGTGACAGTGGGTGCCGCGCTGTAGGCCGCATCGCCGGCCTGGTTGGCGGCAATGGTGCAGGTGCCGACCGCCAGCGTGTTGATGGTGCTGCCCGTGGCGACGGAGCAGGTGGCAGGGGTAATGGATGAATAGATGGGCGTCAGTCCCGAAGTCGCCGTCGCCGACACGCTGAACGTGCCACCCACGGCATACGATGGCGTGGGTGCGGTGCCGAACGTGATGGTCTGCGGTCCGAACGGCGTGGCGCTGTTGGCCGCGGCCGATTCGATGCCGGTGCCATTGGCATTAGTGGCCGCTACCGTGCAGGCGTAAGCCGTGCCGTTGGCAAGGCCTGTGACGACGATCGGTGAAGTGGGCCCCGTATTGGTGATGGCGCCGCAGGTGGCGCGATAGGCGGTGATGGCCGAGCCGCCGTTCGAGCCTGGCGCGCTGAAGGTGACGCTGATCTGCGTGTTGCCCGCAGTGGCGGCGCCGATCCCGGGTGCGCCCGGCAGGCCCGCGGGCACCACGGTGTTCGAGGCGGCCGAGGCGGCGCTGGTGCCGATCGCGTTGGTGGCGGTCACGGTGCAGCTGTAGCTGGTGCCATTGATGAGGCCGGTAATGAGGATCGGCGACGCTGCACTCGCCACCGAAGTGCCGCCGCAGGTGGCGGTGAACGAGGTGATGGGTAAGCCGCCGGTCGAGCCGGCGGTAAAGGCGACACTGACCTGTGTGTTGCCGGCCGTGGCCGTGCCGATGGTCGGGGCGCCCGGCACGGAGAGCGGCGTGACGCTGTTGGACGCCGCCGAGGACACGCCGGTGCCTGCCGCGTTGAGGGCGGCCACGGTGCAAGTGTATGAGGTGCCGTTGGTGAGGCCGCTGACGACGATAGGTGAAGACGTACCTGAATTGCTGATGCCGCCGCAAGTCGCGGAATAACCGGTGATGGCCGAGCCGCCGGTCGAGCCGGGCGCGCTGAAGGTGACGCTGATCTGCGCGTTGCCGGCTGTCGCCGTACCGATGGTCGGCGCGCCGGGTACCGTACGTGGTGTCGCACCGGCGGACGCGGCAGAGGCGCTGCCGGTGCCGGCCACGTTGGTGGCGGTGACGGTACACGTGTAGGAGGTCCCGTTGGTCAGCGTGCTGACAACAATCGGTGAACTCGCGCCGGAATTGCTGATGCCGCCACAGGTGGCGGTGTAGCTGGTGATGGCCGAGCCGCCGTTGCTGGCGGGTGCAGTGAAGGCGACGCTCAGCTGCGCGTTCCCGGGCGTCGCGGTGCCGATGGTGGGTGCCCCGGGCACGGTGCGTGGTGTGGCACTGGCCGATGCTGTCGAGGCGCTGCCGGTACCGGCCGCGTTGGTGGCCGTTACGGTGCACGTATAGCCGGTGCCATTGGTGAGGCCGCTGACGACGATGGGTGAGCCAGCGCCGGTATTGCTGAATGCGCCGCAGGTGGCGGTGTAGCCGGTGATGGCCGAACCGCCGGTGGAGCCGGGTGCGGTGAAGGCGACGCTTAGTTGTCCATTGCCCGGTGTCGCGGTGCCGATGGTGGGCGCTCCCGGCACGGTACGCGGTGTGGCGCTAGCCGATGCCGCAGACGCTGCGCCGCTGCCTGCCGCATTGCGCGCCTTGACGGTGCAGGTATAGGCAGTGCCGTTGGTCAGGCCCGTGACCGCGATGGGGGACGTGGTGCCGGTGCTGCTGAATGCGCCGCAGGTCGCGGTGTAATCGAGAATGGTGCTGTTGCCATTGCTGGCCGGGGCGGTGAAGGCCACGCTCAGCTGGCCGTTGCCCGGTGTCGCGGTGCCGATGGTGGGCGCGCCGGGGGTGGTAATGATGGTGATGGTGATGGTGCGGGTGCCGGATTGGCCGGCGAGCACGCCGCCTGCGCAGTTGTATGCGCTCAACGTCACCGCCGTCGTGCCGCTGCTCGATGGTGTTCCGGTGATGGCCCCCGTGCTCGTGTTGAGTGAGAGACCGGCGGGCAGTGTGCCGCTGGAGATGCCGTAGCTGGTCGCAGCACCGCCGGTGGACACCGGGCTGTAGGTGCTGATTGCCGTACCGGCCGTGCCACTGATGGTGCTGGCGCTGGTGCTGATATTGGGTACGGACGGGTTGGCGATGGTAAGGTTGACGGTGCGCGTATTGGAGGTGCCCGAGTTGACCGTGCGATATGCCTCATAGGTAAACGTGTCGCTGCCGCATTGGCCGCTGGTAGGGGTGTAGATCATGTCGGTGGAGCCGAGGGTGAAGGCGGTGGTACCGCGCGCAGGGCCCGTCACTTGCCGCAGCCCGACATAATCACCATAGGCGGTGTTCAGAGTGACATTGGGGATGGTGATCGTTTTTGCCGAATTGAACGCAACGCTCTGCGCGGCAAGGTCGGTGAACAGGGTCGCAAAATAGGCGGCGATGTCGTTGTACTGCGTGCCCGTATTGGCCTGCCCTCCCATGCCCTGGGTGTTGGCGTGGGTGATATGCCCACCTGCGTTGATGGCATTTGCCTTGGTCGAACTGTTGGCGGCGTGGCAGACTGAGCAGCCTTTGCTCGTGAACAGCCCGCTGCCGGTAGCAGCGGTGCCGGTCGTTGTCTGCGACCAGGCCGGTAATGCGGAGCACATGAGGGCGAATGTCAGCAATCGCATGAAATGGGTGGCCGCATGGCGAGGCCATACCAGGAAACGCTGCTTGGTTTTCATGAAACCCCGATTTTTTTCGTTATACCTGCTGGCTACGCGATCCCGGACCTGAGTCCTGTCTCGCGCGCAAGGCGATACTTTACTTAAGCTGGGAACACGGTTTGTCAATTTTTGAAATATGATTGTTTCAGATTGAACATTGTTCGCGCCGACAAACACAAGCACTGGAGCGGTTCCCAGGCCATTTTGTGCCTGTGAGGCGCGCCGGTGCTGGAGTTTTCCCACGTAACGCACACTGGCTGTCAGGTTTTCAACCCATTTGAACTGATCAAATTATTGATCGTTGCCCACGACATCGTCCGCAGAAACGTACGCCATGACCGATAGCGCATCACTCCTTAGTCGCCTCGAAGAACTGACCCTGAACACGTCCCCCGCGCTGCATCAATGCCTCTATGACGGCTGGGTGTTGCGGGCATCGGGGACCGATACGCGTCGCGCCAACAGCGTGACAGCGCTGCAACCGTCGATGTTGCCCATCGAGGAAAAAATTGCCTTTTCAGAAGCGTGGTACCGGGCCTACGGGCAGCAGGCGATTTTTCGATTGACCGAAATGTTTTCGCCGCCCGAACTCGACGACCTGCTCGCGCGGCGCGGCTATACGCGTGAAGTCGAAACATACATGATGACCTTCGACCTGGCCAAAGGCATCCGGGCCGGCGATTACGAATTGCCGCAGGGTGCCAAGGTCGTCGAGCGCGACGCTGCGCAGGGGCTCGACGACGTGCATCGCATGAAAGCAGTGACGCCCGAACAGCACGCGCGCGATTTGCAGCGCCAGTCCCTGTGGAGAGGTGAACAGATTTTCCTGTCGCTGAAGACCATCAATGGTGTTGCATCCACCGGCATGGCGCGGTTGGAGGCGGGACATGTCGGCATCTTCAACATGCGTACCGCCAGCAAGGCGCGCGACAAGGGCTACGCCACGATGCTGGTGGCTTACCTGCTGGCCTGGGGCGTGGAGCAGGGCGCCACCAAGGCCTTCCTGCAAGTGGACATGGCCAACGATGCCGCGATCTCGGTGTATCGAAAATTCGGCTTTGAGCCCGCCTACACCTACTGGCATCGCGTGCAGCCGGCTACGGTTGCTGCCTGACTTGCCGCGCCCAACGCCGCTGATTCACCCAGCATGAGCGCCAACGCGGACGCGGCGTTGTCGGCAAAACTCGGCTGGCAACTATTGCACAGTGGAAACGCGCGAGACGCCGAACTGAAATTTCGCGCGGCCCTTGGGCTGGACGCGAATTCGGTCGAAGCGCTGCATGGCCTGGCCATCATCGCGCACCAGACCGGGAATTTCCAGCCTGCGCTGGCGTTGTTTGATCGCGCTCTGAATCTGGACGGCGAAAACTCCGCGCTGCATGTCAATCGCGGCAATACGCTGGCGGCGATGCAAAAGCATGATGACGCCGTCGCCGCATTCCAGCGCGCATTGGAGATTTCTCCCGCCCTTGCCAGTGCGCTGGTCAATCTCGCGACGGCGCAGCATGCATTGGGTCGGCTGGACGAAGCCGTGGCCACCATGGAGCAGGCCGTCGCTGCGCAGCCGCAGTGGGCGGAAGCACTCAACAACCTTGGGAATTTTTACAAAGACCAGGGTCGGCTGGATATGGCAGTGGATTGCTATGAGCGCGCGTTGCAGGTCAACCCGCTGTTGCAGCAGGCTTTCAGCAACAAACTGGCCGCGCTCAAACTCGATCAACGCATTAAGCCCGCCGAAATATTGCGCAAACACCGCGAATGGTCGCGCTGGTTTGAAGCGGTATCGATGTCGGCACCGCTGCTGCAGAACAGTGCCGAACCTGGCCGCCGCCTCCGTATCGGCTACGTATCACCGGATTGCCATACGGCGGTGCCGGCATTTATTGATCACGTCATTGCGGCGCATGATCGCGAAAAATTCGAGGTCTACTGCTATTTCAACAATCCGCAGGCACCCGAAAAACCCGGCGCGCTGAACATCGCCGAATCCACTCGCATCATGCGCGGCCACGACGACGCAGCCGTCGCGCAGATGATTCATCGCGACGGCATCGACATCCTCATCGATATCGCCGGACACACGGGCCACAATCGCCTCGGCGTATTTGCCCGCCGGCCCGCGCCGGTGCAGATAACCTGGCTCGATTACCTGTGCAGCACCGGTCTGGATGCAATCGACTACCGTATTACCGACGCCGTCGCCGACCCGCCGGGAAGCGAACAATTTCACAGCGAAAAATTGCTGCGCATGGCGGAAGGAACGCAATGGTGCTGGCAGCCGCCGGCGGATTCGCCGGAGGTTGCGCCGACACCATGCGTGCGGAACGGTCACATCACTTTCGGTTCATTCAACAACGCGCAAAAGCTTACCGATGCGACGCTGGATTTGTGGCGTCGCCTGTTGGCTGCGATTCCCGATGCGCGAATGTGCGTGGCCGGCATTCCTGAAGGTGTTGCACGTGCACGCGTGCTGGTGGGCCTGGCGTGTGATGAAAGCCGCGTGAAGTTTCTGCCGCGAATGAGCGTCCTCGACTATCGCCGCGCATTTGACACGGTCGACGTCATGCTCGACCCCATGCCGTTTTCCGGCGCGACCACGACGCTGGACGCACTGTGGCAGGGCGTGCCGGTGCTGACGCTGCCGGGTGCGACTTCCTGCTCACGCTCCAGTGCCAGTTTGCTCACCGCACTGGATTTGCGTGAGTGGATTGCCACCAACGCAGATGATTTCATTGTTCGCGGACGGCAACTTGCGACAAACACGCCGGCGCTTTATGCGTTGCGCGAATCTTTGCGTGGTCGCCTGCGTGCCAGTTCGATTCTCGATACGAGGAAGTTCACGCGCCATCTGGAAAATCTTTATCGGCAGGCATGGACAGACTGGTGCGAGGAACGCACCAGCGCCGCCGGCCGTCCGGACAAAATGGCGGGAAGCCATGACGCGCTGGTCGCCGCGACGGCATACCTGAAAGTTGGTCGCACCGGCGATGCGCTGGCCTTGCTTGTACCGTTGATGAAGCTGCGGCCGCATTGGGATGCCGCCAAGCGCGAATTGGCGCGCGCAGCCATGGCGTGGGCGCGTGAACATCCCGAAGAAAAAGCTGCGTGGGGAATTCCGATTTCGGAAATCAAATCGCGCGCCCGCGTCTCCGCCATCATCTGCAGCATCCGCCCCGATTATTTCGCGCACATCAGCCAACAGCTCACCGCGCAATTCGCCGCGCACGAATTTGAACTGATCGGCATCCACGACGCCAGGTCATTGTGCGAAGCCTACAACCGTGGCGCGCAGCAGGCGCGGGGCGACATCCTGATTTTCTGTCACGACGACATCGATATCGTGCATGCGGATTTTGGTGAACGCGTGCTGCACCATCTCGCCACGAACGACGTGATCGGCGTCGCCGGTGCGTCGCGCCTCATTGACGCGGACTGGGGCCATGCCGGTTTGCCGTACGTACACGGACAGGTGATTCACCGGCCGCCAGGCCAGTCCGGGTATCTCTATTTCTGTGCGGGTCTTCAGGATGCCGTCGTGAACAATATCCAGGCGCTCGACGGCGTGTTCATTGCATTGCATCGCCGCGTCTGGGAACACGTGCGATTCGACGACGCCACCTTCGACGGCTTCCACGTCTACGATATTGATTTCACCTATCGCGCGCAGCAGGCAGGCTTCAGGCTGGCCGTCGCGATGGACCTGTTGCTGGTCCATTTCTCCACCGGCGGCTACGACTTGAAATGGCAGTTTTTCAACCGGCGATTCCTCGCTAAATTTCCTGAAATGTCGGGCCTGCCGAATCCAAAAAGACACTCCAATCTGCAAGTTAAATTACCCTCGCTGAGCGAAGTGGAACAGTTGCACACCGGCCTTTTCCATCATAATTTCGGGGCTTTCGATACTGAAGACCCTGAAGACACTGAAAAGAAAAACCCATGACTGATGAACAATTAACCAGCCTTTCCGCGCAACTCGGCGCCGCCCTCAAGGGCAGGGGCATGATGGTGGCTACCGCGGAATCGTGTACGGGCGGCGGCATCGCCGAAGCCATCACGCGAACGCCCGGTTCATCGGCCTGGTTCGACTGCGCCTTTGTCACTTATAGCTACGAAGCAAAGTCGTCGATGCTGGGCGTGCCGCGAGACACCCTGGTGGACTTCGGCGCCGTTTCGCAGGAAACCGCCCGTGAAATGGTAGATGGCGCCATCGCCCGTTCACGTGCCCAGGTGGCGGTGGCCGTCACCGGCATTGCCGGCCCCGACGGTGGCATGCCCGACAAGCCGGTCGGCACCGTCTGGTTTGCCTGGAAATTCCCGAAAAAACCTATTGTTTCAGAGGTTTGCCATTTCATGGGCGATCGCCATTCGGTGCGAAACCAGACCGTGATCCATGCCCTGCAGAAGTTACTGCATAATCTCGTCTGACCGGATTTACACCCCTCCCCAACAGTTTTTTTGAAGAAAACTGTTGCAACCCTGCTTTCTTTTCGGTACTGTACGGAAATACAGGCTGTATTGATTTACAGTCCTTCGATGTTTTACCGCTGTGATGTTTTTTTACCGGAAGTTTTTACCGGACACCACGGCTTTCGTCACCACCCTCCATCGAATTTCCAACTACCGGGAGTAAGCCATGAACATGATGAAAGAATCCTTTATGGACGAGAACAAATCCAAGGCCCTGCAAGCCGCGCTTTCGCAAATTGAAAAGCAGTTCGGCAAGGGCTCCATCATGAAAATGGGCGAGGGCAATGCCATCCCCGACATCATCGCCGTCTCCACCGGCTCACTCGGCCTGGATATCGCACTGGGCATCGGCGGCCTGCCGCGTGGCCGTGTTGTTGAAATCTACGGACCTGAATCTTCCGGCAAGACCACGCTCACATTGCAGGTCATTGCCGAAATGCAAAAGACCGGCGGCACGGCGGCCTTTATCGATGCTGAACACGCGCTCGATCCGCAATATGCCGCCAAGCTCGGCGTCAACATCAATGACCTGCTGATCTCACAGCCCGACAACGGCGAACAGGCGCTCGAAATTGCCGACATGCTGGTGCGTTCCGGCTCGGTCGATATCGTTGTCATCGATTCCGTTGCTGCCTTGACACCGCGTGCGGAAATCGAAGGCGAGATGGGCGACCAGTTGCCCGGCCTGCAGGCGCGCCTTATGTCGCAGGCACTGCGCAAGCTCACCGCCAACATCAAGCGTTCCAATACGCTGGTGATTTTCATCAACCAGATCCGCATGAAAATCGGCGTGATGTTCGGCAGCCCGGAAACCACCACCGGTGGTAACGCGCTCAAGTTCTACGCCTCGGTGCGTATCGATATTCGCCGCACCGGCTCCATCAAGAACGGTGAAGAAGTAATCGGTTCGGAAACGCGCGTGAAAGTGGTGAAGAACAAAGTTGCCCCGCCTTTCCGCATTGCCGAATTCGATATTCTTTACGGAGAAGGTATTTCGCGTGAAGGAGAAATCATTGAACTGGGCGTCGTTCACAAGATCGTCGACAAGGCCGGCGCGTGGTATGCGTACAAGGGCGAAAAGATCGGTCAGGGCAAGGACAACACCCGCAAGTTCCTGAAAGAAAATCCCGAAATGGCGAAGGAAATCGAAGCCCGCATTCGCGCAGCAGTGGGGGTGGGCGCAGCCGCCGGCGGTGGCAGTGATGAAAGCGAAGAAGTCGAAGAGTAATCGCGTTTTCGAAAGGGCGGCTCAAACCTGATGGCATAGCCCACGTTGAGCCGCTGAAGATCGATGGTTGGGCCGCCGGACGTAAGTGCGCTTAAACAAAGCGGCCCCTTTTTACAAAAAACAGCACGTGCTTTCTCCGTCAAAAAGATGGAGCAGGGAGATTGTTGCCGCCAAAAACCGCGACGACGGTTTCCGCATGAAGCAGGTGCAGGCGTGACCTTCCTCAGTGTCGTTGTGTTTGAGGCCAGTCACTGATGCAGCACAACGAAAAATCCGTGAGGGAGTCATCATGCAAAACGTCACCGCTGTACGTGCTCGTTCCAGTCGTTCCGTCCACGCGAGTCATCTGGACAATCCGCTCAATCGTGAAAATCGCGATGACCGCGATCCCAAGCAATTCCTGGCGCACCGCCCCATGTTGCAATCCGAGCGCGCGCAGCCGGCGGCCGTTTGCACACGTTGTTCCGCGTTCTCTTTCACCTTCAGCGCGATCGACCAGCCTTGCGAACGTACCAATCACGGTCACGTGTGCAAGGGTGTGCTGACCAGCGTGCTGGCGGCAAATGACGAATGGCAAAAGTGCGGCGCGTGTGAAGCCACAGGCTGGCATGCCGGCATGGTCTGCATTCACTGCCAGAGCCTGGGCTGGGTATTTTTCCGCAATTACCAGCGTCGCAATTGACGCCATAAAGTCGAGCCGCACTGGACGCGCCAAAACCGGAAAACAAGGAACTGCTGTCGCGCGCGCTGGCATTCCTGTCGCGCCGGGATTCTTCGCGCACGCAATTCATCCAGAAGATGATTGCGGGCGGCTACGAGAAATCAGAAGTTGAGGCTGCGGCGGACTGGTGCCAGCAACAGGGCTTTCTCGATGAGGGCCGTTATGTCGAGGGCGCCGCGCGTCGCCTCTCCGCCAAATACGGCACCAGCCGTGTATTGCACACCTTGCGCCAGAAAGGCGCGACCGAGGAATCCATCGCTGAGGTCACGTCCGACCTGAAAGAGAACGAGCTGGCCCAAGCGCGCGCTGTGTGGGTTCGCAAGTTTCGAGAGCCACCCGCAGACGCGAATGCCAAGTCAAAGCAGATTCGCTATTTGCAAACGCGCGGATTCAGTTTTGACATCATCAAGCGCGTGATTACTGGCGTTGAAGACGAATAGATACGGTGGGGCGAACTGTCGGTGTTGGCAGTGCAGATCGGCAGTACAGTCTCATCCCGAAAAGTCTCCTCTCGGCAGGGAAGCTTGAGTGCGGGCGTTACTCTCCACTCGCATCTGACATCTCACCTAGTCGTCGTTTCACAGGTATTTCTTGTGCAGCAAGTCGACTGGCGCATCGCAGTCATTTTCGTTTTGCGTATTCGTACCCGAACTCGTCGTTGCGCTCGCATCACCCGAATTCTCCGGAGGCTCAGGCGGAGGTCCACGCGGAAAAGCCTGCTGGAAAAAGGTATCCGCATAGGTTTTTGCACGCTCCATGCCCGCCACGCCGATTTCCTTTTGCATGTCGAGAACACGTCGGTCCACACCCTGCACAAAATTTGTCTTCGGTAGTTTTGCCAGCACCATCGTCAGCGCCACCACGCGCTCGGGATTACGTTGCATGATGGGCCCGCCGTTGAACGGCCATTGTCCCGTCAGTTCCGCGCGCAGCCATTCGATGGCGCGCATATCGCCTGTCAGTGCCGCCCGCTCCAGCAACACGGGCGCCATTTCGCGATAAATTTTCCACGCCTCAAAGTCGCGCATGAATTGCTGCTCGTCCAGTGGCGGGCTGGTGGCGTAGAGGACCATTGATTGCACATGCCCTGTCTGCGCCGCATCCAGCAAATATCTCCAGGCGTTGCCAAATTCCGCGG
Source organism: Betaproteobacteria bacterium (assembly GCA_040006575.1). GTDB lineage: Bacteria > Pseudomonadota > Gammaproteobacteria > Burkholderiales > Usitatibacteraceae > UKL13-2. Next base: position 11,449 of record JBDTWS010000108.1, read on the forward strand.
GTTCCACACCCGTACAAAAAGTGTCGAGCGGTGACAGCCCCTGTTCGATGTCGGCTTTGCGTTTCACAAGTTCTTCGTAATCCTTGTCGCCTGGTTTGCGCAAATTGAGTAACCACTGGAGAGCCTCGATCTGTTTCTGCGCCGTTGCGATTTTCCGACACTCGTTCAATTGACGCGCAAGTCTGCACCCCGCGAGGGCATTGCCCTGCGCGGCCAGTGCTTTGTACGCGGAAAAAGTTTGCCCCAGTGGTTCGTTTATTGGCGGCATCGCTACAGTGCGCAGCGAATCGCTTGCGGTTGCTGTCGGCTGCGCAGGATACGAATTCACGACGTTCGCTGCCTCAGTCCGCGAGGCAGCATTCAATTTCTGTAACGGCGTACGCGAAATCGACAGCAGCAACTCGCCTGCGCCCGAATCGACACTCATCCAGATCAGTGGTGCAGCCGCGATGACGAGACAAATAAACAGGGCAATGTGCCGGCGCGTCATGAGGGAGCGCGATGCTTCAGGGGGAAACGTCGGCTAGCGTTGCGCAGGATACGACTGCGACTTGCTCGTCCACTTCAAGAGCTTGTCCCCGGCGGAAGGATCCGCGCCGAACCAGACAAGGGGCGAGGCGGCCAGCACCAGCGCCAGCCCGAAAACAATCATTCGACGTGTAGACATTCCGCAATTTAACCCAAGCGCCATGGCAACGAACGCTGCCGGCCAGATAAAATTGTGTGAAATCGACAGACTGGAATTGCGGTAGCACAACCTACTTCGCCAATAAATCCCCCGCCCATTCCTGACCAATTGGTCAAGAAATCGCGCCCGTCTGCAGGATTGCGGCGTATAATTTTGCGAACTTTCCCTGCTTTCCACACGTTCCCACCTTTTCGACACGTCGTGCGCTGAGGCGATCAAAGCCCTCTGCTCAACCGGCATATCGAGCACAACAAGGCAATCGCGAATCATGGCAAAAGTCACTCACCTGAATGTTTCCGGCACGCCGCACTCCACCGACGAAGAAGGCCGCAACCCCGGCACCAAATTCGATCTCGGCCCTGTCAAGGATGTGCGCGTAAACCGCAGCGCGGTTGAACGCCGCGCCGGCACCATGTCCACCCGGCGCACGGTGAAAAAAGAACACCAGGCCGCGTGGCTGATCCATGCCGTGAAAACCATCGACCTCACCACACTGAGCGGTGACGATACGCCCGGCACGGTGCGCAGGCTTTGCGCCAAGGCGCGCCAGCCGATTCGCGCAGAATTGCTGAAAGACGTCGGCTATACCGAGCCACTCACCACCGGTGCGGTCTGCGTGTATCACACTTTCGTCGGCACCGCGGTCGAAGCACTGGAAGGTTCCGGCATTCCCGTCGCCGCCGTCTCGACAGGATTCCCGGCGGGCCTCTCACCGTTCCCGCAAAAGATCGAAGAGATCAAGGCCAGCGTCAAGGACGGCGCCAGCGAAATCGACATCGTCATCTCGCGCGAACAAGTGCTGAACGGCGACTGGCGCGCGCTCTACGACGAAGTGAAAGCGTATCGCGAAGCCTGCGGCCCCGCGCACATGAAGTCCATCATCGCCACCGGTGAACTCGGCACGTTGAAAAACATCATGCGCGCCAGCCTCGTCTGCATGCAGGCGGGATCGGACTTCATCAAGACCTCCACCGGCAAGGAACCCACCAACGCCACCATCGCCGGCTCGCTGGTGATGGTGCGCGCGATCCGCCAGTATCACGAGCAGACGGGACACATGGTCGGCTTCAAACCCGCCGGTGGTATCCGTACCGCGAAGCAGGCGCTGGACTGGTTGATCCTGATGAAGGAAGAGTTGGGTGACGCGTGGTTGCAGCCGCACCTGTTCCGCCTGGGTGCATCTGCGCTGGTCAATGATATCGAGCGGCAGCTGGAACACTTTGCGTACGGGCGTTATGCGTCGATGCAATATCAGCCACTGGGATAAATCATGAACTCACCTTTCATTGACAGCGTCATCCGGCTCCGCAAATTCGCCGCTGCTGCTTTCGTACCCATGCTGCCCGGCTGGGTGGGTATGGCGTGGTACGCCGCCAAAGGCGACGCCCAGGGTGCAAGTGATATGGTCACAATCGTGAGTTACGTTATGTTCTTGCTGGTGGCATTGCCATTGTTGACGTGGCTCGCGCGACGCAATGACGCGCGCATGTCTTCGCATGTTGCGTGTGGCGCCTTGATCGGATTTCTCTTCCTTCCACTTGTCATGCTGGTGCTGGGTCCGGCCGCTTTGTTGCAGGCGGATTTTTGGCTTGATGCCATGCCGGGCGTTGCATTGGCGACGTTAAGTGGTGCGCTGGTGACGTCCGCGTACTGGCTGGTTGCTGTGAGTAACGTCAGCAAGGACCCGCAATTATTTGCCTGAAGCCTGCCACGCGCCCCGAAGACAAAAAACGCAGCACGAAGTTAAATAAAGTAAAGCAGAGAGAATCCAGATGAAAGTTGCAGAACTCACCAAAACCCTCGAATACGGCCTCGCTCCTGAAGCGTCCAAACCGGCTGTCGACTGGATCGCCGAGCACAACGGAAAATTCCAGCTTTTCATCAACAACGAATGGAAAAATCCTTCCGGCAAAGAGTGGTTCGATTCCACCAATCCTGCCAACGGAAAAAAACTCGGCAGCATCGCGCAGGCCACCACCGTTGACGTAAACAGCGCGGTAAAAGCTGCGCGTAAAGCCTACCCGTTGTGGAGCAAGACGCCCGGCCACATCCGCGCACGCTACCTGTACGCCATTGCCCGCCAGATTCAAAAGCACTCGCGCCTCTTCGCCGTGCTCGAGACGATGGACAACGGGAAACCGATTCGTGAAACGCGCGATATCGACATCCCGCTGGTGGCCCGCCATTTCTATCACCACGCCGGAT
>JBDTWS010000109.1:0-14038 GCA_040006575.1 Betaproteobacteria bacterium
ATATGCAGTCGGCCACCGGTGGCCGCCACGGTCTGGTTGGCGACTCGCGCACCAGGCGGTGAACACTTGACGCTATCGGGCGTGCCGGGTGTTTTTTGCAGGAGATCGCCTGCGTGATCGCAAATCACGATGGCTTGCAAACGCTCGTCTTCGGTCAGGCGAAGCAGGAACTGGCCGAGCGCGACGGGATTGCCGTCCCGGGCCAGCCCCAGCACCGAATATTCCAGTGAATTGAAGACCAGGCGCGATCGCAATTCCACGTCCGAACGAAACCAGCCGGTCAGGAAACCGTCGATATAGGGCGCCACCATGTAGGCCGCCATCGACAGGATAAGCAGTATGGGCAGGGAAAATTTCCAGGCGAGTTGCCGTAACATCATGTTCTCCGGTTGGTTTGGCGGGGTCGATCGAGATGCCGGGTGATCGCCGCCGTGTGCGCGGGTACTTCAGTTTTTTTATAAATTGCCGCGCCTTGTGCGTGGTGGGACGACAACTAGTGGACGACAAGTAATGAAATGGTGAACCTGAGGAAATACGACCTGAATTTGCTGGTTGTACTGGATGCGTTGCTGGACGAAGCCAACGTGACTCGCGCCGGCCGTCGCGTTCATCTTTCGCAGTCGGCAACAAGCGGCGCATTGGAACGGCTGAGGAAAATGTTTGGCGATCCCCTGCTGATGCGCGTCGAAGGCCGAATGGAACTTACGCTGTTTGCGCAGGAGTTGAGGGCGCCGCTGAAGCAACTGCTCATTTCCATAGACGAAACGATCCTGCGGCCGGACAATTTTGATCCGGCTACCAGTGTCGCCAATTTTCGTATCGGCATGACGGACTATCTGGGACTGCTGTTGCTGCCGGGCCTGCAGGCACAGTTGTCGGAGCAGGCGCCGGGTGTGCACGTCGAGGTTGTGCCGGTAACGCAGGAAGCGATTGCCAACCTCCTTGAGCGTGACGGCATTCACGTGGCGGGTATGGTGGCGCCGCAGAGGCGCCCGCAAATCCTCCATAAGAAACTCCTTGATGAAACGTTCTCCTTTGTCTGCCGCCGGGGTCATCCGGCCGGGCAGTTACCGCTCGACCTCGCAGCGCTGCTGGCACATCCGCACGTAAATGTACTGGCCCATGGCGCAGGTACTGTCGATGCCGCGTTGGGCGCCCTCGGCGCAGCCCGCAACATCGCCCTTACTGTGCCTTACTTCGCCGCAGCGTTCGCCTTGCTCAAATCCAGCGACATGGTTGCCGTGCTACCCAGCCGCCTGGCCCGCAGCCAGGCCCGCAACTTCGGCCTTGAGCTACACGCCCTGCCGATCGACGTACCCGGTTACAGCATCGAGCTGGCGTGGCATCTCCGGACCAACAATCATGCGGCGCATGCCTGGTTCAGGGAAATGATGATGGCCGCCGCCGCTTGATTGGCACACGAAACCTCATTAAAGCGGCCGAGGCCATCCACCGCATCAATAACGGATATCTCCAAACTCCATTTGCATCACCGGCGGATGATTGATAGCGTGACCGTTGCTTTGCTTGGCCGTTGAGTGGTGTATGAAGGCGATGGCGATTGATCCTGTGTGTCTTTGTCGGAAAACACCAGGCATTTGGCCGGTGAAGCTGGAGAGGTTCGTTAAGCGGGGCTTCGGCCCCGTTTTTTTTCGCGCTGCATTCTTCGCGGCGCGACATGAAAATATTTCCATCCGGGAATTTGCACTGCACGCACCGTGCCCGGCACCGACAGCTTGGCGTCGCGACTTGCTGCGCTGCACAACGTTTTTGGATAAAAACGGTTGCGACACTTTTTTGCGACGGGCCTATTGCCTAAGCCTCAGGGGGCGACTAGCATCCATGCTGGACAACAGGCGAGGATTGTCGCGCGCTGGAATCGCACAAGCCAGAATCGCCGCGTGAAAAAGACTGCAAGCAAGACACGCCCTTGTTTCACACCGCCGCACCGTAAACCAAAAACTGGAGGATGTATGACTGAACAGATCAAGTCCCAAGACGCGCTCGTCGAAGTCAAACCTGCGCAGGCCAAGCCCGCACGCAGAAAATTCCTTGCCGGCACGGCAGCCGCCACCGGCGCGGCCATCACCGGCTTCCCCATGATCGCGACTGCGCAGACCGTGAGCCTGCGCTTCCAGTCGACCTGGCCGGCCAAGGACATTTTCCATGAATTCGCCGGCGACTTCGCCAAGAAGGTGAATGACATGGCGGGCGGCAAACTGAAAATCGAAGTGCTGCCGGCCGGTGCGGTTGTGAAGGCTTTCGACCTGCTCGACGCAGTGTCAAAAGGCACGCTTGATGGTGGCCATGGCGTGGTCGCCTACTGGTACGGCAAGCAGCAGGCGCTGGCCTTGTGGGGTTCGGGTCCCGCCTGGGGCATGGATGCCAACATGGTGCTGGCATGGCACAACTACGGCGGCGGCAAGCAGTTGCTGGATGAAATCTACAAGGGCCTCAATCTCGACGTGCAATCGTTTATCTACGCGCCGATGCCCACGCAGCCGTTTGGCTGGTTCAAGAAGCCGGTCTCCAAGGTTGACGACCTGAAGGGTGTGAAATTCCGCACCGTAGGTTTGGCCGTGGACATCTACGCCGACATGGGCGCCGCAGTGAATCCGCTGCCCGGCGGTGAAATCGTTTCCGCGCTGGATCGTGGCCTGCTCGATGCGGCCGAATTCAACAACGCGAGTTCCGATCGCGTGCTGGGTTTCCCGGACGTGGCGAAGAACTGCATGCTGCAGAGTTTCCACCAGGCCTCGGAGAATTTCGAAATCCTGTTCAACAAGACGAAGTACAACGCACTGGCGCCTGAACTGAAGTCGATCATCGACTATGCGGTGCAGGCATCGTCGGCCGACATGTCTTGGAAAGCAATAGACCGTTATTCCACCGACTACGCCGAAATGAAAGCGAAGCAGGGTGTGAAATTCTTCAAGACGCCGAATGCGATCCTGCAGGCGCAACTCAACTCATGGGACAAAATCATGGCCAAGAAGGAAGCCGAGAATCCCATGTTCAAGAAAGTCAACCAGTCGATGAAGGCGTTTGCGCAACGCACCTGCCCTTGGCAGAACGACACGCTGGTCGATTACAAGATGGCCTATAACCACTTCTTCAGCGGCAAGAAGGCGTGATATAGCGAAGCGGCAAAACGGCGGCGTTCTACGCCGCCGTTTTTGTTTGTGCGCGAATCAGAACTTGAATTGTGTTGCAGGCGCCGGCGAGCGCGATCTTCGGAGCGAGGAAAGCAGATGCAAAAATTATTGCTGGGCGTCGATAAGTTCTCGACTTGGTTCGGGCAGATATGTTCGTGGTGTGTAGTGGCGCTGACCTTGCTGATCGGCTGGGAGGTGTTCTCGCGCTATGTTCTCAACACTCCCCACGGCTGGGTGCTGGACGCGCAGATCATGCTGTACGGCGTAATGTTCATGATGGCGGGTGCCTACACGCTGTCGAAGAATGGACACGTTCGCGGTGATGTGCTGTACGGGTTCTTCAGGCCGCGCACGCAGGCCACGCTGGACCTCATCCTCTATTTCATTTTTTTCCTGCCGGGCGTGGTGGCGCTGACCTACGCCGGCTGGACGTTTTTCACCGACTCCATTCGCATCAACGAACAGACGTTTTCGGCTGAGCCGCTGCCGCTCTACCCATTCAAGTTCATCATTCCGCTGGCCGGTGCGCTGCTGCTGATCCAGGGCACGGTGGAAGTGATCCGCTGCATTATCTGCATTCGCAATGGCGAATGGCCCTCCCGTATTGAGGACGTGGAGGAGGTTGACGTCGAGAAGCTGAAAGAGATGGTCCACGTCAAGGACGAGGATATCGCGGCGCTCGACAAGTACGTGGTCAAGGCCGGAGGCGAGAAATGATTCGCAAGGAACTCTGGTTTGGTTTCATTCTCATGGCGGTCATTCTGGTCGCAGTGGCGATCATGCTTCCCTGGTCGCACCTCACCAATGGCCACCTGGGCCTGCTGATGCTGGGCCTGGTGGTGGTGGCCATCATGCTGGGCTTCCCGACGGCGTTCACGCTGATGGGAATGGGCATGATGTTCGCGTTCTTCGCCTACATGTCGCGCAGTGACGGCCACACCGACCGCGCGCTGCAGCAGACCCTGGACCTGATGGTGCAGGCGACCTTCGGCGTCATGCGCAACGATGTGCTGATCTCGATTCCGCTGTTCGTGTTCATGGGCTACCTCGTCGAGCGCGCCAACCTGGTATCGAAACTGTTCAAGTCACTGCATCTTGCGCTGGCGCGTGTGCCGGGCTCACTTGCCGTCGCAACACTGGTGACCTGTGCGATTTTCGCGACCGCCACCGGTATCGTTGGTGCAGTGGTAACACTGATGGGCCTGCTGGCGTTGCCTTCGATGTTGCGCGCCGGATACGACGTCAGGCTCTCAGCCGGCGTGATTACCGCCGGCGGTTGCCTGGGCATCCTGATACCGCCATCGGTGCTGCTGATTGTTTATGGCGCAACGGCAGGCGTGTCGGTGCCAAAGCTATACGCCGGGGCATTTTTTCCCGGCCTGATGCTGGCCGGACTCTACGTCACGTACGTGATGCTGATCGCCAAATGGAAACCTCACCTGGCACCGCCGCTTTCGGCCAGCGACAGGCAGGTCACGCTGCCTCCCGCCAACGCTGAAATTGATGCCGGGCGAAACAGCCGTGTGTTGCCAGCCCTGATCTCCGCGCTCAAGGGAAAACGCAACGGCAACATCACGACCAAGGTCCTGCTGAAGGAACTTGCCATCACGCTGGCCCCGCTGCTGGTATTTGTCATCATCATGGGGCTGACCTGGAATGCGCTGACGCGCCCGGATGAAGTCCAGGACGTCAGTGGGCTCCAGGAGATGGGCACAGCCACGTCGGGTACTTCAATGAGTGACACTGTTGATGCGCCAACCAGCGGCGGCCTGCAGGAGCCGCCCGGCAGTGACGTGAAGGAGCCGTCGAGTGGCTTGCAGGAACCTCCAGGCGCAGAGACGGTGGCCAAGGCGGAAGCGCCGCCTGCCCCAGTAGCCAGGGTCGCCGAGACGCCCCCGCCCAAACCTGCCGCCTCGGCGTCTTTCGTCCGTGATCCAACGCCGGCCACGTTCTGGTATGTGCTGGGGGCCGGGCTCGCGTTCCTCGCTGTCTTCTATGCGATCTTCACGTTTACGCGCCTTGAAGTTTTCAAGATGCTGCTGACGTCGTTTTTCCCGTTGTCGGTGATGATCCTGGCCGTCCTGGGAACCATCCTGTTCGGACTGGCCACTCCGACGGAGGCAGCCGCGGTCGGATCGCTGGGCGGCTTTGTGCTGGCATCGGTGTACCTGTTGTTGACGCAGCCGCGCGAGAGCATCAAGCGTGCCGCAAAGGTCTGGATTCCACTGTGGGCAGTGTTCCTCATCTCAGTGGTGTGGTTCATCCTGTACAAGGCTGAAGTCCTTACCAGCCCGCCGACGCAATGGGTGGGCCTGCTGTCGATGATCGCCTTTGGCATCTGGGCCGTGATTGCCATGGTGCAGGCAAAGATGGTGAACACCGTTCGAGAATCCACTTACCTCACAGCGAAGACATCGGCAATGGTGTGCTGGCTGTTCGTCGGCTCGTCGATTTTCTCGGCCGCATTCGCCCTGCTGGGTGGACAGAACATCGTTGAAGAATGGGTGCTCTCGCTGGGTCTTACGCCCGTGCAGTTCATGCTGCTCGCGCAGTTCATCATCTTTGTCCTCGGGTGGCCGCTGGAGTGGACGGAGATCATCGTGATCTTCATGCCGATCTTCATCCCGCTGCTGGCGAAGTTCGGCATCGACCCGCTGTTCTTCGGCCTGCTGGTGGCGCTCAACCTGCAGACCGCTTTCTTGTCGCCACCGGTCGCGATGGCGGCGTTTTATCTGAAAGGCGTTTCGCCGCCGCATGTGACGCTGAACCAGATCTTTGCCGGCATGATGCCGTTCATGGGGATACAGGTTATTGCGATCATCCTGTTATATGTGTTCCCGCAGATTGGCATGTGGTTGCCGACGCTGCTCTACAAGTGATCGCCTGCGCGCCGGGAACCGCCATCGTGCGGGTCCCGGCGCCGTGTTTTTGCATCCTCAGCTTTTAGTTCATGACTCCCTTGATGAAACCGAAAATCCTCATCAGCCGGCAGGTATTCCCCGAGGTGATCGCCCACCTTTCGCAGCACGCCGAAATCGATCACAACGAAAGCGACGACATTTTCACAGCCGGGGAATTGCGCCGCCGCGCACAGGGCTGCGCTGGTGTGCTGGCCTGCCTCACGGAGAAAATCGACGGGGCATTCCTCGACGCATGCCCGACAGTAAAAGTGGTGAGCAACATCGCCGTGGGTTACAACAACATCGACGTCGTGGCCGCTACACAGCGTGGCGTCAAGGCCACCAATACACCCGGTGTGCTCGATGACACCACGGCCGATCTCACGTTCGCCCTGCTGATGGCGGCAGCACGCCGTGTCACCGAAACCGAACGCCGGCTGCGTAATGGCGAATGGAAAAAAGGTTTCGCACTCCAGCAATGGCTGGGCGCGGATATTCATCACGCGGCGCTGGGCATCATCGGCATGGGCCGCATCGGCCAGGCCATTGCCAAGCGTGCGTCAGGTTTCGAGATGAACGTGCGTTATCACAACCGCACGCGGCTCGATGCCGCACTCGAACAAAAGCTCAATGTCCACTATGCGGAGAAGGACGCCATCCTTCGCGACAGCGATTTTGTCGTGGTGATGGTGCCGTATTCCGCGGCCACGCACCACCTCATCAAAGCAGAAGACATTGCGTTGATGAAGCCCACTGCGATCCTCATCAATACCGCGCGAGGTGGTGTCGTAGATGACGTGGCATTGATCGCGGCGCTGAAGGCAAATCGCATTGCCGGTGCGGGCATGGACGTATTCGAAGGCGAGCCAGCACTCAATCCTGATTTTCTCAAGCTCGACAATGTCGCCCTGACACCGCACATCGGCAGTGCCACCCGCGACACGCGCATGCGCATGGCCATGCTTGCGGCTGACAACCTCATCGCCGGCCTGCAGGGACGCGATCCGCCGAACTGGATCAATCGTTCGTAGTCAACTGTTTCCGCTCGTCCGGGGTGGCGGGAAACATTTTCCTCTTTGAGCGTAACGCGGGAACAAAATCTTCCCGGTAGTATTGCTGCCATGCGCTGTGATTTCTGCAGCACGGACAATTTTCTCAATCAGCATTCAGGAGCCGAATATGAAAGTCGCATTCTTGGGTTTGGGCGTAATGGGTTATCCGATGGCAGGCCACCTCAAGGCCAAGGGTCACGACGTCACCGTCTACAACCGCACCACCGCGAAGGCTGAGGCATGGGCCACGCAGCATGGCGGCGCGGGCTTGGCAAACTACGGCAAGACCATCGAGGAAGCCGTTGCCGGCGCCGAGATCGTGATGATGTGCGTGGGCAATGACAAGGACCTGATGGATGTGGGCCAGGCTGCATTGGCCGCGATGAAATCCGGCACGACGCTGGTTGATCACACCACCGGTTCAGCGGATGCAGCACGCAAGCTCTATGCGATTGCAAAAGAAAAGGGCATCGCCTTCATCGATGGCCCGGTCTCGGGCGGGCAGGCCGGTGCAGAAAAGGGCCAGCTCACCGTCATGTGCGGCGGCGACGTGGCCCCGTTCGACAAAGCCAAGCCGGTCATGGATTGCTATGCCAAGGCGACCACATTGATGGGGCCATCCGGCGCGGGCCAGCTCACCAAGATGGTCAACCAGATCTGCATTGCCGGCCTGGTCCAGGCGCTGTCCGAAGGCCTCGCCTTCGCCGAAAAAGCGGGTCTGGACGGCAATCTGGTCCTGGACGTCATTTCCAAAGGGGCTGCCCAATCCTGGCAAATGGAAAACCGCGGCAAAACCATGCTGAAGCGTGAATTCAACTTCGGCTTCGCCGTCGACTGGATGCGCAAGGACCTGGGCATTTGCATGGAAGAAGCCGCCAGGAACGGGGCGAAACTGCCTCTTACGACCCAAATCGACCAGTTTTACGGCGAGGTGCAAAAAGCCGGCGGAAACAGGTTTGACACCAGTTCCCTGATTACGAGACTATAGCGGGAGCCCTCTCGCGCACAGCTGTAAAAGGCGGCAGGGCCGGCGTGAGTCGGTGCCTGCTGCGCTTCTTCTTGAATGGCAGCGCCGCACCACTCGCGTGAACACCCCGCCCGGTGACAGAGATCGCTGTTGAGCGACCCGCCGCTCTCGTTCCAGAAAGAACACAAAATGATAAAGCTCTACTATTCCCCCGGCGCGTGCTCCCTTGCGCCGCATATCGTGCTTGAAGAGCTGGGAATCGCATACGAAGCCGTGCTGGTGTCATTGAAGGACGGCGAGCACAAGAAGGCGGACTACCTCAAGATCAACCCGAAGGCGCGGGTGCCGGCATTGAATGTGGACGGCAAGGTGCTGACCGAAAACGTCGCCATCCTGACCTACCTGGGTGGTGGCTATGCTGAGCGCGGCCTGTGGCCCAAGGACACCTGGAAGCAGGCGGAAGCGCTGTCGCTGATGGCCTGGCTCTCGTCCAGCGTGCATATTGCGGCGGCGGGAATTTTTCGTCCGGAGCGCTTTGCTGAAGATGGCTCGGCAAAAGAAACGGTTACTGCCACCGGGCGCGCCACGCTCGAAAAATATTTTGCCGACATCGAAAAATTGTTGACCGGCAAGACTTTCGCCATGGGTGGGCAGTACACCGTTTGCGATCCTTACCTGATGGTGTTCTATCGCTGGGGCAACCGCATCGGCATCCCGATGAAGGAGCGTTTCCCGATGTGGGGCAAGCATGCGCAGCGCGTGGCATCGCGGCCAACCGTGAAACGCGTGCTGGAAGCCGAAGGCATCCAGATCGACTCGTAGGATGCCCTGGTTATCGCCGGCGTTGCGTTGTTGCAGCACCGGCGAAATTTACTGCCTGAAAAGCGGTCGCCGCAATTTTCGCCATCGCGGACAATCCGCACTTCGATTTCAACGGAGTGCATCATGGATTTCCAGATCAGCGGCCTTTCCCCGCAACCATTCCGCCACCTGTTTGCGCTGAGCGACACCGAGCTTGCGGCGCAGGGTGTGCAGCGCGTATTCGCCGACGATTCCACCCCCGGGTTTCCGTGCCGTGTCAGCATGGCGCACGCCGATCCGGGTGAGGAGTTGCTGCTGCTGTCGTGGGAGCACCAGGGCGCGCATTCTCCCTACCGCGCAGCCGGCCCGATCTTCGCGCGCAAATCTGCCGTAGATATCTATCGCGCGCGCAATGTCATTCCCGAGCCGGTGCGCGTGCGTTTGCTGTCGGTGCGTGCCTACGATGCGAATGACCTCATCGTCGATGCGGATGTGATTGACGGCAAACTGATCGAGACGTTGATTGAGCGGTTCTTTGCGCAGCCTGAAGTCGCTTACTTGCACATCCATTACGCGCGGCGTGGTTGCTACGCGTGCCGCGTGGATCGCTGACCGCATTCGGTAGAAATCAGATGTTGTAAATCCAGCACCGGCGTGGCTTTCAGGTCATTTATGCCCGGAGACGGCCGCCGATACTGGACTTTTGTTCTGGCGCGCGTGTTTTATCGCGCGGAAATCTACCAGCGCACCCGACCTTTCGATCGGCACTTTGCGCCGCAGGATCGTCTCGTGTTTCATCGCTGGCACGATGTTGAATGCGCACGGCCGACCTTCAAACGCATGCGGGAGGCGGAGAATATCCGCATCGATTGCTGATATTCTTCGCGGGTCGTTTTTGGCAATTGTGTCGAACGCGCGGTGCACCGCGGCGACGACAACCGTCGAGGCGCAACCAGGGACAACTGCCGGCCGCTGCGATTTCTGGTGCGCTTTAATGCGATCTCGCTCACGATAATTTTGCTATCTTCAGTCCATGATTCACCACACCCTCAATCGCCGCCTTGCATCCGCTGTACCGCTCAACTCCCTGGATCGGTCGGCGCAACCCGACAAAAACCGGCAGGACCCAGTGGCATCGCGATGAGCAGCACGCCGACGCCTGCCGAAATAGAGCATGCAGTCGCCCTGTTCAAAGCGGGCAACCATCCCGAATTGGAAGAGCGCGCGCGGCTCATGCTTCAACAGCATCCGGATTCCGGTTTTGCCTGGAAAGCCTTGGGGCTTTCGCTCCAGGCGCAAGGCAAGGACGCACTGGAGGCCCTGGAAAAAACGGCACAGTTCTTTCCTGATGATGCGGCGGCACATTGCGACCTGGCGGTGGCGCTCATCGCTTCGCGGCGCTTCGGTGAAGCAGCGGCTTCCTGCCGCCGCGCATTGCAGATCAATCCCGGTTTCGCCGAGGCGCATTGCAATCTCGGCATTGCCCTGCATGAACTTCGCCAAGTCGATGCGGCCATGGCAAGTTGGCGACACGCACTGGCGATCAATCCCGATTTCGCCGAGGTACACAACATCCTTGGCAATGCGCTGCTGGACCTGGGAAAGGTGGATGAGGCTGTGTCCAGCTATCGCCGCGCGGTGGCCATAAGACCGGATTTTGCGGTTGCGCACAGCAATCTCGGCAGGGCATTGCAGGCGCTCGGACAATTCGATGAAGCCGCCTCGAGTCATCGCCGGGCGCTTGCCATCGCCCCGGGATTTGCCGAAGCATCTGTCAACCTCGGCAATGCGCAGCAGTCGCTGGGCCGACTCGACGAATCCGTTACCAGTTATCGCCACGCGCTGGCCATCGACGCAAATATTGCCGAAGCGCACAACAACCTCGGCAATACACTGCGGCTCCTGGGCCAACGAAACGAAGCCGTCGCCAGCTATCGGCGGGCGCTCGCGATCAATCCCGGTTTCGTCGGCGCACATAGCAATCTCGGCATCGTCATGGAGGAACTCGGGCAGCGCGAAACGGCAGTGGCCAGTTATCGCCAGGCACTGGCCATCAACCCCGCGTATGCCGGGGCGCACAGCGAACTGGGCCGGATCCTGCGCGACCTTGGGCGGCTGGATGAAGCGGCCGAAAGCTGCAGGCGCGCACTGGCAATCGATCCCGATCTCGCGGGCGCGCACAATAACCTGGGAAATATCCTGCTCGACCGGAAGCAGGTCGATGCTGCAGTGACCCACTATCGCCGGGCATTGTCCATCGATAGTAAATTCGTCGAGGCGCACAACAACCTGGGTGCCGCCCTCCGCGCCGCCGGGAAACTGGAAGAAGCGGCCGAGAGCTGTCGACAGGCGCTGACCCTGAAGCCGGACTATGCCGCCGCGCACCACAGCCTGGGAAATATCTTGCGGGACCTGACGCGGATCGATGACGCGGTCGCGAGTTATCGGCGCGCGCTCGAGATCAATCCCGATTTCGCAGCGGCCTATGACAGCCTGCTTTTCTGCCTCAGCCATCACGAGGCGGTCGACAGCCGGGCATTGTTTGCCGAACATTGCCGTTTTGGCGAACGTTTCGAGCCGCCCTTGCGTGCCGCTTGGCCGAACCATGCCAACTCGCGCGAGCCGGAACGCCGCCTGCAAGTGGGTTTCGTGTCGGGCGATTTGCGCGCTCATGCGATGGCGAATTTTGTCGAGCCGATATTCGCCCAATTGTCGGGAAATCCGCAATTGTCGCTGCACGCCTATTCGACCAATGTGATCGAAGACAACGTCACGGAGCGCATGAAGGGTTACGTGCCGCACTGGCACCAGGTTGCCGCACTTTCCGAGCCCGACCTTGCGCAAAAAATCACCCGCGACGGCATCGACATACTCGTTGATCTTTCCGGCCATACCGGCAAACACCGTCTCCTCACGTTTGCCCGCAAGCCTGCGCCCGTACAAATTTCCTGGATGGGCTATCCGGGCACAACGGGGCTGCAGGCCATCGACTACTACGTGACGGACCGGCACTTCCTTCCCCATGAGCCGTTCGCCCGCCAGTTCACCGAAAAATTCGTGTACCTGCCGGCCAGCGCACCGTTCAAGCCCAAAGCCTCAGCGCCACCCGTGAATCCACTGCCCGCACTGGCAAACGGCCACCTGACTTTCGGCAGCTTCAACCATCCACGAAAAATCAGTCGCGCCGTGATCGCGCTGTGGGCACAACTCCTGCGCGCGGTGCCTGATTCGCGCCTGTTGATGGGCGGGATGCCGCGCGATGGACAAAACGGATCCCTGGTTGAATGGTTTGCCGAAGAAAACATCGCACAGGATCGAATCGATTTCCACCCACGCAGCGTCATGGAAACCTATCTGCGTCTGCATCATCAAGTGGACATCTGCCTGGATACCTTCCCCTACCACGGTGGTACGACCACGCTGCACGCGCTCTGGATGGGTGTGCCGACGCTGACCCTGGCGGGCAACACGCCCGCCGCGCGGACGGGCGCGTCGATCCTTGGCCACGTGGGACTGGATGCGTTTGTCGCCCACGATCCGGCGGAATTTGTCGACAAGGGCGTTGCCTGGGAAGGCAGGTTTGCTGCCCTTTCCGTTGTCCGCAGCGAAATGCGCGAGCGGTTTGCAGGCAGTGCGATGGGGCAGCCGGCGCTGGTCGCCGAAGGGTTCCACCGTGCCTTGCGCCTGATGTGGCGCCGCTGGTGCGAAGGGCTGCCGCCGCTCGAGATCGATACCGGCGACACTCAATTGTAGGCAGGACACACTCCAGTAATCACGGGAGTCTCCAGCCATTTTATGCCTGGAAGCCGCACCGGTGCTGGTTTTTCATCCCTTCAATACTGCAAAATCAGCCGGCCGTAACCACCCGATCCCGTCCCGCGGCCTTCGCCTTGTACAGCGCATCATCGGCGCGCCGGATCCATGAGTCCACCGAATCGCTGCTGCGCAAACCTGTCACGCCGATGCTCACCGAGGTGAGGTTTTCTCCGTAGAGCGGCGCTGCCGCCACTCTTGCACGCACATCCTCCGCCACCAGTACTGCATCGGCTTCCTGCGTTTCCGTCAGCAGCAGGATGAATTCCTCACCACCAATGCGGAACAGGAAATCGATCTTGCGCAGCCGCGCTTCCAGCAGCGTGACGATGCCGCACAGCACCTGGTCACCGGCGGCATGCCCAAACTGGTCATTGATGCGCTTGAAATGATCGATATCGAACAGCAGCACCGACGCCGGTGTGCCGTTGCGATTGCCATGTTCGAGCGATTGATTGAGACAGGTCTGCATGTGGCGGCGATTGAACGCGCTGGTCAGTGGATCGCGGATGCTCTGGTCCAGCAGCTTGTCCTGCAGCCTGACGATCACGTTCAGGATCACATTGATGATGATGATCGTGAGCGCCAGCGCCATCGAGAAACGTATTGCGACGTCGACGCTGACGTAATACGCCACCATCCCGGTCGAGAAAATGAACAGGACAATACTGGCAAACGTGGCCGTGCCGCGCGGCATGATGAAGTAGAAGAACAGGATCACCGGGTAAGACCAGAACGCACCGTGGATGCCCTGCGTCTGGAAAGCGATGGTCATGGCGGCGCAGAGTGGCGGCAGCAGCAGGATGAACGGAATGGGCGGATGGCGCTTGAAGTGGATGGCCACCGCATTGACCATGAAGACCAGCAGCGTGGCCACGATGGCCCCACCCAGCGCATAACGGCCACGCACGAAATTATTGATGGCGAAGGGCACAAACGCAACGATTGCCAGCACCGACAGCAGGTACATCACCCGTTCGCGGTGTCCCAGCAGCGGATCGCCACGGTCCCGGACTCGCGCGGAATACTCGTCCGCAGGTATCTGGCCGTGTGCCAGCGAGTCGTCCCGTTTATCGTTTGGCGCCATATCGTTTTCTTTTGTTGTGGGACGATTGTGTCCGCGCCTGCAGGAAAGGTCAATCTGCCCGCCAGCCGCGTAAAATGCGCGGTCTATGTCCGCACCCGAGATTCCACAAAAAAAACCTGACCGCCCGCGGTCCGACGCGCCGAAGGGCAGGCGCCCGGCTGCGGAGCGACCGCAGGAGCGGGCGGAGGGGCGGGGGCAGGCTCACCCACGCCTGGCGCTGGACGATGTGCTCACCGCCGACCGCGGAAAGCTGATCGCACTCG